>JAKAYU010000028.1 GCA_021809525.1 Pseudomonadota bacterium | reverse complement strand
GATCCGGCCGCGCTCATCGCCACGGCCGCCGAGATGCGCCGGGAGCTCGAGGAATTTGCCGCCGGCGGGGGCGATGCGGCCGCGAGCGCCGAGCGCTGGAGCCGCGATGAGCTGCCCCTGCGGCTCGCCTGTTTTGAGAATTGGCTCACGGATCGGATCCGCGCCGAGCTCGCCGGCCCCGCCGCCGTGGCGGAACTGCGCGCCAGCGCGCACTCGCGTGCCGTCGGGCTGACTATAAGAGAGGCGTTCGAGCTCCTGGACGCGGTGCGGGAGCTCAGGTCATCATTGGACGTGCCGCTCAACAGGAGCGTGGCGCTCGAGGCGCTGCTGCGGCGCCTCGCTGCGCGCCGCGCGGCGTGAGTACGGGGCGCTCGAGTGTGGCACTGAGCGCGAAGCTGAGGATGAGAACGTGAGAGCCGGTGGCAACAAGCCGAGTCTGCTGACGCTGACCATCAAGGACAAGAGTGCGCTGTATCTGGCCTACATGCCGTTCGTGAAGAACGGCGGGCTGTTCATTCCGACCAACAGCAACTACCGTCTCGGCGATGAAGTGTTCATGCTGCTGAACCTCATGGGCGAGGATGAGAAGCTGCCGGTGGCCGGGCGCGTCATTTGGGTGACGCCGAAGGGCGCGCAGGGCAAGCGCACCGCCGGCATCGGGGTGCAGTTCAGCGAGCAGGACCACGGCCAGACGCAGAAGAAGATCGAGACCTATCTCGCCGGCGCGCTGCAGGGCGACAAACCGACGCACACCATGTAGCGAGGCCCTGTAGGGGCGCGCTCAGGCGCTGCGGCGCATGGCCTGGGGATTTTGATTCAGTCCGCCGTCGAGCACGTAGGCATCGAAGCCGAGCTCGACCAGGATGAAGGCGGCCGCGCAGCTGCGCCGCTCGCTGTCGCAGATCACCACGTATGGCACGTTGCGATCGAGCGTGCCGAGCTTCGGGCGGATGAAGCACAGCGGAATGTTTAGCGATCCGTCGATCGCAAGCGTCTGGTACTCGCGCGGCATGCGCACATCGAGCCACTGCCCGCCGTGGGCGACGATTTCCTGCGCGCGCTCGTAGCTCACGCGCTGCAGCAGCGGTTCGCTCATCAACTGGCGGAAGTCCTCGCTGCTGAGGCGCATCAACGCGCCGTCGGTGAGCATGCTTACCGTCGCGTTGCGTTTGGCCTGAGCGATGAGCGCCTCCTCGCCGAAGGTGTCGCCCACGGTCAGCTCGGCCAGCTTCAGTCCGGTGCGGTTCAGGGGCGTCTCGCGCGTGACGAGGCACTTGCCGCTGACGATGACGTAGAAATAGTCGCCGTCCTGTCCCTGGCGGATCACCGTCTCGCCGGCCTTGTACGGCACGCGCTCGAGGCGCTGGAAGATCGCCTGCAGGTTCGCCGGGGGTATCTTGTGGAAGGCCTTGGATGTGAGCAGCGTCGTCATCCAATCATCGCCGCCGGCGCCCTTGAATTCCTGCTTCAGCTCGGCGACCTCGTAGATGCCGGTCTGGTCCCAGGTGATGGCCACATCGAGCAGTTCGCTGTCGATCGAGAGATATTCGACCGTATCGATTGCGCGTGCCGTGGCGCCGCGGGGGCTGCCGGGGCACAGGGGAGCTGAGGCCTCGCTCGAGCCGCCGCTCACCGTGCCCACCGGCTGTCCGTGGTGCTGAATCTCGAGCCGTCCGGAGACCAGCCATAGCGTGCGCGCGTCGAGGTCGCCTTCCTTGAACAAAGTCTCCCCGCCGGAGAGGCTCCGCAGGCTGAGCTTCTTGGCGAGCGCGGCAAGGCTCTCGCGCTTCAGCCCATCGAGCGGCACGAACTGCCTGAGCAGTCGGACGCTGGGGGCCCGCTCGTCAACGATGTCGGTTTCCCAAGACAGTTTAGTGACGTCCGGTGAGGCGGCGCGATCCGCCGGTGGGGCCCAATCGTAATGCGCCCAGCGTGCGGCTGGCCCGGGCACCGTTCACGATTTTGCCGCCCGGGCGGGCGTTTCGGCGGCCTGGCCGCCGGCACCGGCGAGCAAGGCCCACCCGGCATCCGGTTGGAAGCGTTCCCCGTAGCGCTCGGCGAGGCTGCCGAGGCGCTCGACGATGGCATCGACGCCGCGCGCACGGGCGTAAGCGAGCGGCCCACCGCGAAACGGCGCGAAGCCGGTGCCGAAGATCACGGCCGCATCGATCAGATCGGCATCCTGCGCGATGCCCTCGCGCAGGCAGGCGACGCATTCATTGACCAAGATCAGAATGAGCCGGTCGGTGAGGTCCGCGGGCGCCGTCGCCGCCACCGGTTTGACCGGTGTGCCCGCCCGCCACAGGTAAAACCCGGCGCCGCTCTTGCGGCCGAGCTTGCCGAGCTCGATATGCTCGCGCAGCACGGTGAGGTCCGGCACGGGCCGTCCCAGCCCCCGCGCGATGCTCTCACCGACATGCGCGCAGACGTCGAGGCCGATCACATCGGCCAGCTCGACCGGCCCCATCGGCATGCCGAACGCGAGGGCCGTCGCATCGATGGCCGCGAACGGTACACCTTCGCCGGCCGCAGACATGGCTTCCTGCAGATAGGGCATCAGCACCCGATTGACGATGAACCCGGGCGCGCTGCGGCACGGCAGCGGCAGCTTGTCGAGCTTGCGGGCAAAGGCGCTCGCAGTCTGCACCGCCTGTGGGTCGCTCGCGCGGCCGGCGACGACTTCAACGAGCGGCATCTGCGCCACGGGGTTGAAGAAGTGTAGCCCCACCAAACGCTCCGGCCGCGCGAGTCCCTCAGCGAGCTCGCCGATGTCGATACTCGAAGTGTTGGTCGCGAGCAGTGCCGTGGGCTTAAGGCGTGGCTCGAGGGCCGCGAACAGGGCCCGCTTGGCCTCGAGGTTCTCGAAGATCGCCTCGATGAGCACGTCCGCCTCGCCGACCGCGGCCCCTTCGGGGTCCGCGCTCAGGCGCTCGGCGGCAGCCGCGGCCTTGTTCACATCGCGCAGGCGCTTGGCGATGAGCTCGCGCGCCCGCTCGAGCGCCGGCTCGATGAGCGCCGCCTCGCGGTCCTGCAGCGTGACCCGGCAGCCGCGCAGCGCGGCCCACGCGGCGATGTCCGCGCCCATCACTCCGGCCCCGACCACGTGCACCCGCTCGAGCGGTGCGGCGCTCTTGCCGGCGATCGTCTTCAGTCGGTCCTGCAGCAGGAAGACACGGATGAGGTTGCGGGCTGTGTCGGTGGTGAACAGGTGTGCGATCGAGCGCGACTCGCCTTCGAACGCGGCCGGGCCTTGCGCTCCATAGCGGCTCCATAGCTCGATGATGGCGTAGGGGGCCGGATAGTGCTCGCGGGGCGCCTTGGCCGCCACGCGGGCGGTGAGCGAGTTTTGCACGAACGGGCGGATGATCGGCCAGCCGAGCACGCGCTGCGTGAACGGCGCGCGATGCGGGGCGGGGCGGTGGTGGATGAACGCGCGGGCCGCCTCACGCAGCTCCTCGGGCGCGACCAGCCGGTCGAGCAGCCCGAGGCGCAGCGCCTGCGCAGCGCGCACCGGCTTGCCGGTCAGCATCAGCTGCATGGCCGCCGTGACGCCGATCAGCTGCACGCTGCGCACCGTGCCGCCGAAGCCCGGATGGATGCCGAGCTGCACCTCCGGCAGGCCGAGCGCGAGGCGCTCATCGTCGACGGCGATGCGATAGCGGCATGCCAGGGCGAGCTCCAGGCCCCCGCCGAGGGCGAACCCGTGCAGCGCCGCGACGGTCGGGCAGGGCAGCGCGGCCAGGCGATCGAGCACCCGCTGGCCGGCGTGGATCAGCCGGTAGCCGCTGTCCTCCCCGCTGATGCGGGTGAACTCCTTGATGTCGGCGCCGGCGATGAAGCCGCTCTTCTTGGCCGAGAGCACCACGACCCCCGGGGGATTCCCTGCGCGCAGGGTCTCGAGGTGTGCGTCGAGCTCGCGCAGCACTTCGCTCGAGAGAACGTTGGCCGAGGAGTCGGCCTTGTCCGCCCACAGCCACACGATCCCCTCCGCGTCGCGCTCGATGCGCCAATGCTGTCCGCGCTCATCGCTCATGCCCGTGCCCTCTTGTGTCCGTTGCCGCCGCTCAGGCCACGGCCGGCTCGGCCGAGCGCGCCGCGCGCACGTGAAAATCGCACACCAGCGGCCGGTGGTCGGAGAAGCGCACGTCCGGGACGCGGAACTCGCTCACCTCGATCCCCTCGCTCACCAGAATGAAGTCTAGCTCGATGCGCGGGGCGCGGGCCGGATACGACGGCAGCCCCGCGGAGTTGGCGCTGCGCAGCCCGGCGGCGCGCATGAACAGGTAGATCTCGTGCGTGCCCCAGAAGGTATTGAAGTCTCCGGCGATGATCACGGGCTTGCGTGACTTGACGATCAGATCGTGCAGGGAGCGAAGCTGATACTGGCGATGGCGGAACTTCAGCGACAGATGCACCAGAAAGACGCACACATCTTCGAGCTCGAGCTCGATGATCAGCCGCTTGATGCCGGTGTCGAAGTAGTGGAAGCGCTCCCCGTGCACGTGCGGCGCCGACAGCAGCGCATTGCCCTGCTTGCGCACGATCGGCAGCAGGGTGTTCACCGAGGAGGTGCCGTACTTGCACTGAAATGTGGAATAGTGGCCGAGCTCGGCGGCGATATGCTCGGCCTGATTGACCATCCCGGTGCGGATCGAGCCGCTGTCGACCTCGATGAGCCCGACCACATCGGCATGCTCCTCGCGCAGGAAGCGGGTAATGCCCGAAAGCACGCGCGGGTTGCTGCGCAGATAGCCCGCCCCGGGCAGCGGCAGGTGAAACGCCGGACCTGTGCCGGTGGCGTAGCGAATGTTGTAGAGGACCAGACGCACCGTGGATGGCCGGCTCCGTGCCGCAAAAAGGCCATTTTATGCAATTGCGCGGCCGGCTGCAGCCGGCGGTTTGCCGCACTTCGCAGCAGCGGTCGCTTGTGAGACACTGCCTGAGCTTACGGAGAACCCTATCGCATGTCGCAGGCCAATCCGATCCGCCTGTTCGTCACCCATTTGTGGGCGCCCGCCGACGATTACCTGCGGGTCTTCGAGTATCTGGAGAGCTCGCGGAACTTCTTTTACAAGAATTTCAGCGATCCGGACCGCCGTCCCGCCGGCGACCGCGAGGCCCAAAAGCAGCAGCTGCGCACCCAGATCAGTCCAGTGGAGGTGGTGATCGGCCTCTCGAGCCTGTTCGCGCAGGACCAGGACCTCCTCACCTTTGAACTGCTCTACGCCCAGGCGAGCCAGAAGCCGGTGGTGCTGCTGAAGCCCTTCGGCTCGGGCAAGGCCGTGCCGAAGGAGCTGGCCGACCTCGCCGATGAGGTCGTGGACTGGGATGAGCGCGCGCTCGTCGATGCCATCCGCCGCCAGGCCCGCCACGAGGACACCACGCGCTGGGACACCATCGAGTTCAAGCTCGACTGAGCCCGGCCCCCGCGCCGCGCGCCCGAGAGCGCGCGCCGCGGGGGTAAGCTTCCCCGGGGGGACGGGGATACTTTTAGAACTTCACCGCGATCGTGCCGTAGACCGCACGCGGGGCGCCGGGCAGACCCATGGGATACTCGACGTAGCTACCGGTGTTGTACAACCCGCCGGCCGAAAGTTCCTGGAAAATGTTGTACCGCTTGTCGGTGACGTTCATCACTTCGACCTTGAACTCCACCTTCTTGACCGCATCGCCGTACCACGAACCCGGGACCGTGGCGGCGAGCGCCAGGTTCAACAGTCCGTAGGCGGGCATCTTCTGCGCACTCGGCGCGCCGAGGTAATTGTCGAACATGTGCTGGGCGCCGACGTACTGATACCAGACGCGCGGTTTCAAACGTATGCCGTCCCAGGCGTTGAAGTGATAGTACGCGCCTGCGTTGAATGTCGTGTTCGGCACATACGGTACGGCCATGCCGTTGTAATTGGTGCCCTGGAAGTCGTAGTAATTGAAGTTCGCCTTCTCTTCGTTGAGATTGGCGAACATCTTCAGGGCGCGCCAATTGGCCTCGGCCGAGAAGTTCACGCCGTGATACAGCGAGTCGCCGGTGCCAAGACCGAGAAAGTTGCCGTTACCGCTCGTGACACCGATGAACTGGTGGCTGAAGTGGTCATGATAGTAATTGGCGTTGATGAGCACCTTGCTGAACGCACCGATCTGCGGCCAGAACAGTTTCGCACCCGCCTGGTACTCGACGCTGCGCTCGAGGATGTCCCCGACCGCCGGGGTGCTTTGGTACAGACCGCCGCCACCGCCGACTTGCGGCAGTCGATAGGCGCTCGCCCAGTTGCCGTAAATGGCCAGCCACCTCAACGGCTGCCAACGAGCGCTCACGGAGGGCTCGACTTTGTCGTAGTTGGTGCGTACCGGGCCGAGTTCGCCCTGGTCGTGACCGGAGAACGCACACGAGCCGCCGACGGTGTTGCAGTAGGCATCCAGGGCGGCCGCTTCGGGGAATTCCGTTGCGCCGTTCGGGTTGTAGTCGGTCTGAAAGCTCACCGCGCGGATTCCCGGGGTGATGCTCAGCGAGGCAATCGGAGTGATGGTATCCTGGAAAAATGCATCGAGATTGGTGACGTGCCAGAAATCGCTGCGATAGTTGGCGTTCGGGACTGCGGCGGAGCCGCAGACCGTCGACCCGGTGGCGAGCGTGGTCGGATTCTCGCCATAGACTGTGTAGGTGACCGGGCTTGTCAGCGTAACGCACGCGTTCGGGCTATAGAACTGATTGCGCGAGTTGTAAGTCGTGTTGATGAAAAATCCGCCGATGCCGATCTTGTTGTACGGCAGATAGATGTCGGTCCAGAGCTTATCGCCATACATGTGCGAGAACGGATTGTTGTGCTCGTACAGGTTGCCGGCGCCCGCGACGTAGTTGTTGTAGTGAATGTGCAGCCGGTTGCCCTGCCGATACCACAGCTGGTTATGCAGCGTCACGTGTTCGTCGAGCTGGATGTTCTGTCGCGCATACACGAGCCAGGTGCGGTTGTAGTCGTTCTTCCTCCAGACGTTGGCATTGACTGCGCTGTAGAAACCGGTGGTCTGTTGGCTGAACAGCGGGCCGGGCAGCGGATTGCCGTTCGCGTCCTGACCGTTGGCGCTGATCAGCGCGTTCGGGGTGAGCGGGATTGGCGTCGGGCGCCAGCCGTAACCATCGCCGATGTAGGCGCCGAAGCTCGCATCGCCATGACGGAACTCCTTGCGGGTCTTGAAGAAACCGGCGAAGTTGCGCGTCGGCCAGGCAAACCCGTCCGGAGAGGTGCGGAAGCTGTCCGATCGCCCGCCGCCGCCGGCGAATACCGTCTCCCAACCGTCGATCTTTCCGGTCTGCAGGATCACCACGGCGTTTTCGGTCGCGAAGCTCCCGTAGGTGAGCGCGACGCTGCCACCGGCCTTGGAGGTGGGCTGCACCGGCACGAAATTCACGCTCCCGCCGATATTATTGTACCAGCGGTCTTGCGGATCGCCCGGGCCGTAGGTGACGCGTGCGCCCTGCAGGATGCCGGTCTGCGGCACTTCGGGGGTTTCCCACAGGCCGGTGGCAGCGTTGACCATCGGGATGCCATCGAAACTCACCGCGATGCTGCCGTCATCGATCGTGCCGCCGGAGAATCCGCCCCAGCCCTGCTTGAAACCATTGACGCTGATCGAGGCTTTCGTGCCGCCGGTCTGGCCGTAGCCGGACACGCTGATGCCCGGCGCGAACGACAGCGCCTGCGCGGCGCCGCCGACGACGCCGGCGGACTTCAGCTGCTGGCGGTCGAGGGCCTTGTCGCCGTAGGCCGACGCGTAGATCGAGCGCTGCTTGAGGCTCTTCAGCTGCTCGGCCTTGCCGGTGACGATGATCTCCTGCAGCGTGCTCATGGCGGGCATCGGCGCTGGTGCGGGCACAGGAGCCGGGGCGGCGTGTGCGGCGGCGGACGCGAGGGCCGTGGCGACGGCCAGAGCGACGCTCGAGCCAGTCGTGACGCGGCGGGAGAGGGGACGAGTCATGGTGCGCTTCCTCGTGATGTCTTATTAGTCATGCGCGGCCGAAGCCGCGCACCGAGGAGTCGCACACTAGAGGGTCAGGATGACACTCCTGTTGCGCATTTGTTGCAGGAATGTTTCACCACGGCGCCGTTGTTAAAGGTGGCCTCGCGGGCACGGACGCGCGCGGTCGGCCGACACCGCCATGGCGCTGCCGGCTGCCGCGCGCGCAGGTGGGGCCGATCGGCTCAGCCGCCGGGACTCGGCGCCAGCACTCGAATGCGGTTATCGATGTCCTGTACGCCGAGACAGGCGTCGGCCATGTCCTCGATCGCATGCTTCATGCCCCGCTGCGGCACGGTGCCCTCGAGGGTAACCTTCCCATTCGCCACCTCGACGGTGACCTCGCTCGAGTCGATGTGCCGGGCCCGCATGAGCCGGTCGCACAGGTCCTCGCGGATGCGCGCATCGGAGCGCTGATAGCCCTTCGGTCCCGGGGGGTAGCGGCGCGGCGGGGCGGCGCGCGGGGTGGCCGGCGGGGTGGCGCCCTCCCATTCGGTCCCGTAAACATCGTGCAGGTATTCGAGCTCGAGTTCTGTGGGCGTTGCGGGGCTCTCCTCGCCAAAGCCATAGTACCCGCCCGTGAAGCCCGGGCCGCTGGTGTAGCCGGCGACGCCCGTACCGTAGTAGCGCGGCATCGGCTCGGCGGTGAACGGCTCGCGGCCGAAGAGCTGTTCGCTCGAGGGGATGCGCCGATGCGGCGCGTGCGGCTGTGCCGGAGTGACATGGCCGAAGGGCCTGCGGCGGCCCCCGACACTCGTGGGTGGTTTGTTGCGGCTCATGAGCATCTCCTGCGGCGTCTCGCGCCCTGCTTGTTGCGAACTTGCCTGTTAGTCTGGGGGCGCGTTGCACCCGCGCCAATCGTGGCAAGTGCACAGCCGTGCGCGCCGTGCCGCGCGGCAATGCGCAGCGCGCTGCGGTGAGTACGCATTGCCGGCCGGCAGCGCGGCTCCCAGGATCGCGCTCCATGACATCACTCACTGCGCTGCAGCGCAGCCCGATTTTTGCGGGCATGGATGAGCTGGACTTGAGGCGTTTGCAGGCCTCGCTCGTGGAGGAATCCTGCCCGGCGAGGCGCCAGATCATGGGGCCGGGGGAGTCGCTCGAGCGCTTCCGCCTGATCGTCTCGGGGCGGGTCAAGATCGTGCGCTCGAACTCCGTGGATGGACGGGAGCTGACGTTGTGGCTGCTCGGCCCCGGTGACGGGTTCGATGTGGTGAGCCTGCTCGATGGTCTGCCGCACACCGTGAGCGCGTGGGCCCTCGGTCCGGTACGCATGCTCTCGGCTCCCATGGCGCAGTGGCGAGGATGGCTGCGCGCGCTGCCCCCGCTCGATCTCGCGGTGCATCGCTACAGCGCGGCGAAGCTGCGGGAACTGGCTGACCTCGCCGCCGACCTCGCCCTGCACGATACCTCGACCCGCTTGGCGAACCTGCTGCTGCGGCACTTTGACGGCCGCCAGAACAATCTGCTGCACGATCTGCCGCAGAGTGAGCTTGCTGCGATGATCGGATCGGTGCGCGTCGTCGTCAGCCGGATCCTGGCGCAAATGCGGGCCGAGGGCGTGGTGCAGCTGCACGATGGGGCGATCCGGGCGGTGGATCTGCGGCGGCTGCTGGCACGCGCCGAGGCGCACCTTGGCGAGCAGCGACCGGCGGTGCAGCGCAAGGCGATCAAACGGCACGGCTGAGCCGCCCGGGGCGATGTTCGCTTCGCCTGTAACCTGGGTGACACCTGCCGGGCTCGAGCCGGCATTAGGATGGGCGCACGTCAGGAGGTGTCCGTGCTTGCGCCCTCGCTGTTCGAATGTGCCCTGCAGTGCGCGCCCGATGCGATCGTCATCACCGACGCTGCCGGGCGCATCCTGTTCGTGAACCATGCGGCCGAATCGTTGTTCGGGTACGGGCAGGACGCGCTGAGCGGTGAGCTGATCGAGCGGCTGGTGCCCGAGGCGCTGCGGGCCAGGCACAGTGAGTGGCGCGAGCGCTTTCACGCCTCACCCCGCAAGCGTCCCATGGGTGCGGGACTCGATGTGCGCGCCAGGCGGCGAGACGGTACGCAGTTCGCCGCGCAAATCGCCCTCAGCCCCGTGAGCGACGGGGAGCGCGTGCTCGTGCTCGCGGCGATCCGGGATGTCACCGAGCGGCAACGTGTCGAGGCGGAACTCGGCGCCGCACGGGAGGCGGCCGAGCGGGCCCGCCAGAGCGCCTGCGAGGCACGCGATCGGGCCAATCGGGCCGATCAGGCCAAGAGCCGCTTCCTCGCTACCGCGAGCCACGATCTGCGCCAGCCGCTGCAGACTCTGGCGCTGCTGAATGGAACGCTGCGGCGTCTGACAGGCGATCCGGTGCTGACCGAGGTGCTCGGGCAGCAGGAGCGGGCGATCGGGGCGATGTCGCGCCTGGTGAACGCGCTGCTTGACATCGGTAAGTTCGAAGCGGGCGCCGTGCGCGCGCAGATCAGCGAGTTCCCCGCCGAGGCGCTGCTCGAGCCATTGCGTCAGGAGTTCACGCCCCTGGCGCAGCACAAGGGTCTTGGCCTGCGCCTGGAGGCACAGAACGGCACGCTGCGCACCGATGCGGCGCTGCTCGAGCAGGTGCTGCGCAACCTGTTGTCGAACGCGCTGAAGTATACGCAGCGCGGGCAGATCACCCTGCGCTGCGTGTTCGAGCCGACCCAGGCGTGTATCGAGGTGGCTGACACCGGCATCGGCATCCCGCAGGAGCAGCTCGGGCTGATCTTCACCGAGTTCTTCCAGGTCGACACGCCGGCGAACATGCCGCGCAGCGGCTACGGGCTCGGGTTGAGCATCGTGCACCGCATCGTGAACCTGCTCGGCCTGAAGCTCGAGGTGCACTCGGTGCTCGCGGCCGGCTCCTGCTTTCGCCTGATGGTGCCCGCCGGCGCGCCACCGTCAGAGGCGGCCGGCGCCGTCCCGGCGGTCTCGGCGGTGCGCCTGGAGCGCCCCGCGGCCGCGGCGGCGCGGATACTGCTGATCGAGGACGAGGCGAGCGTGCGCGTCGCCACCGAGCTGCTGCTGCGCGCGGCCGGGTACGAGGTGCTCGCCGGTGCCTCGAAGGCCGATGCGCTCGAGCAGCTCGAGCGCCATGCCGGTGTCGATCTGCTGATCAGTGATTTCCATCTGGCGGGCGCTGCGACCGGCCTCGAAGTTATCGACGAGGTGCGCGCGCGGCTCGGTGCGCGGCTGCCGGTCATCCTGTTGAGCGGCGACACCTCCGCGAGCGTTCAGGGGCTGCAGGGTGATCCGCACTGGCGCATCGCACGCAAGCCCCTGCACGCCGAGGGGCTGCTCACGCTGATCGGAGAGCTGCTCGGCCCGTGAGCGGCAGCCTCAGCGGTGCGCTCGCGGGTCGCTCGAGGCGAGAAACTGCAGCACCGCTCGATCGAACAGTCCGGGGTATTCCCACAGCGCGTAATGCGAGGCGAATGGCAGAATCAGCTCACTGCCGAGCGGGATGGCGCGCGCCATGAAATCGGTGTCGCTGCGCTTGATCATGTCCCGGTCGCCGTCGGCGATCCACACCGGGGCGCGAATGCGCCCGAGCTCGCCCGCCGTCAGGTGCGGCTGGGTGGCCCACAGCGTGGAGATGCGCCGCTGCACCTGCGCATAGGCGCCGGGGGTCGGGGAGAGCCGCTCGTACTCCCGCCGGGACCAGGCGCCGCTCAGCGCATCGACGCGCCGCTCGGCGGGGCTCTCGTGCGCCTCGATGGCGCTCGGGGTGGCATTGGCGCCGTAGGCGAACACCGAGACCACCCGGCGGGGATCGTGAATGGCCATTTCAAGTCCGATGATGCCGCCGTCACTGTAGCCGACGATGGCCGCGCGGCGGATATGCAGCGCGCGCATCAATCCCTCGGTGTCGCGCGCCATCAGCCGGTAAGTGATGCGTGTGCCATCGCAGGTGCTGCGGCCCTGGCAGCGGCTGTCGAACAGCACCGCACGATAGCCGTGCGCGGCCAGGAAAGGCGCGAGATACCCCCAGTCATCGCTCGTGTCCAGCCCGCCCTCGATCAGCACCACCGGCGGTCCGCTGCCGAGCTCACCGTACCACAGACGGATCCCATCGACGGCGAGGTAGCCACTGTGCGGCGGCACGGGCAGCACCGGCGGGGTGGGGAAGGGCGGTACCGGCCGCGCCGCGGCGGCGGCGCCAAGCAGCGCGAGCAGCGGCGCGCCGAGGACAAACTTGCGCAGGTTCGGCATACAATTCCCGGCGACGGCGGAGGATCCGGCGATGATCGCACGGGACCGGACAGCCGCCAACGCGACACGGAGCGACTCAGGTGGAAAGCGCATCGGTGACCCGCAACGATCTTCTCGCCGGCCCGCTGCGGGCGGGGGCGGGCCGCTTGCGCATCTGGCGAGCGCTCGCATGCAGTGCGCTGCTCGGGCTCCTGGCAGCCTGCGCCAGTCCGCCGCGGCACTATCCCTCCGCCACGGCCGAGGCGCGCATCGGCAAGCCGCTGTTCAATCTTGAGATGCGCTGGAGCATCCCGTCCGGGCTGCACGAAGTGCACGGCAGGCGCGTGGCGACCTGGCGGTTCAATCAATATAACTATGCCGGCTGCAGCGTCACGGTGCGCACCGACCGGCGGGACATCATTGAGGGAGTGAGCTGGACGAAGGGCTGCGGGCCGCAGCCGAAGAAGAAGGCGCCGGCGAAGCACTAGCGCTGCGCAGAACGGCGCCGCTTGCGGGCGAGGAGGCCTCAGGCGCCGGCGCCGAGGCGGCTCTGTACGAAACGCGCGGCCCCCTCGAGACTCATCAGGCTCGGGTAGTCGCGCTCGGGGATTTCGATGCCGAACGCTTCGCTCACGGCCGTCGCGAAGTGCAGCGCGTCCATCGAGTCGAAGTCGAACTGGTCGCGAAACGCCCGTTGCGGCTCGAGACTCTGCGGCTCGATGTCCGGAGCGATCTGCCTCAGCAGTGCGAGCAGTCGGGTACGGATCTGGTTGATGTCCATGATGGCACGCCTTGCGGTCAGAGGCGCTGCGGATCGGCGAGCAGCTCGGCGATGCTGCGCAGGAAGCGGGCGCCGAGGCGCCCATCGGTGACACGGTGGTCCGCCGCGAGCGCGAGGGTGAGGAGCGGACGGACCTCGATCCTGCCCTCGATCGCCCACGGAGCATCTCGGATCGCGCCGGCGCCGATGATCGCGACCTGCGGAGGATTGATGATCGGATAGAGGACATCGACCCCGTCGGCCCCGAGGCTGGTGAGGGTGATGGTGGCAGCCGTGAACTCCCCCGAGCGCAGGTGGCCGGCACGCGCGCGGGTCACGAGCGCGCTGAACTCGCTCATCAGCGCCGCCAGATCCTTGGCGTGGGCATCGAGCAGCGCCGGAGCGACGAGCCCGCCGCCGCGCACGGCGATGGCTGCCCCGACGTGTACGGCGGCGGAGCGCTCGAAGCGGCCCTCGCGCCAGTGGCCGTTGAATCCTTCCAGCCGCGCCGCGGCGAGCGCCACGGCCTTGATGAGGAGCACGGCCTCGATAAGCCGCTCGCCGACCGCAAGCTGTGCGTTGTGCTGCGTGAGCCAGGCGCGCGCCGGACCGAAATCGAGTGTTTGTCCGAGGTAGTAGTGCGGAATCTCGCGCTTGGCGCGCGCCATGGCCGCGCCAATTGCCTCGCGCATCGCGGCGCGCGCCGCGTTCGCGGCGGCCGGCGGGGCGGAAGCGAGGCGCTCGATGTCCTGCAGATGCACGATGGCCCCGGGCGCCGCGGCGTGCGCAAGCGTCTCGGGCGCGATGCCGAGTTCGTGCGCGCGGCGGCGTGCTGCGGGCGAGAGGCGCACCCGCTCGGCCTGCGGTGCACGGACGGTGGCAGCGGGGGGCGGGGGCGCCTGCGCTGGCGGCGCCGGCGCACCAGGGGGCGGTGCGTTCAGCTCGGCCGCGGGGGCGGCGCCCCCCTCGACCTCAAGATGGGCCATGACGGCGCCGACCGGCAGTCGCGTCCCCGGTGTGGCCACGAGCTCGCTGAGCGTGCCGTCCTCATACGCCTCGAGATCGATCAGACCCTTGGTGGTCTCCACGGTGGCGATCGCCTCGCCGCGATGGATGTGCTCACCGGGCTGCTTCAGCCACTCGGTGAGTGTGGCGCTCTCCATGTCGGCGCCGAGGGAGGGCAGACGGAACTCGACCCGCATCAGGGCCCCCTGGCGCTGACGAGCAGTTCGCGGGTGGCAGCGGCGATGCGCGCCGGGCTTGGCAGCGCGGCCTCTTCCAGGTGTGCGGCGTAAGGGATCGGCACTTCCGCGGTGCACAGCCGAGCCACTGGCGCGTCGAGTTCATAGAAGGCCTGCTCGACGATGCGCGTGACGATCTCCGCGGCGAGGCTGCCGCTGCGCCAGCCTTCATCCACGATGAGCGCGCGATGCGTGTGACGGACGCTCGCCATGATGGTCGCCTCATCGAGCGGCCGCAGGGAGCGCAGATCGAGCACTTCGGCCTCGATGCCCTCGGCGGCGAGCGTGGCGGCGGCGGCGAGGCATTTGTGCAGGCTCCAGCCGTAGGAAATCAGCGTCACGTCGCGGCCGGTGCGGCGAATGGCCGCGCGCTCGAGATCGACCTGCTCGAGGCCCTCGGTGAGCGTGCCTTGCATGTTGTAGAGATACAGGTGCTCGAACAGCAGAACCGGATCGGGCAGCCTGAGGGCCGCGGCGAGCATGAAGCGCGCATCATCGATCGTCGCCGGCACCGCGATGCGCAGTCCCGGGATGTGCGCATACCAGCCCTCCAGACTGTGCGAGTGCTGCGCGCCGAGCTGGCGCCCGGCGCCCGTGGCGAGCCGGATCACGAGCGGCACGTTGAGCTGGCCGCCGGACATGTGCGAGAAGGTCGCCGCATTGTTGACGATCTGATCGAGCGCGAGCAGGCTGAAGTTGACCGTCATCACCTCCACGATCGGCCGCATCCCGCCGAGCGCCGCGCCGATGCCGGCGCCGACGAACGTGGATTCGCACAGCGGGGTGTCGCGGATGCGCTCGGCACCAAAGGTCTCGAGCAGGCCCTTGCTCACCGCATAGCTGCCCCCGTAGCGGCCGACGTCCTCGCCCATCAGGAACACCCGCGGATCGTCCCGCAGCGCGGCATGCAGAGCCTCGCGCACGGCGTCACGATAGGTCAGGCTCACGGGCGCCTCAGCGACGGTGGCGTTCTGCATAGACGAAACGCTCCAGGCCGCTCACCGGCTCCCACGGGGAGCGCTCGGCGAATGTCACGGCCGCATCGACCTCCGCGTTGCACTCGCGCTGCAGGCGCTGGTAGTCCTCCTCACTCATCAGGCCGAGGGCCTTCAGGCGGGTGGTGAGCGTGATGATGGGTCCTTTCTTGCGCCACTGCTCGACCTCGGCGCGTTCGCGGTACAGCTGCGGATCGAACATCGAGTGCGCCCGGAAGCGGTAGGTGCGCATCTCGAGCAGCACCGGCCCGCCGCCGGCGCGTATCCCGCGCGCCGCGTCCGTGACGGCGGTCTCGACGGCAAAGACATCCATACCGTCGATTGCGGCGGCGGGAATGCGGTACGCGCCGGCCTTCGCGCTGATGTCGGTTTCGGCCTGGGCCCGATCGAGCGCGGTGCCCATGGCGTAGCGGTTGTTTTCGCACAGGAACAGCACCGGCAGATGCCACAGCGCCGCAAGATTCAGTGACTCGTGAAATTCCCCCTCGGCGACCGCGCCATCACCGAAGAAGCACGCGGTGAGCGCCGGCTCGCCGCGCAGCTTCTGCGCCAGCGCGAGTCCGACGGCAATGGGCAGTCCGCCGGCGACGATGGCATTGCCGCCGTAGAACTTGCGCGCGACATCGAACAGATGCATCGAGCCGCCTCGTCCGCCGCTGCATCCGGTCTGCTTGCCGAACAACTCCGCCATTACCCGGTTCATGGGAACGCCGCGCGCCAGGGCGTGGCCGTGCTCGCGATAAGTTGAGACGATGGCGTCCTCGGGACGCAGCGCCGCGAAGGCCCCCACCGCGACGGCCTCCTCGCCGTTGTACAGATGCAGGAACCCGCGGATGCGCATCTGGCCGTAGAGCTGGTAGCAGCGGTCTTCGAAGGCGCGGATGCGCAGCATGGCGCGCAGCAGCTCCAGCCCGTGAGTCTGGGTCAGCGCGGGGGCGACGAGCGCGTTCACGGGCGGCCCTCTAGGGTCGACAGGTCACCCTCGGGCAGGCCGAGCTCGCGGGCACGCAGCAGACGGCGCATGATCTTGCCGCTGCGTGTGCGTGGCAGCGCGTCGCTGAAGGCGATCTCCCTTGGTGCAATGGCGGCCCCGAGCAGACGGCGCGCGTGGGCCAGGATAGCGCTGCGCAGCGCCTCGTCCCCCGCGACCGCGCTTTTGAGCTCCACGAATGCCTTGACGGCCTGACCGGCGATCGGGTCGGGAATGCCGATGACAGCCGCCTGAGCGACGGCCGGATGCTGCATGAGGGCGCTTTCCACCTCGAACGGGCTGATGAGGTGGCCGGCGGACTTGATGACATCATCGGCGCGGCCGATGAACCAGAAGTATCCGTCGCGATCACGCCGCGCCAGATCGCCGGCGAGGTACCACCCGTCGTGAAAGCTGGCGCGGTAGCGTTCGGGATTGTCGAGATAGCTGCTGAACATCGACGGCCAGCCCGGCCGCAGTCCGATCTCCCCGACCTCCTCGGGCGAGCCGACCACCTCCACGCCGTGCTCGGTGCGCCGCAGCACCGCCGCCTCGATGCCCGGTATCGCCCGGCCCATCGAGCCAGGTACGACGTCGCAGGCGGGGAAATTGGCGATCATGATCGCGCCGGTCTCCGTCTGCCACCAGGTGTCGTGGAACGGCTGACCGAATGCGTCCATGCCCCAGCGAACCGCCTCGGCGTTGAGCGGCTCGCCAACGCTCGCCATCAGGCGCAGCTCCGGGTAGCGGTGCGCGCGCGTGAACTCAAGGCCGGCCTTCATGAGCATGCGGATGGCCGTGGGCGCGGTGTACCAGACGTTGACGCGCTCCTCGGCGAGAATCCGGTACCAGCGCTGCGGGTCGAACTCCTCCTGGTCGACGATGAGCGTCACGCCGCAGGTGAGCGGGCCGATCATGCCGTAGGCGATGCCGGTGACCCAGCCCGGGTCGGCGGTGCACCAGAAAATCTCCTGCGGATGCAGATCGAGCACCAGTTCGCTCGTGGCGTGTTGCGCGATGACGGCCGCGTGGGTCAGCGTGACCCCCTTGGGCATGCCGGTCGTGCCGCTGGTGAAGTGCAGCAACGCGACATCCGTGTCGCGCGTCGGGGCGGTCTGGTACGAGTCCGACGCTTGGCGCATCAGCTCGGCGAAGTCCGTGGTGCCCTCGGGCAGCTCCTCGTGCGGATCTTCGCGCACGATGAGCACATGGCGCAGCGTCCCAAGGGCCGCACGGATCCCCGCGACCTTGCGCCGGTAGAACGCGCTGCTCGTCACCAGCACCTGGATGTGCCCGAGCGCCAGGCGCGTCTTGAGCGGCTCGGGGCCGAATGCGGCGAACAGCGGGCAGTACACGTTGCCTGCCTTGAGCGTCCCCAGTGCGACGGTGAACAGCTCCGCGCCGCGCCCGAGCAGCGTCGCAACGGGCGCGCCGCTTGGGATTTCGAGCGAGCGCAGAGCGTTGGCGAAGCGGTTGCAACGGCTCTGCAGCTGCGAGTAGGTCAGATCGAGGCGGTTGCCGGCGCGGTCGATGAAGCGCGCAGCCAGCCACACGCCGTAGCCGCGCTGCACCCGCCGATCAACCGCTTCGTAGGCAATGTTCAGGCGCGGGTCGGACCCGCCGGTGAGCGCGATGCGGGCGCTCTCCCAGGTGAAGGTGCGCCGCGCCGCCTCGTAGTCGAGCAGATGATGGGTCATGCCGCGCGGCGCGGCGCGGCTGGGTAGGCGGCTCTCGGTCATGAATGTCCTCCGCGGCAGTGATTGTCTGGCGGACTGCGGCAAAGTCGATCCGCGCAAGTACCTAGGGACGTGCTGCGGCACGGGCGCCAGCGCTCGCATTCACCGGTGCGTAAAACTGCGGATGTTGACCGATGAGCCAATCCGCTAGGGTCCGGGTCAGTCTGTCATGTAGGGTGCCGACGCGCTGGCAGCGGGAGGCGCAATGAAGAGGCTCTGCTTTATCTCCCCCGATGTCGAGCGCACGCGCAAGGCGGTGAACGCGTTGCGGGCGGCGGGCGTGGGCGGCTCGAACCTCATGGTCATCGCGCGCAGTGATATTGCGCTCGAGGAGTTGCCTGCCGCCGGAATCGATCAGACCGACGCCGCCCCGGGCCTCGCCCGCGGCCTGGCCGCAGGCGGTGTGATCGGCGCCGTGGCCGGCATACTGGTCATTGCCTTCGAGGATGTCGGGCTCGCACTCGGCGGCGGGGCGATTCCGCTGTTTGCGTTGTTCGGCGCGGGTGTCAGCGGGCTCGCCACGCTGCTGGCCGGCGCCTCGGTGTCCAGTTCGCGCCTGCACCGGTTTCAGCAGGCGATCCAGGGCGAAGGGAAGATTCTGTTGATGGTGGACGTTGCGACGGCCCGGGCGCAGGAGATCAAGGAGATCGTCCGCAAGAGCGAGCCGGCGGTGGAATTCGCCGGTGAAGAGCCGCCGACGCCGATCATTCCGCCCTGAGCGGCGGGGTATACGCCGGCTGGGCACAGGCGCGGTGCGCAGGGCAACTGGACCCCAGAGCAGGAGGTGCGCGATGCCGGTCGAGTTTGAGCGTGCACGTCTCGTGCCGAGAGCAGTGTTCGCCTCACCTTGGGATGTGGTCGTCTGCCCGGACCTCTCCCGGGAAGAGAAGATCGATGTCCTGCTGCGCTGGGCCTACGATGCGGCGGAACTGGCGGTCGCCCGCGAGGGAGGCATGCCCGGCGCCGAGGAGGATCAGCAGGAACGGATTCTCGGCGCGCTGCAGGCCGTGCAGG
This sequence comes from Pseudomonadota bacterium, assembly GCA_021809525.1. Lineage (GTDB taxonomy): Bacteria > Pseudomonadota > Gammaproteobacteria > Steroidobacterales > Steroidobacteraceae > 13-2-20CM-66-19. The sequence goes on along the minus strand of JAKAYU010000028.1, from coordinate 6,074 downwards.
AGCACATCGCTACCGAGCGGACCGGTCCGACGGAGCATCACGGTCTGCTGTCCTAAGCCGCGCCGGCGCATGCGATTTGCTCGGCAACGGCACGCACGGCAGTGCGTACCGGCTCAGACAGCGGCTCGCCCGAGCCGTACGAGAGTCCCTCGATGGCATAGACCACGCAGCGTCTCGGCAGCATCCCGAGCGCTCTGGCGAGCTCGATGGCTTCGGGGAGACCGATGCCATGGGTCGAGGTGGCGCCTCCCAGAGACGGCAGGGCGGCAGTTGCCGCATCGAAGCGCTGCACGGTTCCGGCCGGCAGCCCGGATGCACAGGCGTCGATGAGACAGACCTCGCCCGCGCCGGCGAGCAGGGCGAGCAGCGCGGCCGGCTCCCCGTCGCTCTCGATCAGCTCAAGATCGACCGGGAGCCGGCCGCGCAGCTCGGCGATGCACGCGCGGCCGGCCGCATCGTCGCCCCGGTAGGGGTTGCCGAGGCCGATCACCCGGCGGCGCACCGTACCGCCGCTCACCGCTTAAGGACCTCGAGCTGAAGAAAGTGGGTGGCGCAGGAAATGCACGGGTCGTGATTGCGCACCAGCTGCTCGCAGCGTTGGCGCAGCTGCTCCTCTGGCAGCCTCAGGAACTGCGTGCCGAAGCGCCGCAGATCCTCCTCGATTGCCGCTTGGTTCTGGGCGGTCGGCGGCACGATGCGCGCTTCACTGATCGTGCCATCGGTGCCGAGGCGGTAGCGGTGGTAGAGGAGTCCCCGCGGCGCCTCTGTCGCCGCGATGCCCATGCCGCCGCGCGGCTCGAGCTCGCAGGCCGGCGCCTCGGGCTCCTCGTACTCGCCGATGATCCGCAGCGCCTCATCGCAGGCGTACAGCACTTCCACGGCGCGCACGACGATGCTGCGGAACGGATTGGTGCAGCGGGCGGTGAGCCCGGCCGCCCGCGCGGCTTGCTGGGCGATGGGCGAGAGCCGCTCGAAGTTCAGGTTGTAGCGGGCGAGCGGACCGGTGAGGTACGCGCCGCCGGCGCGCAGCTGCGCGTGCAGGGCGGTCGATCGGCGCACCTGGGTCTCATCGATGTGCGCCTCGAACTCCCGTGGTGCGATGTCGAGCCCCTGGCTCGAGGCGATCCGGCCCTCATTGAACGGATACTCCGCGGGATGGCGCAGTGCCACGAACGTGTAATCCCGGTCGCAGGCGGGGAACTCGAAGCCGGACGTCCAGCGGACGGTCTCGAGGGCCGCCTCGCGCGCCCACTTGAGGCGCTCGGCGAGCGCGGCGAGCTCGCGCTTGCGGGGCACGCGATAGAATCCGCCGACGCGCACCGACACCGGATGGATCTCACGTCCCCCGAGCAGCGCCAGGATGTCGTTACCGGCCTGCTTCAACGCGAGCCCCCGGCGGACCGCATCAGGGTGCTCGCGCGCCATGTCGATGCCGCTCGCGTAGCCGAGAAAGTCGGGCGCATGCAGCAGTGTGATGTGCAGCGCGTGGCTCTCGATCCACTCCCCGCAGTACAGCAGCCGGCGCAGAGCGCGCACCGGACCGCTCACCTCGATCCCGAGGGCGTTCTCCACGGCGTGCACCGCGCTCATCTGATAAGCCACGGGACAGATGCCGCAGATGCGCGCAGTGATGTCGGGCGCTTCGGTGAACTCCCGGCCGCGCAGCAGTGCCTCGAACAGGCGCGGTGGCTCGAAGATGCGCAACTGCGCACGCTCGATCCGCCCGTCGCGCACGAGCAGGCGAACGCCGCCCTCACCCTCGAGGCGGGTCAGCTGCTCGACCCGTAGCGTTCTATCTGGCATGACGCGCGCTCTCGGTGCGGAATGCCTCGGCATTGGCGTTGAACGAGCGGTACAGGCGCAGCAGATGCGCCCGGTCGAGACCGAGCGTCGCGAGCGCACGGCTGAGGGCGAGGGTGTTGGGGGATTCGTGCGGCCCGTAGCAGCCGTAACAGCCGCGCTGGAAGGCCGGGCAGATCGCCCCGCAGCCCGCCTGAGTCACCGGTCCGAGGCAGGCGGTGCCGTGCGCCACCAGCAGGCACGCGCGGCCGAGCGACTTGCACTCGATGCACACGCTGTGCGTTGCAATCGCCGGGCGGCGTCCGGCCAGAAACGCGCTGATCACCTCGAGGAGCTGGCGCTTGTTGACCGGGCAGCCGCGCAGCTCGAAATCCACCGGCACGTGTTCGGCGATCGCCGTCGAGGTCGCTAGCGTGCGAATGTACGCCGGATGCGCGTAGACGGCGGCAATGAACTCGCCGCTGTCGGCGAAATTGCGCAGCGCCTGGATGCCGCCGGCGGTGGCGCATGCTCCGAGCGTCACGAGCCGGGTGGAACGCCGCCGGACCGCGACGATGCGCTCGGCGTCGCGCGGCGTGCTGATCGAGCCCTCGATGAGCGACAGGTCATAGTGCCCGCGCATCGGTACGGTCGCAGCTTCGGGGAAGTAGGCGATCTCGAGCGCCTCGCCGAGCGTCAGCAGCTGCGGTTCGCAATCGAGCAGGCTCAGCTGACAGCCGTCGCACGAGGCGAACTTCCAGACTGCGAGACGGGGCTTGGGTGCGTGCATCACAGTTCCCGCACCCGCAGCGCCTCGCGCAGTCCGTCATAGCGCAGGACCGGGCCGTCGCGACAGATGAGGTGCCCGCCGAGCTGACAGTGCCCGCATAGCCCGTTGCCGCATTTCATGTTGCGCTCCAGGGACAGATAGATCGCCTCGTGCGCGAGTCCCGCCGCGGCGAGCGCCTCGGCGGCAAAGCGCATCATGATCTCCGGGCCGCAGACCAGTGCCAGCGTGCGGCGCGGATCGAAGCGTGCGGGGCCGATCAGACCGGTCACCACGCCAACGTGCCCGTGCCACGGTTCGACCGCGTGGTCGACCGTCACCTCGACCGCGATGTCGCCGCGCTTGCGCCACGCATAGAGTTCCCGGCGGAAGAGAATGTCCTTCGGGCTGCGTGTGCCGTAGAGCAGGGTGATGTGCCCGTAGCGGGCACGCTCTGCGAGCAGCCGGTAGATCGCGGGCCGCAGGGGGGCGAGCCCGAGACCGCCAGCGACGAGCACCACATCACGGCCCGGCGCCTCGCCCATCGGCCAGCCGGTGCCCAGAGGGCCGCGAATGGCGAGCGAAGCGCCCGGGCCGAGCCGCGTGAGGGCGCTCGAGACGGGCCCGACGGCGCGGATGGTGTGCACGATGCGCTCGGGGTGCGCAGGGTCACCCGAGAAGCTGATCGGCACTTCCCCGACCCCGAACGCGGTGACCATGTTGAACTGTCCTGCCTCGAACCCGTTCGGCGCGTCAGGATGGGCCTCGAGTTCCAGCGTCCACACGCCCGGCCCATCGCGGCGCCGGCGGCGCACGCGCACGACGCAGGGGCACATCGGGTCGGTTGCGGGTGTATCCATGGGCGCCTCAGCCGTGCGCACCGTACACATCGAGCAGCTGCAGCCGCGCGCCATGCAGGCGCTGAACGAGCACCGGCATGAAGCGCTTCATCAGCTCGTAGCCGAGGTCATGATCGGCCTCGCTCTTCGTGCGCAGGCAGAGCGCATCGACGGCGATGGCCCGCACCAGCTCGAGCGCCTTGGCGTCGTAGGTCCATCGATAGGGGGGAATGAGCCATGAGACACCCACGAGCTCACCCGGCCCGAGCGTCTGGAAAGTCACGGTGCCGCGCCCCGGTCCGGACAGCTCCAGTACGACTCGGCCGTGGCGCAGCAGATAGAACTGCTCGGCGCGTGCGCCCTGCTGCAGCAGATACTGTCCGGGATCGAAACGGGTGTTCTTCGCGCAGCTGCTGATCAGATGCGTGTAGGCTGGGTCGATGCCGGCGAAGAACGAATGTTCGGTGATGATCTGCTCGATGCCTTGCATTACCGTCTCCTCAAGTCGGCTCGCTCGCGCGAATCGCCGTCACTTCCTCCGTGATGTCGATGCCAACGGGGCACCAGGTGATGCACCGACCGCAGCCGACGCAGCCCGAGCTGCCGAATTGCTGGTGCCAGGTGGCGAGCTTGTGTGTCATCCACTGGCGGTAGCGCGAACGCGTACTTTGCCGGACGCTGCCGCCGTGCAGATGCGCGAAATCGACCGTGAAGCACGAGTCCCACCTGCGGGTGCGCGTCGTCTCCTGACCGATGAGGTCACTGCTGTCCTCGACCGTGCTGCAAAAGCATGTCGGACAGACCATCGTGCAGTTGCCGCACGCGAGGCAGCGGTCGGCAACCTCGCTCCAGCGGGGATGCTCGAGGCTACGCAGCAGCAGTTGCGGCAGATCGTCGCTCGGCAATTGCCGGCCCATGTGTTCGGCGGTGTGCTCGATGAGCGCGCGCGCCGCGGCAGTCTCGGCCGCACTCGCTGCCCGGTGCGGAACTTGCTCGAGCACCGCGCGCCCGGTTGACGTGCCGGCCTGCAGCACAAACGCGCTCGAGGCGGTGGTGGTGAGCTCCGTGAGCGCGAGATCGAACCCGCCGGTAACCTGCGGTCCGCTGTGCATAGAGGCGCAGAAACAGGTGCTGCCGGCGAGCGTGCAGTTCACAGCGACGATGAAGGTGTCGGTGCGCCGTGCCCGATAATGCGGATCGCCGGGCGCGGTGCCGAGCAAGACGCGGTCCTGTATCGCGATAGCGCGCAGTTCGCAGGCGCGTACCCCGATGAGCGCCAGGCGGTGCTCGCCAGGCGGCTCGCAGCGCACCTGCAGCGTCTCGCCGTCGCGCCGGGCGCTCCAGAGCCGCTGGCGCGGGGGATGCAGAAACTGCTTCCAGCTGTGGGGTCCGACCGCATAGCCGAATAGCGCCCGATCGTCGCGATGCCTCAGGCGGTAATGCCCGCCCGACTGCTCGTCCGTCCAGCCGCACGGCAGATCCTGCACGCAGGCGATCTCATCGTAAGCGATCACTCCTTCGCGTATCGTCGGCCCGAGGGTTCGATAGCCGCGCTGTCTGAGCACGGTGAGCAGCTGCTCGAGCCCTGCCGGCGTCAGAACCTGGGCCGAACTTTCCTCCGCAGACATCGATCACCCATCCCCCGCCCGGCGCGCGCCGATGCGAACATCATTGGGGCCATTGGGCGGTGGGGCAATACGCACATGCCGGCATGCGCGCGCTCGAGCGGTGAGCGCGACGGCGGGCGCCGGGTGCGGCGTGGGCGTTGCGGCCAGCGACAGGGGGCCGCCTGCCGAGTGCGTAGTTGCGCGTATTTTCGCCCGGTATTGGCGGGTGCAGGTTCTAGTGCACAGAGCCCGGGAGAACTTCGCAATGAATAACGCTGTCGGCCGCGCGCAGATCGGCCAGTGGTATCTGCGCTGGGACAAGGGTGAGCTGTTTCAGGTGATCGCCAACGACGAGCGCGCGCACACCATCGCCATCCAGACCTTCGACGGTGATATCGATGAGATCGACGAGGCCGCCTGGCGAGGTCTGCCGATCGGATTTGCCGAGCCTCCTGAGGATTGGACCGGACCGGTCGATGACGTGGAGGTCGACGACCTCGGCTATTCCGAGACGGAAATGCAGGCCGAGGATTGGGAGGAGCCGCTCGAGCCGCTGCGCAAGGGCGTGGAGGCGTGGCAGGACGAGCGCGAACAGAGCGATCGCGATCCCGAAGGGGAGGGCATGCCCCCGCTACTGCGCGATGAGCGCGAGGCGCGCTGAGGGCCGGCGGTCGCTCGCCGCAGCGCAGCAAAGGGCGGGCCGACACGGACCCCGCCGCGCGAGCCGGCGGCAAGAGGCGATTACGGCTGACTGCGGTGCGCCCGGGCCTGCAAGTCCGCGCGGCTCACAGCGCCGGGTTCGTGGCGCGCTGCAGTGACTCGGGTATCATCCGGCGCAGGCGCTGAGGAAGGAATGAGCCGATGACGGGGCCTCGTAGATGAGCGCGGGACGCGGCTGTGCGTACCTGCGCGCGGGCATCGCGAACGTCCGGCCGGTGGTGCGGATTGTGTGGCGATCGGTGCTGGTGTTCGCGATCGTGGGGGCGATCGCGTGGGGGCTCGGGCGCAATGCGGCGGTGCTCCTCGTTCAGCTGCTGGTGTTGGCGTTGCTCGTGTTTCGTGCCGGCCAGTCACTGCGTAATC
>JAKAYU010000222.1 GCA_021809525.1 Pseudomonadota bacterium | reverse complement strand
CTCGCTCCATGACGAGGCGATGAAGGCGCTGGCGCGCTCCACGGCCACACGGGCCGTGTCAAGTACGCCGATGTCGCGCTGGAAGACGTGATGCAAGCCGTCATAGATATCCAACCGGACATCCGTGCCCTTTGCGGCCGCCAACTCGGCATAGCGTGTCGAGTCATCACGCAGGAGTTCTTCGCTGCCAACCTGGATGTACACGGGCGGCAGCCCCTTGGGGATGCCGAATAGCGGGGATGCATCCGGTTCGCGAGCGTTGTGGCCATCGAGGTAAGAGGCGGCGAGACCGTCGAGGACGGCGGGTGTGAATATCGGGTCGTGCGTATCGGGATCGCGGAAGGACTGACCGCTGTTGCTGAGATCAGTCCAGGGCGAAAAAACAACGACCGAGGAGAGTGTGGCCGCTGAGTCGGTCGGATGTGCGGCCATGGCAAGGACCAGCCCGCCGCCGGCGGAATCGCCGATCGCCGAGTATTCGTGGATGTCCTGCGATACAAACCACCCCTGAGCCTTGCGTACGTCGTCGATGGCGGCGGGGTAACGCCGTTCGGGCGCCAGCGCATAATCCACGCTAAATACGGCGCATTGGGTGAGAACGGCGATCTGGCTGACGAAGCCGAGGTAGGATTTGGCGTCGCCTAGGTGAAAGCCGCCACCGTGCACGAAGAAAATGCCTTTGCCGGGGGCCGCATGCGGCGGTCGTGCCCACCATCCGCGCACGGTATCGGCCGCGACGGGTTCGATGGTGATCTCATCGGCCAACGGAGTCTGGGCCGCCATCGCGGCGTATGCCGCACGGCGATCGTCGCGGTACAGTTCGTTCAGCAGCGCGTTGCGTCGGAACAGCCATTCCTGCCGCTCGCCATCTCCGGGCTGGATGGACCGGTGCTGCGTATCTGGCTTATTTCGATGTAGCGAGTAGTGACCTCGCATGGTGTGTCTCCTGATCAGAAGGTTCGGTTGGCATCGATCCCGAGAATCAGCGGTTGAGCAGGTTGTCGAGGCCCATTCGCCGGTAGACGTATGCGCGTATGCGATCTCGCATGGCGGCCACGAGTTCGTAGCCCATGTCGGCCGGGTCCACGGTCACGTGCAATGGGCGCTTCCCGGCGGGTAGTCCGACCACCTCGACAATGGCCCGCGCGACCTCAAGTGGATCGGATCCCGCGGGCTGAACGGCTTCATGTCCCTGGGCGACCTCGGCTTCCAGAGTGCGCGTGGGGCCTTCGGCATAGTCACGCATCACCACCTGGTCCGCGGGTTTGCCCGCGTTGTGCACGATGACGTCGATTTTGCCTGCTGCTTCCATGAGGCTTTGGATGGCCCGCTTGACGGAATCGTTGTCCAAGACGTCAAGCTCAAGGGGCCGGATATCGCGGCCTTTCTCATTGGCGAATGTGCGAGTCCTTTCGGTTTTGTCTTGATTGCGCCCTTGGATGTCGCGCATCGAGGCGAATACCTGATGACCGGCATTGGCGAGCGCATAGGCCGTCATTTCGCCAAATCCGCTGGACGAGCCGGTGACAAGGATGCTCTTGGTCATGCTGTTTCTCTTCAGCGTGGGGTGGAATGGTGCGACGGGCCTGGTGGTATGCAGGCGCATCGACAGTCATCCTCAGTGGGAAGTGGCAAAACGCTCGTTGAACTCCCGGAAGAATGCCGGGTAATCACCTTTTTCTGCGTGGCGCAGTGGCAGGACTTTCCCGACCAAAACCTCCTCGACGTCCGGTTTCGTTTCCAGAATCGACATGGTTTCCTCGATGAAGGCAGCAAGCGGCATGGCCCGGGGGTCGACAGCCTGTCGCGCCCCCATCAGTTCGGTCTGCACATAGGGCGGCACGAGCTCGTGCACGCGGACGCTCGTATTGCGCAGCTGGAACCGCAATGATTGGGAGTAAGAATGCACGGCGGCCTTGGTCGCGTTGTAGGTCGGTGTATCGGCGCGCGGAATGAATGCCAGTCCCGAAGAGATGTTGAGGATGGCGGCCTCGGGCTGGGATCGCAGGTGGGGCAACAGGCCGGCATTGACTCGGATGGGGCCTAGCAGGTTGGTGGCCACGGTGGCCTCGGCATCGGCAAGATCCACCGGACTCGCCAACAGGTTCTCTGCGCGCATGATACCGGCATTGTTAATCACCACATTCAGCCGCGGAAATGCCTTGACGATCTGGCGCGCAAAGGTGGCGATGGCCTCACCATCGGTCAGGTCTAACGTGACGGCGTGCATGGCTGCCCGGCCTGCAATCGCGGCATCGAGTTGACTCTTTCGGCGGCCGGTGACGATGACAGTATTGCCGCGGGTGTGGAAGGCTTCGGCCAGCGCACGGCCGATGCCGCTGCCGCCTCCTGTGATCAGGATGGTGTTGTCGTGGGTTCGCATGGTGGGCTCCGTCGGTGCTGTTGGGGCGTGAGCGGTCGGGTTCTCGCGCTTTGACGTAGGAGAGTTGGCTGGCGGCCGATCTTAGACGCGCTGCCAGATCGGTGCGGCCACGGTTCCCCAGCCAAGGAAGAAGCCGAAGTGGATGTTCATTTCGCCCATGGGCTCTAGGAACCGGCTGTTGCGAAGTGGGCCGGCATCCACCGGCTCGAAGTCCATGGCTCTAACCAGGGATTCGACGGCCCTCTTGGCTTTGGCATCGTCGCTGGCGAGGAAAACCTGAAGGGAGGTGCCGTTGCGGGCCTCGCGCAGCAGTAGGTCCGAGAAGATCGTATTGAAGGCCTTGACCACGCGCGCCCCGGGGGCGCGTGCCTGCAGCTCTTCCGCCGCCGAGGTGGTGTGGCCGACGGCCAGATCCCTGAAGTCCGCAGTGATGGGATTGCTGACGTCTACCAGGATCTTGCCGCTGGCATCGACGCCCTTCAGTGCGGCGAGGTTGGCTTCGTAGGGCAGCGCCATGACGATCAGGTCGGCCGCCTTGATGGCGGCTGATATGCCGCCAGCCTCCACCTGGGGTCCGATCTTCTTTGCCAGCGAGGTCGCCTTGTCCACATTGCGCGCACCGATGATGAGCTCGTGATCAGCGCCGGCGATCTCGCGTGCCAGGGCGGTCCCCATGTTGCCGGTACCGATGACTGCGATTTTCATGGTGTAAGCCTCCTTGGTGAGTCAGGCCGCAGATTAGGCTTGTGACCGTGAGGTGATAAAGGGACAATACGTAGACTTATCTGAAACGGAACGTTTCTAATGGATCGATTGTCGAGCATCGCGTTGTTCGTTCGAGCCGTGGATGCGGGGTCCTTCAGTGCCGCCAGCGAGGAGCTGGAAATTTCGCCACAGTTGGTGGGCAAGCAGATCCGCCAATTGGAGCAGCATCTTGGAGTCAAGCTGCTCAATCGCACCACGCGTCGGCAGAGCCTCACCGACTTCGGGCAGCGGTTCTACGAGCGCGCGAAGATCATCCTTGCAGAGGTGGAGATTGCCGAGAGCATGGCCGCCGAGACACGGGTTGTGCCGAGCGGCAGGCTGCGGATCAATGCCCCCATAAGCTTTGGCGCGTATGCCTTGGCACCCCGTCTGCCGGCCTATTTCGCAGCTTGTCCGGGTGTGTCCATCGAGCTGACCCTGATCAACCGCCAAGTCGACCTCGTGGAGGAGGGGTATGACCTGGTGTTCCGTGTGGGCGAGCTGCGCGATAGCGGCCTGATCGCTCGCCGGCTGGCGCCCCAGCGGTTCGTGCTGTGCGCTGCACCGTCGTACCTACGGACAGCCCCGCCACTGCGCACACCGTCCGATCTCGCCCACCACGAGTGCCTGCTGTTCCTGAGGGGAACGTATCGCGACACGTGGACCTTCGACGGACCGGACGGACGCACCACCGTGCCAGTGTCGGGACGGCTGTCGGCCGATCACGGGGGATCGCTGTTGCAGGCGGCTTTCGCCGGCCTGGGCATTCTTCTGCAACCCAGCGTACTGGTGGCCGGTGCGATCGAGGAGGGCCGCCTCGTGTCGCTGCTGGAGGCCTACTCCGCCCCGACCCTTGCGCTGCACGTGCTCTATGCGCCGGACCGTCGCGTGACGCCGAAGCTGCGGAGTTTTCTGGATTTCACGTTGCAGGCATTCGGCGACCATTGAGTGTCGCTGGGCACTCGGGCGTCGTTAGTACCCGACTGGTCTACCTTGACGGACTCTGCCTCGGTACGGCCGACGTCCGGTGCGTCGACTGGACGGACTACCACCTTGGACCGTTCGCAGCAGCCATCGACGGTGAATACTCGGAGGACGGTGGTATTTAGGCGCTGAAGCCGGGTTTCGGCACGCGCAACGGGGTGGGCTCGGCTTGAACGTCAAAGACGGCATCCTTCCAGGCAAGCATGTCGCCGGTCAGCGGACGCACCTTCAAAAGTCCCGACCGCTTCAGCTGCTTGGCCACGGGTGCGGCGGATGCTTCGTTCGGACATGCGCAGTACACGATGACCTCCCGATCGCGCGCTTTGTCGGCCGGCAAGGCGGTGAACGGCATGTGATGGCCGACACCTGCGTTATTTGTGAGCAAGGCCCAGTCCTCGCTCGCACATAAGCCGGCGACCGTCTCTTAGGCGGGGTCAGAGCCGAGATCGGCGACGAGCGGCTGGATCTTGGCCACGGGGGATTCGGCGACGTGCTTGTCCAGCCGGTCCCGGCGTCGGCCCGCGACAATCAGATCGTAGCCCGTTGCAGCAAGGCGCCGGGGGGAAGCCCGTCCGATGCCGGAGGATGCGTCGGTGACGAGCGCCAGCCCAGCGCGGGCGTTACCTTCGTACTTAAGAGAGCTCGATACGCAGCCTCGTGATGAGACGCGCCACGATATTTGATGGACTGGCTTTGACGTTCGGTGATGGACGTGCGGCGTGAGTGATCGTGGCGACGACGTGGGGGCGTAACCGGTCAGCCGGCGGCGTATTAGCTCAGCGCCGGAAATCGTGGATATCGGAACGCAGCGGATGGGCGGCGAAGTGCTGTTTCCAAAGGCGAGGGGTGAGTTCTGCAGTGCGTGAGACGGGGTGCTCGGCAACGCGCTGCAGGACATCGACGAGATAGGTGTAGGGATCGATGTCGTGCAGGCGACAGGTGACGATGAGTGACCGGACGACGCCGACGTGCTTGGCACCGAGCTCGGTCCAGCAGAACAACCACGACTTTCTGCCCATGGGGATCACACGCAACGCGCGCTCGAGATGATTGGTGTCGATCGGCACATCGGGATCGGTGAGAAAGACCTCCAGCCCCGCGCGTCGCTCGCGCGCATAGGCGAGCGCTTTGGTGAGCGGATTGGCAGGCGTGAGCCCCTGGCCCTCGCATTGCGTCACTCAAAATGTTACCGGCTGGGATCGTTGCCTCACCTGAAATGCTACCAGCGGCCGGAGCTGCATCATGTCGCCCCGTCACCTGCGGAGGTGTCCATGGGCATGAATGTAAT
>JAKAYU010000221.1 GCA_021809525.1 Pseudomonadota bacterium | reverse complement strand
CCAGATCTTCCCGACCAGATCGCCGTGGCTCACGTGCGTCATGTGCACCAGGGCGCCGGAGTTCGGAAACATGGTGGAGAGCTCGGCGAACACGAAGGCGAGAAACAGAATCGAGACCGCGCCGATGACCCAGGAGAGCACACTGCGCGGACCGGCCTGCACCGCCGCATGCAGCGCGCCGAACAGCCAGCCCGATCCTATGATGCTGCCGAGACTGGCGTAGAGAAGACCGATGACTCCCGCATCGCGCCTGAGTTTGGCTGGACCTGCCATGGAGGTTCACCTCACACTGATCGGTTGGGCCGCGTCACGCCGATCGCGGCAGAATAAGGGATACCAAAGTTCATGTCCAAGAATGCAGGCGAGGCGATCCGCAGCGGCCGCATCAGTTTGACGGCTTGTTGGCCGGCATGGCCTTCGCGGCCGCCGGCGCCGCCTTGATCCCCAGGTTGTAGGCCTCGAAGCTCCACACGTCCGCGCGCTGTGCAATCTGCTTGTCGAGCGGCATGTAGATGTGACTGGTCGCTCCGGTGGTGTGCAGCAGAATCGGGTTGGCGCAGCCCTGCGCATGCTGCATTGCGGCGGTGAACTTGAACTCGTGCATCGGCACTACGCGATCGTCATCCCAGGAAGTGGTGATGAAGGTCGGCGGGTAGCATGTGCCCGGCTTGATGTTCTGCAGCGGTGAATAGGCGTACAGCCACTTGAAGGCCTTGGGATTGCTCGACACCCCGTATTCGGGCGCCCACAGCGCCCCTCCCGAAAAGTCCTGGTAACGCAGCATGTCCAGCACGCCGTGGCCGATGTAGGCCGCGCCGAAGAGCTTCGGCCGCTCGGTGATCGAAGCGCCGGTGAGCAGCCCGCCGTTCGAGTATCCCTGGATGCCCAGATGCTTCGAGGAGGTGTACCCCTTGGCGATCAGGTATTTCGCTGCCCAGGCGAAGTCGTTGAATACGTTCTGTTTCTTACCGAGCATCCCGGCCCGGTGCCACTTTTCGCCGTACACCCCGCCACCACGCAGATTCGGCACTGCATAGACGCCGCCGAGTTCGAGCCACACCGGCAGGATCGGATCGAAATACGGCGTGATGGTGATATCGAACCCGCCGTAACCGTAAAGCACGGTCGGATTTCGGCCGTCGAGCTTCACATCGCGGGCCGCAATGATGAACATCGGCACCCGGGTGCCGTCCTTGGACCGGTAGAAGACCTGGTGCACCTGGTACGGCGAAGCGTCGAAATCCACCTTCGGCTTGAAGACCGTCTCCACGGTGCCGTGGCTGACGTCGTAACGATAGATCCGCTTCGGATAGAGGAACGACGTGAAGCCGTAATAGATGGCCTTCGAGTCCATGCGGGCCGAGACCGAGGTAACCGTACCCAGCGTCGGCAGGGGAAGGTCGCGCAGTTTCCTGCCATCGAGCCCGTACAGCCGCAGACGGCTGGTCGCAACGTCCTCCTCATCGACCAGCAGATCGCCGCCCGCCAGCAGCGCCGTCTGGATGACTCCCTTGCCCTGCGGCACGAGTGTGCGCCAGTGCGCCGGTGCCGGCGCATACAGGTTCGCCGCCACGATCCGGCCGCGAGAGGCATTCAGCGTCGTCTGCAGATAAAGCGTGTGGCCGTGGGTGCCGACGAAAGCGTACTGTGCGTTGTTTTTGGTATATAGCGGCCGCAGCGGCGCCGTGACGTCCGGGCGCTGCGGGTTGCCCAGATTGGCGAAGTACAGCTCATTGCGTACTGATGTGCCGTTCACGAGGGTCACGAACAAGTAGCGCCCGTTCTCGCTCACCTGTCCCTCGATGATCCAGCGCGGCAGGTCGGGACGGCGATAGATCAGCTTGTCGTCGCGCTGCGGTGAGCCGAGGGCGTGAAAGTACAGCGCCTGGTCGATGACCTCGTCGTTGATGCGATTGTTCTTCGGCGGGCGCGGGTAGCGCGAGTAGAAGAAGCCGTTGTCCCCGTTGGTCCAGGCAATGTTGGAGAATTTGACCCAGCGCACCGCATCGGGAAGTGTCTTGCCGGTCGCGACGTCCAAGACGTGAATGGTCTGCCAGTCCGAGCCTCCGCGCGACAGAGCGTACGCGACGTACTTGCCGTCCGGCGAAGGCTGATAGCCCGCGAGCGCGATCGAGCCGTTCGGCGAGAGCGTATTGGGATCGAGCAGGACACGCGGCTTCGCCGTGGGTGAATCCTGCACATAAAGAACCGACTGGTTCTGCAGCCCCGAGTTGCGCCGGAAAAAGATGCGCGATCCTGCAACCTGCGCCGGGGTCGTTTCCTTAGCGTAATTCGACAGTTCGGTCAGACGCTGCCTGATCCAGCCCCGCACCGGAATCTTCTCCAGGTACGCGTTGGTCAGTTTGTTTTCCGCCTGCACCCAGCGGTGCAGTGCCGGACTGTGCATGTTCTCCATCCATCGGTAGGGCGCGGGCACCCGCGTACCAAAATACACAGCGACGATCTTGTCACGGCGCGCCTTCGGATAATGCAGTGCTTCCGGTTGCGAAGCCTGCGGGCTCGAGCACGCGCAGAGCAACAGCAGCGGTGCGAGCGCGACGAGAAAGCTCTTGTTCATGAAATCGCGGCCCCCCGGCCTAATTCGAATAGATCATGATAGCACAGCCGTGGCGGTGCCTCGGCCGCCGCCCGCGCGCCGGCAGTGGCTGTCATGTGAGCGGGCGCCACGCAGGCGCGCGACGTTCCGCGGACGGTGGAGCTGGCGAAGCGCGTGCCGGCGATGCAATTTCCTAACGACGCCGGTCCATCGGCGCGCAGCGCTCGCGGCATCGGCACGTCCCACGTCTTCTCCCGTCTGAGCCTCGGCGCCGCAGCGGATTCTAACCGGCAGTTGACGTTCGGCGCGGCCCACCATAGCGTCTCTATCGAATCGGAATCGACGGACAGGGACACTCATGAACCGCGATGGCGCATTGCTGGCGATCGATCAAGGAACGAACTCGAGCCGCACCATTGCCTCCTCGCCCACCGGAGCGGTACTCGAGACCGCGCAACAACCATTCGAGCCGATTTACCTGCGCTCCGACTGGGTGGAACACGACTCGGAGCTGATCTGGTCAACAGCGCTGGTAACGGTGCGCGCGGTGCTCCGGCGCCTCGCGGAGCGCGACATTCCGGGGATCGCGGTCGGGATCACCAATCAGCGCGAGACGACGGTGGCATGGAACCGCCGCACGGGCGCACCGCTGTGCAACGCGATCGTCTGGCAAGACCGGCGCACGGCCGACATGTGCCGTCGCCTCGCCGATGTCGGCGAGCAGGAGTCTCTGGCGCAACAGACCGGCCTGCGCCGGGATTCCTGTTTTTCGTGACCAACATGGCGTGAATTCTCGAGCACGTACCGGACGTACGCTCCGCGGCGAGCCGCGGGGAGTTGCTCTTCGGCACGGTCGACACCTTTCTGCTCGCGCGCCTGACCGGCGGACGCGTGCACCTGACGGACGCCACCAACGCAGGCGGACCGCGCTGTACGACATCGTCAATAATCGCTGGGACAGCGAACTCTGCAGCCTGTTCGGGGTGCCGCAGGAGTGTTTGGCGCGCGCGGAGGACTGTGCCGCGGATTTCCGCACGACCGATCCGGGCGTGCTCGGTACCGCCCTGCCCATCCGCGGCGTGGCGGACGATCAGCACGCCGTCCTCGCGGGGCAGGCATGCTTCGCATGCGGGGACGTCAAGAGCACCTACGGCACCGGCGCGTTCCTGATGCTCAACACGGCAGATCGGCCGGTTCGTTCGAGCAGCCGCCTGCTGATGACCGTAGCCTACCGGCTCAATGGCCGGACCACCTATGCGCCGGAGGGATCGATCCTGTCCGCGAGCGCAACCGTTCAGTGGCTGCGCGATGGGCTCGGGCTGATTGGGTAGTCTGCGGACAGCGAAGCGCTGGCGCGAACCGTGCAGGACACGCAGGGCGTGTATCGGGTGCCGCACAGATCGCACGAGCCGGGCTGGACAGCGTCGTCTAACAGACCCGCGATCTGCTCGATGCCATGGCCGCCGACGGTGTCGCGCCGGCCGCTCCGAAGGTCGACGGCGGCATGGCGCGCAATGGGCTATTCCTGCAGCGGCTCGCGGACATCCTCGCCGTGTACATCCAGCGGCCCGGAATCATCGAGGCGACGGCATGGGGTGCGGCGTGCCTGGCCGCAATGGGCTGCGGCACATTCGGCTCACCGGAGAATGTGCGCCGGCTGTGGCATGCGGAGGCGAGCTTCGAGCCGCGCTCCGATCCGTCAAGCCGCCAGCGCGAGCTCAGCGGCTTGCATGCCGCGCTGCGTCGGGTGGTTCGCCAGGGGTAGCAGCAAGCGGCGGGTTCGAGGCGAACCAGCGCTCGATCCGTTCGACCATCGCCGGCTCGAGCCGAAGGCCGATCTTGGACCGCCGCCAGAGCACATCGTCGGCACTGCGCGCCCATTCCTGCACGCGCAAGTACTCGAGTTCAGCCTCGTAGAGCTCAGGCGCGACCTGCTCCCCGAGCGCGGCGGCGCCGCGCGCCGCCGGCAGGATCCGCTCGATGCGCGTCCCGTAGGCGCGGCACATCCGGCGGATCATCTGCGCAGCGCAGAAGGGATATCTTGCGATCTGCGCCGAGATGAACGCCTCGAGATCCATGTCAGGTATCTCTCCGCCGGGAAGCGTCGCCGCGCGTGTCCACGGTCGGTCCGGAAGGTTCATCCGCGGCAGCAGTTCCGCGAGGGCGTGCTCGGCGAGCCGCCGGTAGGTGGTCAGCTTGCCGCCGAAGACGGACAGGATGGGCGCTCGCCCAGGCGGGGCGTCAAGGTCGAATACGTAGTCGCGCGTAATGGTGGACGCGCTCACGCTGCCATCATCATACAAGGGACGCACGCCTGCATAATGCCATACCACCTGCGCCGGGGTGACCGGTCGACGCAGATATTCCCCGACGACGCGACAGAGGTAGTCGAGCTCCTCAGAGCTCGCCACGGCCTGGTCCGGATCGGTCTCGTAAGGCACCTCCGTAGTGCCGATGAGGGTAAAGTCATCTTCGAAGGGAATGGCGAACACGACTCGGCCGTCGACGCCCTGCAGCGTATAGGCGTAATGGCCCGCATACAGGCGCGGAACCACCATGTGGCTGCCCTTGACGAGTCGCAGCGTACGGTGCCGCAAGACCCCGGCGCTGCCGAGCACCGCCTCCACCCACGGTCCAGCGGCATTGATCAGTGCCCTGCCCCACAGCGTGCGCCGCTCGCCGTGGGCTGACTCAGCGACGATGCTCCACACGCCGGTCTCGCGACGCGCGCTGCTCAGTCGCCAGCCGGTGACGATTGCGGCGCCGCGCTCGCGCGCGTCGACCGCATTGAGCACCACCAGTCGCGCATCGTCTACCGCGCAATCCGAGTACTCGAACGCCACT
>JAKAYU010000027.1 GCA_021809525.1 Pseudomonadota bacterium | reverse complement strand
GCGCGGGCCCGCCTGAATCCCGAGCATCAGCGTGCGACAGGCCAGCGCGAGCCCGCGCAGCGTCGGCTGCGCGGCGAGCACGGGTTTGATCGCACGCGTTTCGAGTTCGCGCGCGGTCGTTGGTCCGATGGCGAGCGCCGGCGCGCCGGCCAGCAGCCGCGCGAAATCCGCATCGCCCAGCGCGCGCGCCAGCTCGATCACGGCCGAGGGGCTCGCGAAGGTGACTGCACCGAGGCCAGCGCGTGCGATCCAGCCGCGGCACTCGTTCAGATCGAGCGCGGCAGCGACGGTGCGATAGGCGATCAAGCGCACGACTTCGGCGCCGAGTCTCCCGAGTCCCTCCTCGAGAGTGGGCAGCGCACGGGAGCTCGCCGGATGCAGCACGCGCCGGCCGCGCACGCCGGCCTCTGCGAGCGGGCCGAGCAGACCCTCCGCGCCGTGGCCGGAGCCGATCAGATCCACCCGCCAGCCCCGCTCGCGCAGTGCCTCGGCCGTGGAGGGGCCGACTGCCGCGATGCGCGCGTGCGGTGGCTCGCAAACCGCTTCGGTCACGGCCTCCACCGCATGCACGCTCGTGAAGACGATCCAATCGAACGTCCCGAGCGCATTGCGGCACCCGGCCCACTCCTGCGGGTCCACCGGCTCGATGCCGACCACCGGCCAGTGCAGCACCGGCAGGCCGACTCCGGCGAGCTCGCCGCTCAGGCCGCTGCCTGGTGCTTCGGCGCGCGTCACGACCACGGGTCTGGTGGTCTCGTTCACGCGCCCCATCCCTGCTGCGCCGCGCGCTGCGCGGCGATCAGGCGTGCGGCGCCCTGCCTGATGAGTTCTGCAGCCAGGCGCTCACCGAGCGCCTGCGCCGCATCGGCTTCGGGCACGCATTCGCCGGTGGCGCTGAGGCTGCTCGTCCCGTCGAGGGCGCACACCACGGCGTGCATCTCGATCCGCTCTCCTGTCAGCTGCGCGAGCGCGCCGAGCGGCACCTGACAGCCACCCTCGATGCGCCGCAGCAGCGCCCGCTCGGCCGTGGTGGCGAGTCGCGTGGCGCGGTGTTCGAGCCGGCTCAGCCACGGACGGGTGTGCTCATCGGCGCGGCGCGTGCAGATGCCGATCGCGCCCTGCGAGACGGCCGGCGGGAAGTCCGCCGGCGAGAGCCGCTCGCCGATGCGCCCCTCGAGCCCGAGGCGCTTCAGTCCCGCCGCAGCGAGCACGATGGCGTCGTACTCTGCGCGCTCGAGCCGCTCGATGCGGGTGGGGACGTTGCCGCGCAGCTCGAGCAGCTGCAGGTCCGGACGCACCCGCGCGAGGAACGCACGCCGGCGCAGACTGCTGGTGCCGACGCGCGCGCCGTGCGGTAGCGCCGCGAGGTGCGCTCCGGCGCGGCTGATGAGCGCATCCCGCGGATCCTCCCGCTCGAGCACGGCCGTGAGCGCGAGCCCCGGCTCGAGCTCGGTGGGCAGATCCTTCAGGCTGTGCACCGCCACATCGATGCGCGAGTCGAGCAGCGCGCGGTCGAGCTCCTTGGTGAAGAAGGCGCGCCCGCGCACCGCCCACAGCGGCACCTGCGTCTGCAGGTCCCCGGAGGTCACGATGGGCACGAGCTGCACCGCCGGCGCGCCCGGCAGGGCGCGGATGAGCGCCTCGACGTGCCGTGCCTGCCATAGCGCGAGCGCCGAGGCGCGGGTGCCGATGCGCAGAACGTTCCCGGTCATGATTCGATCTCGATGAGAAAGCGGTAGCCCACGCCCCAGACGGTGAGGAAGTGGCGCGGGTTGGCCGGGTCGCGCTCGAAGCGCCGCCGCAGCCGCAGGATGAAGTTGTCCACGGTGCGCGTGGAGGGAAACACGTCGTAGCCCCACACGCGCTCGAGCAGGTCCTCGCGCGAGACGATCTCCCCGGGCCGCTCGGCGAGCACCTTGAGGATCATCGCCTCCTTCTCGGTGAGCTCCTGCGTCAGTCCGTTCCACGCGCGGGCGCGGAAGGCGCGGAAGTCCACCTCATTGTCCCCGAAGCGCAGCACCGCGGTCTCGGCCGCGGCGCTGTGGTACCAGTCCCAGCGCCTCAGGATGGCCCGCACCCGCAGCAGCAGCTCCTTCAGGTGAAAGGGCTTGGGCAGGTAGTCATCGCCCCCGGCTTCCAGGCCCCGCACCCGGTCGGCCGGATCCCCGCGCGCCGTCAGAAACAACACCGGGGTGTTGTCGCCGCGCGCGCGCAGGGTGCGGCACACCGTGAACCCGTCGAGCTCGGGCAGCATCACATCGAGCAGCACCAGCCCGTAGGATCCGCCGGCAAGCGCCTCGAGCGCCGCGCGCCCATCGCCCGCCTGGTCGACCGTGTAGCCCTCGGCGCGCAGGTTCTCGACCACGCCGGCGGCGAGGTGCGGATCGTCCTCCACCACCAGGATGCGCCGCTGAGTTTCGGCCGGGACGCTCATGCCGACTCCGCCGGTGCGGCCGGCCAGACCAGCACGAAGCGCGCACCCTGGCCGGCGCCGCCGCTCTCGGCGCTCACCCGTCCGCCCATCAGATGCATCAGCCGCCGTACGATGTACAGTCCGAGCCCCGTCCCGTGGTACGTGCCCCCGCCGGGCTGCAGGCGCGTGAACTTCTCGAACAGGCGCGCCCCGTCGGCGGGCCGGAAACCGACGCCGCTGTCGCGCACCGTCAGCTCCACCGACCCGTCGGCACGCCGGCCACTGAACACGATGCGGCCGCCGCCGACCGGCGCGACCGCCGCGAGCGCGTTGTCGAGGAGGTTGCGCAGGATGACATCGAGCGCGAGCGGATCGGCGAGCACGACGAGCCCCGGATCGATCTGGACATCGATTGCGATGTGCGCCTGCGCGGCGCGCTCCTCGGCCGAGGCGCTCGCCCGGCGCACCGCACCGGCCAGATCCACCGGCTCGTGGCGCAGCTCGACGCGGCCCCGGTCGAGGCGCGCGCTCTCGAGGATGCGGCTCACCATCCCCTCCATGCGCGCCAGGTCCGCGAGCATGCGCTCGGTGAGCACGCGGGTCTGCTCGGGGGAGGCCGGTCGCAGCGCCAGCGTCTCGAGCGAGAGCTGCAGGCTGGCGAGCGGCGTTTTGAACTGATGCGAGACCATCGCCAGGAAGTTGTCCTGCTCGATCATCACCAGCGCCTCGGCGCGCAGCGCCCGTGCGATGACCACGATGCAGGCCGCGAGCGCCAGCAGGAAGAACGCACCCTCCCAGGCGTACTGCTCGATGCGCAGGTGCTCCTCGGCGAGCAGGCGCTGTTCGACCGCGGGGCTGGGCCGGGCGCCGTCCGGTGTCAGCTGCACCGAGGGCAGCAGCGCCTGGACTCTTGCGACCGGCACGCCCGCCGAGAGCAGCGCCCGCGCGGCGTGCGCCTGCTGGCGGTAGGCGCGCTGCAGCTCCGCGACCTTCTCCACCGCGTAGCGGTGTTGGTCGTAGATCCACCAGCCCACCTGCACGGTGCACACGAGCACGAGCACCATCACGGTGATCTGCAGGATGCGCGGGACTCTGGTGGCGCGCAGGGTCATGCGGCGGCCGCGAGCGCGTGCTCGAGAGCTCGCCCGAGCGTCGCGAAATCCGCCTCCCGGTGCGCGAGCGACAGGAAGCAGGCCTCGTAGGCCGAGGGCGGGAAATAGATTCCCTGCCCGAGCAGCGCATGAAACAGCCGGCCGTAGCGCGCGCTCGCCGCCTCGGGCAGCGCCGCAGCCGTGCGCGGCGCGCCGGCCTCGTGCAGCGACAGCCAGAACAGGGAGCCGGCGCGCACGAAGTGCATCGGGAAGGGCGCGCGGGCGAGCACCGGGCGCAGCGCAGCTTCCACCGCGGCGCCGAGGGACTCGAGCCGCTGCCAGCCGTTCTCGCGCGCGAGCACATCAAGCGTGGCGATGCCGCTCGCCATGGCCACCGGATTGCCGGACAGCGTGCCGGCCTGATAGGCGTCTCCGTCGGGCGCGAGGCGCGACATGACGGCCCGTGGCCCGGCGAAGGCGCCCACCGGCAGTCCGCCGCCGATCACCTTGCCGAAAGTGGCAAGGTCCGGCGTGATCCCGAGCCGCTCGGCCGCCCCGCCGCGCGCGAGACGGAACCCCGAGATCACTTCGTCGAAAATCAACAGCACGCCGTGCCGCCCGGTGAGCTCGCGCACGCGCTCGAGAAACTCCCTGCGCTGCGGCAGCAGCCCGTGATTGGCGGGCACGGGCTCGATGATGACTGCGGCGATGCGTGCGCCCTCGCGCCCGAGCAGCTCCTCGAATGCCGCCTCGTCATCGAGCGGCAGCACGCGCGTGCAGGCGGTGAACGGCTCCGGCACGCCCGCCGAGGAGGGGCGGCCGAAGGTGGCGAGCCCAGAGCCGGCGGCCACCAGCAGGTGATCGGCGTGGCCATGATAACAGCCGGAGAATTTCACGATGAGGTCGCGCCCGGTGGCTGCGCGCGCCAGACGGATGGCGCTCATCACCGCCTCGGTGCCCGAGGAGACGAAGCGCACCTGCTCGATGCCGGGATAGGCGGCCACGACCCGTTCGGCGAGCTCGACTTCCCCCGCGCACGGCGCGCCGAACGTAGTGCCCTCGGCGGCCGCCGCCGTGATCGCGTGGATGACCTGCGGGTGCGCATGGCCGAGGATCAGCGGCCCCCAGGAGCCGACGAAGTCCAGATAGCGCTGCCCGTCGGCATCGATGAGGTACTGGCCCTCGCCGCGCGCGATGAACAACGGCGTGCCGCCGACGGCACGGAAGGCGCGCACGGGGGAGTTCACGCCGCCGGGGATGACCGCGCGGGCGCGCGCGTAAAGCTGCTCTGATCGGGGATGGCTCATGGGCTATAGGGTAGGGGTTTTGCGGGGGTAGACGTGTCGCTTGAGCCGCCGCCGCGGCGCAGGTGCGCCTCGCGGAAGAACGCCTCGAGTACATCTGCGGTGGCGTGGGGCGCTGCGGCGCGCAGGCCCGATATGGGCAGGTGCACGAGGCTGTGTGCTACGCGCTCGGTGAGGCGGCGGACCGCCTCGCGCTGTGCGGCATCGAGGCTGTGCAGCTGAGCGCCGAGGGCCCGCTCGGCCTGCTCGGCGGCGATGCGTTCGAAGGTCTCGCGCAGCTCCGCCAGGCGCGGCCCGATGGCCCGGCTGGCCATCTCGGCCCGCAGCCGGGTCAGCCGCTCATCGATGGCGGCACGTACCGGCGCGAGGCGCAGCAGCTCGCTCAGGCGCTGCTCCTCGACGGCCTGCACCAGCTCGTCCATGCCGATCCGCTCGATGCGCGCGCGTCGGGCGGTCTCGGGCTCGAGGTTCGGCGGCACCCCGAAGTCGATGGCGAGCGGCCGACGCGCATCCGGCGCGGCCAGCCGCTCGAGCGTGGGCTCACCGAGCACGGCCGTGCCGCCGCCGGCGGCGAGCACCAGGCCGGCCACCGGCACCGGCTGTGCGCGGAATGTCTCGAGGCCGACGGCGCGGCCGCCGACTTCGGCGGCAAACGCCTCGGCGGCGGTCAGAGTGCGGTTGACGATCACGAGCGGCACGCTGGCAGCGGCGAGCGCAAGCCCGCAGCGGCGGGTCATGGGCGAGACGCCGATCAGGGCTACCGGCGAACGTGCTTCGCCCAGGTAGCTCAGCATGCGCTCGACGGCGAGGTCCGCGAGCGAGGGGGGGTGAATGCCCGAGCGCAGCCGCTGCACGCGGTTGGCCATGCCGAGTGCCTCGCCGAGCAGACGGTTCAGCAGCGGTCCGCAGGTTCCCGCCTCGCGGGCGCTCTGCCAGGCGAGGCGCAGCTGCGCGGCAATCTCCCGCTCGCCGGCCTGCGCGGAATCCAGCCCGCAGGCCACGAGCAGCACGTGCTCGATGGCCGCCTCGCCCGCCCAGGCGCGCAGCAGCCGCGGCGCGTGGCCGGGGGGCGGGGCCTGTCCGCTGAGCTGCTCGAGCACCTCGGAGCGCAGGTCCCCGGCGGGCAGCCCGTCGCCGGTGGCGTAGAGCACTTCCACCCGGTTGCAGGTGCCGAGGTAGAGGACTTCGGACACGCCGAGCGCTGCGCGCAGCGCCGGCAGGCGCTCGGACAGGCTCGTGCGCTCGATCGACAGGCGCGCCACCTGCTCCACGCCGGCGTGCCGGTAAGAGAGGCCTACGACGCCGATCTGTTCCATGGGGGCAAGGACACCACGAAAGCCCCTCCGAGGTGTCACAGAATGGTCATTGCGCGCGCCCGCGGCCCCCGGCCCAGTCCGCCCGTTACAGCCGGATCAACCCGCGCTTGTGGGCCACGGCCACCGCCTCGGTGCGGCTGATGGCGTCGAGCTTGGTGAGGATCGACTTCACGTGCGTCTTGGCGGTGCCCTCGGTGATCGAGAGCCGCCGGGCGATGTCCTTGTTGCTGCGGCCCTGGGCGACGAGCTCGAGCACGTCGAGCTCGCGCTCGGTGAGGCTGGGCTTGGCCATGCGCTGCAGCGCCTTGGCGGCCACCGTCGAGGAGGTGTAGGGCCGGTCCTCGCTCACCGCGCGGATCGCCGAGAGGATCTCCGGCCGCGGCGCATCCTTCAGGATGTAGCCCTTGGCGCCGTGCGAGAGGCACTGGAAGATGTCCTCGTCCCCGTCGTAGGTCGTCATGATGAGCAGGCGCGCCTTCGGGTTGATCTCCATCACCCGCTGCACGACCGCGAGTCCGTCGCGCTTGGGCATGCGCAGGTCGAGCACCATTACGTCGGGGTGGTGCTGCTCATAGAGCGTGACGGCCGCATCGCCGTCACCGGCCTCGGCGACCACCTCCATGTCGGGCTGCTGGTTGACCATCGCCGCGAGTCCGTCGCGCACCACGGGGTGATCGTCCGCGAGAATCACCCGGATCTTCTTGTGCATTTCGGCCGCCATCAGGTTCTCCGCTTCTGCATGCGCACGCTCACGCGGGTGCCGGACCCTGGCCGGCTCTCGATGCGCCATTCCCCGCCGATGTCGGTGGCGCGCTGGCGCATGCTGGTGAGGCCAAAGCCCTGGCGCTCGTGACGCTCTGGGCTCTGACCCATGCCGAGGCCGTTATCCTCGATGGCCATCACCCAGTGCGAGCCGTCGTCCGTCATCGTGATGCGAATGGTGCTGGGCCGGGCATGGCGCACCGCGTTGCTCACCGCCTCCTGGGCGATGCGCAGCAGCTCGTGCTCCTGCTCGGGCCTCAGTCCCGTGTTGATTTCGTCGCCCGTGAACGTACAGGTCACTCCGCCCGGCACGGTGGAGCGCTCGGCGAGCTGGCGCAGCGCGAGCTCAAGCCCCGTGCGGCGGGTCTGATCGAGCCTGAGCGCCATCACCGAGCGGCGCGCCTCGGCGAGCCCGTCGCGGGCCAGATCGCGGATATGCGTCAGCACCACCGCGAGGTTCGAGTTCTTGTTCTTGCAGGGCGGGTCTTCCTCGACCGCGCCGAGCTGCATCAGGATGCCGGTGAACGCCTGCGCGAGGCCGTCGTGGATCTCCTGGCCGATGCGGGCGCGCTCGACCAGCACGGCGGCCTCCTTGGCCTGCCAGGCCAGGCGCGTCAGCTGCACCGCGAGGGTCGCCTGCTGGGCGAGCGCCACCAGCAGCTCGCTGTGCGGCACGTCCTCGGCCTTGCGCCGGAAGCGCAGGATCAGAAAGCCGACGTTGCGCGAGCCGAACACCAGCGGATAGACCACCTTGCCGACGTAGCCCTCCCGCTGGTCGAAGGCCAGCATGCCGGGCCAGAACTCCTGGTGCTGCTGCGCGATGTCCAGATACATCGGCTCGTGCGGCTGGCCAAAGCGGTTGCCGAACGCGGAGCCCGTCGGCACGCTGATCGGGTAGGGCGGCTCCTCGAGCTTGCCCTCGCGCACGTGCGCGGCGATGCGCCACTCCTGCAGGCTGTCGCGCGAGACGACCACCGCGCCCGAGGCGGCATTGAACTGGCGCGTGGCCTCGAGCAGCAGGTGGCCGAGGAAGCCGTTGAGGTCGGGCTCACTTGCCAAGCGCTCAAGGTTGCCGCGGATCACCGCATTGGCTTTGGAGAGCTCGGTGGCCCGCTCCTCGGCGGCCCGCTCGCGCTCGCGGCGCATGTCATCGAGGAGGCGCTGACGGTGCAGGGCCGCGCCGATCACGCTTGCGGCGGTCTCGAGGGCCGACAGCTCCGCCGCCTCGATGGCCCGACGCTGGCGGGTATTGTCCAGGCCCACCACGCCGATGAATTCCCCGGCCACCAGGATGGGCACCACCGCCTTGCTCTGCGTACCGATGCCTTCGAAGCGGGCCGAGCCGGCACAGCCGGTCGCGCCGGGGTTGATGCACACGCTGCGGCCGGCGCGCAGCTCGGCCGAGACGGAGGAGATTTCCCGCTCATCGCAGGCGCGCGCCTCGGCGTCGTCGATGTGCGGTGGGACGCCCTCGGCGGTCCACTCGCCGACCACTACGAGCAGCGGCTCGCCTTCCGGGCCGCTGCGGGCCAGCATCACGTTCACCCGGTCCACGTGCGCAGCCTCGCCGATCAGGCGCAGCACCTCCGGGATCGCGCCGCGCACGTCCGGAGCCGCGAGCAGCATGCGGCTCGCCTTGGCCGAGGCCGCAAGCAGCCCCTCTTGGCGGTGCAGCGACTCATTGATATGGGTCAGCTCCTCGGTGCAGGGAATGATGTCCGCTGCCGATGCCAGGCGGGGTGTCAGGCCGGTCTCGGCCGTTGTACTCATAGTCGATACGTCTCCCGCGTTCCAGGTGGACCTCGAGCGCCGCCGCCGTGCGCGGCGCTCCCGGAGGACTGTCCGCTCCGCCGCAAGCGAGCAGTGGAGCGGATTCACTCTCGTGCGCCCAAATCCGTATCGGCGCAATTTCACAGTCTAGCGCGTCGCAATCCCCCCGAAGCGCCAGGTCCCCCGGTTTCCGGGCGGCGGTCTCCCTCGGATGGGAGAGGCCTAAGGCACTGCTCGGCAGAGGGCGGCGGGCTGCATGCTAGGAGCATCCCCTTCTATTGGGGCCAGGGAGCACAGAATCCCCGGGGTCCGAGAGGAGCGGAACTTCGTGTCTGGCAGCACTCTCAGGCTCCCGCGTGCCTTGACGGTGTCCGCCCGGACCGGTGTAATACCCGGCCCCTCCTGCGACGGCCAGGTAGCTCAGTTGGTAGAGCAGCGGACTGAAAATCCGCGTGTCGGTGGTTCGATTCCGCCCCTGGCCACCATGAAATCAAAAACTTAGCATCGCCGCCGATTTCGGCTCCTTTGCGTGGCAGCGCCTTGGCAGCAAGTTCACCAAAAGCGCACCGACAGTCAGCCCGTGACGCGACCCGACTCGCGGCACTGGCGAGTGCCTTGCTCAATCGGAAGGCTACGGTGGCAAATCCCTATAGGTGGGCGCTACGGTCTGGCAGCCCCGGGGCATGTCGTGTGGACCAGGGGGTGGGGGGCGCCGTGCGTCACGTGAGCCGCAGATAATTTGCTCCAAAAACTGAACTGTTAGGTTCAAAGCCTTGCGGCTATCGACGCATCATCCGCCGCAACACTTCCACCGGCTCTGCGCCCAGCACCTCACACCACTGCATGAATTCCGGCAAATCTATCCGCCGGTCGCCCGTCTCAATTCTCCCGACGTAGCTGTGCGCTCGCCCGAGTCGTCGCGCCAGCTCCCGCTGAGTCACGCCTGCCTGTTCTCGAATCTCCACCAGGACGGCCATGACGCGCCGATGCCTGGGTGAGCGTAGATGCTTCGACACTCTGCGTCGTCCCCGAATTCGAAGCAGCGCACAAAATCACATAGTTCTGTTGAAGGGAACCTCTGTCCAACAGTCGCCTTGATTGACTACTCGAGCGCCGCGTCGAATAATTGCGGAGCACTGGGCCCCCGAATAGTCAGTTGGATAAAGCACGGGGATAACTTCAGGCTTTGTTGGCCAAACTCGCTCGCTCTCAGCCGGCTTGAGGGTCGAGCGCACTAGCTTGACTATCGCGGTGCTGAGACTATTTTGCTGAGAGCGACAGATGCGGTGTGGATAGGGATGCCCCGATAGGCCTTGAGGTCCAGGAGATGGGAGTCGCCGGAGACGATGAGCCGGGCTTCGGCGGAGACGGCGCAGGCGAGGACGTGATCGTCGTCGGGATCGCGCTCGATCACCGGGGTGGGAAGTGCCTCGGGTGTGACGGTCTCGGCCAAGCGCTCGTAGTCTTGCAGGAGCTCGATAGCGGAGACTCCGGCGGCGCGCAGGCGCTCGGCGAACTTGTCGCGGGCCATGACTTCGGCGAGCTCGGCAAGCAGCACCAAGCTCGTGCAGAGGGTGCCCTTGCGCTCGCGGGCCAAGTCGAGCAGGCGACGCGGCGCTCCCTGCCACAGAAGACCGGAGAGAACCGTATTGGTGTCAGCGACGATCCGCATCGCGAGCACGGCGTGCGGCGCGGGCGGTTTCGATCTCGGCTTGCACGTCCTGCGGGGATACCGGCGGCGGGTTCAGCGCATCGAGCTTTGCGAAGGCTTCTCCGAGCCGCCGAGCGGCATCGTCGCGGTCGCGTTCACGGCGGGCCTTGAGGAAATCCACGAAGTCCTCGACCTCGGCTCGTTGCTGGGGAGCGAGCGAGTTCAGCTTCTCGATGAGCACTTGATCAGTGCGTGCGTTCATGGCACCACTCTGCCTCAACTGGCCATGGAAATAAACGCTCCGACCGCGCGCAGCAAACCCCAATTGTAGCGATCGACAGCGGATGGCTTCACCCTCATGGGCCGGATTTTAGCAGCACCCGCAGCCAGCCCGGCCAAAGCGGCAGTGCGCCCGGAATGTGCCGCGTTGAGATTAGGTGTGCCAGGAATAGGCTGGTTTTGGGCTCGGCAAGCGCTGCAAATCATTGATTAATAAGTCACTGTATTGCCTTTATGCGGCTGAAAATCCGCGTGTCGGTGGTTCGATTCCGCCCCTGGCCACCATCCCCCTCTTTTCCCCGCTTTGCTGCCGTACGACCCACTACGCTGGGTTTCGCTTAACTCGCTGATTTGTAATAGAAATCATCTCGAACTCGCCCGCAAGTCCCTCACGGCCAAGGTCTTGACAGCGCGCTGGGCCTGGGGGCAACCTGCGGGGGCAACTCGGAGATTTTGAGGCTCTGGGGGCAACTGCCCGACGGTGCCCGAAATCCGTCTTCCAGGACGTCGGAGGAGCGGAATTCATGCCGATCACTCACGTCGCGATCGTCAACGCGAAGCCGCGCGAGAAGCCTTATCGGCTCTTCGATGGCCGCGGTTTGTACCTTGAGGTTTCGCCTTCCGGCGGCCGCTGGTGGCGCTTCAAATATCGCTTCAATGGCAAGGAGAAGCGGCTGTCGCTCGGCGTCTATCCCGACGTCAGTCTCAAGGAAGCACGTGAGCACCTCGGTGAGGTGCGTCGCAAACTCAAGGACGGCATCGATCCGTCCGAGGAGCGCAAAAGCAAGGCAGCGACGTCCGAGGCGCCTCCGGCAGGCGACACATTCGAGACCGTTGCACGCGAGTGGTTCGCCAAGCATTCGCCGGCGTGGGCGCCGGGACACGGCGACAAGATCATCCGGCGCCTCGAGCTCAATATCTTCCCCTGGCTGGGTGCGAAGCGCATCGCCGACATCAAGCCCCTCGAGCTGCTCGGCGTGGTACAGCGAATCGAGCAGCGCGGGGCGAACGAGACCGCACACCGCGCGCTTCAGAATTGCGGCCGCGTGTTCCGCTACGCCGTGGCGACCGGCCGTGCAGAGCGCGACATCAGCCGTGACCTGCTCGGTGCGCTCGCGCCCGTCGTCGAGCGGCACCAC
Organism: Pseudomonadota bacterium; assembly: GCA_021809525.1. Classification (GTDB taxonomy): domain Bacteria; phylum Pseudomonadota; class Gammaproteobacteria; order Steroidobacterales; family Steroidobacteraceae; genus 13-2-20CM-66-19. The sequence continues at coordinate 13,372 of JAKAYU010000027.1, read as the reverse complement.
GCCAGCATCGTGGAGCCGAAGGCCGTCGGTGCGCTGCTCCGGGCGATCGACGGCTATGCCGGCTCCCTGGTCGTGCGGTGTGCACTTCGCCTTGCGCCGCTCGTGTTCGTGCGGCCGGGCGAGCTGCGCAAGGCCGAGTGGGCCGAGTTCAATCTCGACGAGGGGGAGTGGAGGATTCCGGCGGTGCGCATGAAGATGCGAGCCCCGCACTTCGTGCCGCTCTCGACTCAGGCCGTCGAGATCCTGCGGGAGCTCCACCCGCTGACCGGAGATAAGCGCTTCGTCTTCCCCGGGGAGCGAAGCCGCGATCGACCAATGAGCAACAACACGGTCAACGCCGCGCTCCGCCGGCTCGGATACTCGAGCGAGCAGATGACCGGCCACGGGTTCCGGAGCATGGCCTCGACGCTGCTCAACGAGCAGGGCTGGCATCCGGACGCGATCGAGCGGCAGCTCGCGCACCAGGAACAGAACGAGATCCGGGCGGCGTACAACTACGCCAAGCACCTGCCGGAGCGGCGGAAGATGATGCAGGCGTGGGCGGACTATTTATACAAGTTGCGGGACGCACGCGACGAACGGAGCGTGCAGCAGCGATCCGGACGGCGATCCGGTATTGGCGCCGTCGCGATACACGGTATGCGAAGTGCCTGAGGTGCCCGCTCGTGCTATCGTCACCTGCAGCCGCGGTTGAAGCGGTGTCCCCACTCACAGGTAACCGGCCTGTCACACGATCGAGCATTATGGCGCGTATCCGACCATTGGCCCGCGCACCGATCACCGAAGCGCTGGTCGATCTGCGTGTGCAACCCGCGGACGGCATGACTGTCGAACGGCTGGAACAGGCACTCAAGACCCGAAACTTCGGGTACCACAGGAAAGGACCGATTCTTCGTAGTCACTTCGGTATTGTCATGAACCTTCAGGACGGATCGCCCGCGCAGCGGGTGATGGGCGGTTCCACGTTCATCGGCGTTCGACTGCATTCCGAAGATGATAAGTACGTTGCACAGTTCACGACCGAGGGCTTCACCGTGAGTCGCCTCGAGCCTTACGAATCCTGGGACGCACTGGTGGCGGAAGCTCAGCGTGTCTGGCCCGAGTACAGGGCGTGCGTAGTTCCCGTGAGTGTTCATCGGGCCGCTACGCGGTTCATCAACAATCTACGGCTGCCTCTCAAGCCAGGAGAGCGTTTTGAGCGGTACCTTACCGGTCTGCCAATGATGCCGCCTGAGTACCCGCAGACCGTATCATCGTTTCTGCAACGCTTTGTCGTACAAGATGATGCATGCGGCGCGACGGCTATCGTGACCCAGGCGCTCGAGCAAGTTCCACAAACACCGCCGGTGCCCGTGATTCTCGATATCGATGTCTTCCGTGAAGCGAGATTCCCTCCCGATACGATGCAGGTCTGGGACTATCTGGCCGAACTCAGAGCACTCAAGAATCGCCTTTTCTTTGGCGCACTGACCGAAGATGCGTTGAGGCTATACGAATGACCGCCATTGCTTTCGCCTCCCCCTATATCGGACCTCCTGTGGTACTGGAGCAATCCAGCCCTGCGAGCCGCACAGGACAGGAGCTCTCGATGCTGGTCGGCAAAGCTGTCGAGCACGCTCGCAGTAACGCGAGCGACTGGCGGCCACTGACCAGTGCCCTCATCGAAGAGGTTGCAGCGGAATGCCGATCCTCAAACTGGGATGGATACGGGGCTCAGCCCATCCGTGAGGCTGCGAAGGAGCAAGCGCAGCGCTTTGTCGACTTGCTGCCTGCTCGATTCCGAGGGCCAGATCCGGTCGCCGACCCTGACGGTAATATCGCTCTCTCCTGGGACTTCGGTCCTGGACGTGTGCTCACCATCGATATCGGCGCGGACGGCAAGCTAACGTATGCCGCCCTGTTAGGGGCAGGGGTGAAGCGACATGGCGTGGAGCAGCTTAACGGCCATATTCCGAAGGTTATTCTCGAGACGATCGACGAACTCCACGAGCGATCCGGCGCTGCCGGTTGAGATTGGCGCCGGCGAGGACTTCGTTCGCTTCATTCTGTCGCGCAGCCAGTTCGCGCCGGGCCCGGGCCGGGTCAAGCCGCAGGCTCTGATGCCGATGTTCAACGCCGCGAAGAGACGCTTCGAGACCTCTACCCACCGCATTGCGGGGTTACCCGATGCACAGCTCTGGGAGCTCGGCTACTCATGCGTCGAGAATCCCGCCGAAAAGCGTGTCGTGAAGGCAAGCGGCATCGGGAAATTCGAGCTTGTGACGGGTCAGGGTCTTGCGCTCGACGTGAACGGGGAGCCGTATCCCCGCCATGTGGATATCGTGAACTGGCCTGACGACAAGAACGTGAGACTGATGCGTGCAACCGAAATCGCAGACAAACTGAGACTACTCGTCGACCCGCGGTGAGCCGGCCCGCCGAAGACGAGGCGGCCGCCGCCCGTGTCGCGCGTGCATTGCTTCGCGGCTGGTATCTGGTCGTTCCGGCCAATGGATCGAAGCCGTCCTTCAGGCAGAGCGGGCCGGCTGCGCAGTTACGAACGGCAAGTCGACAACCTCGCGCGCGGGCGCCATGGGGCTCATGCAGCTCATGCCGGCGACTTGGGCGGACTATCGGTCTCGGCTCCGCCTAAGTGATGATCCCTACGATGCGCGGAACAACATCATGACCGGCGCCACGTAGATCCGTGGGCGCTACGGCCGCTTCGGAGCAGAAAGTTCCCTCGCTGTATAGCGAGCTGGCCCCGAGCGGTACGCGGAATCGATACACGATGGTACGCTCCCGCGCGTGACGCTCGATTACATTGTTCGTGTTCAGCGCGACATTGATCGAGTCGGTTCACGGTCGCTCCACCTTGCGTCTCTTGCGGCGCCAGGCGAGAGCCTGATCTTCATCACGCTCAATCTACGCCATTCGATCCGTCGGCGCTCGCTCAAGAATGCGCTCGACGGGAAGCGCGTCGAGCCGCTCTACGTGCGATCACCGATTCGCCGAATCGTCGCACCCGTGATCGTCAGTGACTCGGTCGCGATAGTCCTGCCGACAGCGGCAACCGCAAACAAGGCCGGAGAGACCGGGCTGAAGATCAGGAAGCAAGATAGAAGCAGGCGGCACGGACACGCCGCCAAGCCTTTGTCTGCACATTGGTTTGCGCGGCACGGCCGCGCAGGAGGGGAGTGCCGTCATCCGCGACAAGTGACTGAGAGCGAAGGAACTTTCGGGTGCCGCGTATGCCACGCTGCGCCCGGTTGCGGTGGGACCCAGCGATGAAGCGAACTCGCGACGACCGGTTCCGGCCCCGAGTGGGTCCGCCCCGAGCGCGGGGGGATGCCGGTAATCAGTACTTCATCGGCCGGGTTGTGCGCGCGACGTCGCGATCGGGGAAGTCGTTGGCATCCCGCCCAGTGGGCGCTCCGCCAGGGTCCCGGATCGGGTGGAGTTACGCGGCCGCGCGCCTGGCCGCTCGAGCTCTCGGACCGCGCTCGCGGCGCGCGATCGTGAAGGTCCGCATCGTCCAGCACGCGCAGGTCCGGAGCGCGGCGATCAGGGAGAATCTCGACTCCATCGAGCAGGACGGAGTGCAGCCGGATGGCAGTCCGGGTCGCCTCGAGGCGGCACGGCAAGAGGAGACCGACGCCGAATCCTCGGCCCGCCCTGGATATTCACGAACCCATATTCGACTTTGCCATACTTAGACCGATTCTTGCCGTGTGACGTCGGTCTTGTTAATGTGGTGGCCATCGCAGCGCAGCGGAAGAGGGGCCGTGACAGAGCCTTGGGCATCGGTCGAAGAGGTTGCCAAGCACCTCGGGGTTGCCCGGGACTCCGTGTATCGCTGGATCGATCATCGCGGTCTGCCTGCTCACAAGATCGGCCGGCTCTGGAAGTTCAAGCTCTCGGAGGTTGACGACTGGGTGCGCACGGGTGGTGCCGATTTGGCCGATGAGGAAAAGGGATCCGCGTCATGAACGCCGCGCCCATTGATCTTGCGCGGTTGCTGAAGCTGCGTCTTGCGGTGGGCCGGTTCGGCGAGATGGACCACGCCGGTTGGTGGAATACCCAGGGCCAGCTCGGGAACCTCGGCGCCAGCGTGCTCTCCCGGGGCTTCCCGCGCACGCACCCTTTCGCGCGGGCGCGCAGTGTCTTTGCGGTCGCGGCGCACCGCTGCGCAGAGATCTTCGATCCGCCCAAGTGCGCGACCCTCTGGCGTCTGCCGCAGGAGATCGAAGAGCAGTTCGACGCGCAATGGGAGCATTGGCTCGATCACGCCGAGGACTGGCACGCCTTCTTCCAGCGAATCGAGTCTCTGCCCTCAGCCGATCTCCCGGAGGTTCTCCAATCGCTCCAGCTGGTCGGCCATCAGGATCTCGAAGCCCTTTCGCGCCTGCGTCGCTCCGCAGAAGGCCGCGCAGTGCCCCTACCCGGAGTCTTCTCGTCAACCGACGCGGACGTGACGCTGCTAGCGCTCGCCTTCGCCCGTGGGGAGAAAGGGGCACTTGCCGTCCCCTATGCGCGCGTGGAGAACGCATGAACGCCGTTGCGCGGGCGAATGTGGCGTCCTCATTCACGATCATCAAGGGCGCGCTGATCGAGGAGACTTATACGGTGCTTGCCGCCTGGGATTTCACCCGTTCGAAGCGCGAGAACCTGGAACGGCTGCGACGCGAGAATTTCCTTGGCGCGCGCACCGCGACCTGGCTGCGGGACCTCGCCAAGGTGCTGAACCGGCGCCTCGATCCCGAAGGGCGCGACCGCTCGCTCGTCCTGCTCGCTCAGAGCGGCTGTGATCTCACTGAGTGGAAGCCCATTCTCCTCTGGCACATCACCCGCGATGAGTTCCTGCTGCGCGATTTTCTCGAGAATGCGCTCTATCCCGCCTACGAGGCGGGCGCCGCTGGCCTGCAGGGCGCAGAAGTCCGAGCGTACCTGCGCGGCACGGCAACGCGCGGCGGTGTGACCGAACATGCCTGGTCGGAGGCGACCCTCGAGCGCGTCGCGGCGGGACTTCTCAAGATCGCGGTCGACTTTGGGCTGCTGCGCGGCAAGTCGGTCAAGACCTTCCAGGCCTACTCCCTGCCCGAGCGCAGCTTCCTCTATCTGCTGCACGTGCTGCGGGAGCAAAACCCCAACCCCCGCAAGATCATCGAAGCGCCCGACTGGCGCATGTACCTCCTGCGGCCCGCGGACGTCGAGCATGAGATCCTGCGGTTGCATCAGTTCCACAAGCTCGATTACCAGGTGGCCGGGAGCCTCGCGCAGATGAAGTTGCCCTGCGCCACTTCGGCGCAATACGCGGAGCGCATGGTGGCATGAGCGAGTTCGTGCAGCGCTTGAAGGAGCGATTGGAACCGGATCTGTCGATCGCGGATCCGCGCGAGCGGATCAGCACCTACCACGACATGCCGTATGCCCTCTTTCGCTACGCACCGAGCGAGGAGTTCGAGTTGCGCCGGCAGGTCACGATGCTCGAGACACGTCTCACCGAGCGCGGCAAGCGCATCACGCGCATATCGCTTGCCGAGTGCCTGGAGGAGGCCATGCAATCGCAACGGCCGCTGACGGAGTGGTACGCGGCCGAGCGCGAGCAGGGCGTGGCGACGATCATCCAGACGCTGCACGCGGTCCTTGCCGAGTATGCCCCCCTGGTGGATCTCGTCGCGGCCCGCATGCCGCCGGACCCTGACCCCCGGCGCGATGTCGTCTTTATCCTGAGAGCGGGCGCTCTGTTTCCGGCCTACCGCACGTTCTCGCTGCCGGAGCAGCTGCAGGGACGGGTGTCGGCACCCACGATCCTTTTCTACCCCGGCGACCTCGAAGGCGCGGCGGGCCTGCGGTTCATGGGGGTGCTGCAGGCCGAGCACAACTATCGCGCGAAGATCTATTGATGCGTCGTAATCGAAAAGCGTGGCGTCCATGACAGGCTCAAAGCTGATCGAAAGCCTCTTTGCGCAGAATATCCGCCGACGGATCGAGGAGGTCATCAAGGTCGATCAGACCGACGCGGACGTGATTCGCGCCGAGATCGACGAGTACGTGGTGACGGATTCGATCCGCAAACACTATACGGAGATTCTCGAGAGCTACGCCGAGACGCCGAACAAGCCCCACGAGGGCATCGCGGTGTGGGTGTCGGGGTTCTTCGGCTCCGGTAAGTCGAGCTTCGCGAAGATGCTCGGGCTCACGATCGAGAACCCGGTCATTGCCGGTGAGCGCGCGGCCGAGCGCTTCGCGGCGCGCGCGAGCGATGCGAAGCTCGCGGTGCTGCTGAAGACGATCACCGAGAAGATCCCGACGCATGCGGTGATCTTCGATGTCTCGACCGACCGCGGCATCCGCAGCGGCAATCAGACGCTCACCGAGATCATGTACGGACTCTTCCTGCGCAGCCTCGGCTACGCGAAGGACCTCGACCTCTCCGAGCTCGAGGTGAGTCTGGAGGAGCGCGGGGCGCTCACGCGTTTCGAGGACACGTACCGCAGGCTCTTCGACAAGGAGTGGGCGCAGGAGAAGGACAAGGTCGCCTTTGCGCTGAGCGAAGCGAGCCGCGTGATGCACGAGTTGGACCGCGCGACCTATCCGCAAGCCGACTCCTGGGTGCAGGCGGTGAAGAACAAGGCGGACATCACCCCGCGCAAGCTCGCCGAGCGCGCCGGCGAGCTGATGAACCGCCGCAAGCCCGGGCACTCGCTGCTCTTCGTGGTCGATGAAGTTGGACAGTTCGTCGCCCGCGACGTGCAGAAGATGCTAGACCTTCAGGCCATCGTGCAGAACCTCGGGGTGCGCGGCCGCGGCAAGTACTGGGTGGTCGTCACTTCGCAGGAGAAGCTCAACGAGATCGTAAGCGCCATTGACGATCGCAAGATCGAGCTGCAGCGCCTGATGGACCGCTTCCCACTGCAGGTGCATCTCGAGCCCTCCGATATCTCGGAAGTCACGAGCCGCCGTGTGCTGCGCAAGAACGCCGAGGCCGAGGCGCTGCTCGGAGCGCTTTTCGATGCCCATCGGGGGAGCCTCACCGCCCATACGCGCCTCACCGCCGACATCAAGCTCCCGGAACTCTCGCGCGAGCGATTCATCGACCTGTATCCGCTCCTGCCGTACCAGATCGATCTCATCATTCAGATCGTCTCGGGGCTGCGCCTGCAAGGAGGTGCGAGCCGACACGTGGGCGGCGCGAACCGCACCATCATCAAACTGGCCCAGCAGCTGCTCGTCAATCCGGCGGTGGATCTCGCCGCCTCGCCGATCGGCGTGCTCGTGCGCCTCGATCAGGTCTACGACCTCATCGAGGGCAATATCGGCTCGGACATCCGCGCCAAGATCGCCGCACTCCCGAAGCTCCTGCAGCACCCGCTCGCAGCCTCCGTCGCCAAAGCCATCTGCCTGCTGCAGTACGTAAAGAGCGTGCACCGCACGCCTGAGAACATCGCGGCGGCGCTGCACCCGAGCGTGAGCGGTGAGCCGCAGCTCGCGGCCGTTCGCGAGGCGCTGCGCGAGCTCGAAGCGACCCACCAGGTGCGCCAGGGGGAGGGCGGGTATCGGATTCCGACACCGGCGGAAGACGACTGGGATCGACAGCGCAATGGCCTCGTGCCTAAGCCCGCAGACTTGCACCGCCTGTACGCGGAAGTGCTCGCGAGTTTCTGGCAGCCGCAGCCCGTATGCACGCTCTTTGAGGCGAAGACGTTCAAGGCGGGGCTGGTTATCCATGGACGCGAGGCGGTGGATGGCGACATTCCGTTCCAGTTCTACCTCGCCGACAGCGCACCGGAATTCGACAGCCTCGCTGCGGAGCTGCGCGAGCGCAGTCAGACGGAGCGGCGGCAGGTCTTCTGGGCCGCTGTCCTCTCCGATGCGATTGACCGGGAGGCGGTCGAGCTCTATCGCTCCAAGGAAGTTCTCGTGCGCAAGGAGCGGGAGACCAAGGGGGAGCAGGCTCTGGCGCTCGTCACCGAAGAGCGTGCGCGCGAGCGTCGCCATCGCGAGGAGCTGCGCCGGCTGCTGCTGCAAGCCGCCCTGACTGGGCGGGTGTACTTTCGCGGCAACGATCGAAGTCCGGGCGATGCAGCGGTCGATGTGCGCAAGGCGGCGGCGGAAATCCTCGCTCAAGTGCTGCCGGAAGTCTTCGATCGTTTCAAGGAGGCCGCCGCCAAGGGGCCCGACGTCAAGAAGGGACTGGAGGCGCTCCTGACCTCGGACAGCCTGCAAGGGCTGCCACCGGTCTTCATGGATCTTGCCCTGCTGCGGGATGAGCGCGGCAAGACGGTCTTTCACACCGAGGGCGGTCCGCTCAAGGAGATCCTGGCGCGGATCGAGGAGCGTTCGCGGTACGGTGAGACCGCGAGCGGCCGCTACCTCACCGAGGAGTTCGCGAAGGAGCCCTTTGGCTGGGATTTTGAGGTGGTGCGCCTCCTCGTGCTCTCGCTTCTGCGGGCCGGCCGCATCGAGGCGATCAGCAAGGGACAGACGCTCGAGGTCGCGACCACGCTCGAGGCGCGCGAGACCTTCTCGAACAACAATCTCTTTCGCCAGGCGTCCTTCCGCCCCAAGCGCGGCATCGAATTCGCGGAGCTCGTGCGGGCGGCGCAGGCGTTCAAGGAGGCCTTCGGCAACGAGATCCGGGAGCTCGTCGCTAACACGATCGCCGCGCAGCTGCGCGAGGAGATCGCGCGGCGGGAGGAGACGGTCATCTCCGTGCTCTCGAACCTCACGGCGCACCGCCTGCCCGGCGGCGGCGTGCTCGAGAGTGCGCTCGGCCAGATGAAGGCAATTCTGCGCGGATCGGATGAGAGCGCGATCACGACGTTCAACGCATCGCACAAATCGATCCAGGAAGCCGTGCAGCGCGCCGCGGAGCTCGAGCAGGTGCTGACGGAGCCCCGTCTGCGCGACCTCGAGCGGGCCCGTCAAGCTCTCGAGATCGCCTGGCCGTTCTTGAAGACAGAGTCCGGGATTTCCCCCGAGCTCGCCTCGCGCGCCGAGGCGCTCGCGGAGCTCCTCGGCCGGGAGACCTTCTTCCGCGACGTGCCGGCCGTCGAGCAGCACGCGCGCGCGCTCGAGCTCGAATATGCCCGCCGCTTCGAGGATGCGCAGCAGGCGCGGCTCGATGCCTACACGCAGGCCTGCGAGCGCCTGGCGCAGGTGCCGGGCTGGAGTGAGCTGCCCGAAGAGACGCGGCGAGAGATCGCCGCTCCCCTGCTTGCGGGCCGGGAGCCCCTGCCGCGCACCGCGCCGATCCCGCTCCTGCGCTCGGAACGCGAGGCCTGTGAGGGCCGCCTGAGAAGTGCCATCCAGCGGGTGCGGGAGATCATCGAGGGCGAGCGCCTCGCGACCGTGCAGGTGCAGACCTACTTTGGCGATGGGATCGATACGATCGAGCAGCTCGATGCCGCACTCGGCCAAATGCACGATGAGTGCGTGCGGCTCATCGTCGCCGGCAAAAAGGTGGTGCTCACGTGAGCGCGCGGATCGATCTCGATGAGCTCGCGCGGCGCGAGAGCGAGCAGACCGAATGGAAGGCGAACGTCGCCGACGTCGATGACGTGGTGGCGACACTCTCAGCCTTCGCGAATGACCTGCAGAACTTAGGCGGCGGCTATGTCGTCTGCGGCGCGCGGGAGACCACGGACGAGCACGGCTTTCCGAAGCTCGAGCGCGCAGGACTCGCCGCCTCGCGTTTGAAGGAGATCGAGAACACGGTATTGGCGCGCTGCCGCGATCGGGTCTCGCCCCCGCTTGCACCGCTCATCGAGGAGCTTCCGGCCGCCGAACCCGAGCGGCGGATTCTCGTCTTTCTGCAGCCCGCGACGGGCGCGGCGCATACGTTCCGGGCGCGCGAGGCCGGTGCCAAACACTTTGTCCGGGTTGGCCGTGCCACAATCGAGGCGCGCAACGGCCTGCTCAAGGATCTACTCGTGCGTAAAGGGGCGCTCGAGCCCTGGGATCGCCGGCCGTGCAACGGCGCGACTGTCGCCGACATCGACCTGCTCACGCTCCGGGATGCGCTCGAGCGCATAGGGGTGTACACGCCCGATCGCGGCGTCGAGCCGTATCTCGCCGATGGGATTCAGATCTCGCCCTTCGTCCCGTCGCTGTGCATCGCGGAGCCGCTCTCCGGGGTCGTGAGGCCGCGCAATTTCGCGATCCTCCTTTTCGGCCGCTCTCCGCAGCGGTGGATCGCAGGCGCGTATGCGATCTTCTCGGCGTACCCCGGGCGGGACCGTACGGATCCGGTGGCGCGCCGGTTCGAGATCGCGGGCACGCTGCTCGATCAGGCCCGGCGGCTGGGGGAACTGCTCGATGCGGAGGCGGTGACGCTGTTCGACAAGACCAACCTCGAGGAGCCGAATGCGGAGAAGTATCCCCGCCGCGCCCTGCAGGAGGCCATGGTCAACGCACTCGCCCATCGCGACTACGAGCTCGTCGATCCCGCGCGGTTCACCTCCTACACCGATCGCATCGAGGTCGTCTCGCCGGGGTCACTCCCGATCGGGGTGACGCTCGAGGACCTGCGCACGCGCACCGTGACGCCGCGCTGGCGCAATCAGGCGCTCGCCTGGTTCCTGGCTCGGCTGCAGCTTGCGCAGGCCGAGGGACAGGGTATTCAGACCATCCGCCGCAGCATGAAGGCCGCGGGATGCCCACCACCGCTCTTTGATGCCACGGAAGTCTCGGTCACCTGCGTCTTGCGGGCGCATCCGCGGTTTGAGATCCCGGTACGGCCCAAGAAACGACCGGCGAAGAAGACGAGCAAGGCTCGCGCGCGCCCGGCGGTCGCGAAGCGGGCGGCAAAGCCGACGAAGAAGACGGCAAAGAAGCAAAGGAAGCCGGCCGTCACGATGCGCCGGCGCACTGCTGCACAGAAGAAACACCCTCGTTCACGAGGTCGCCGTGGATAAGGACACCCGCAATGCGATTGAACGGGCGACGCAGCGCCTGCGGACGATTCTGGAAGCAGATTTCGCGCAGCAGCTGTATGGCGATTTCGACGTCGACCCGAACGGAGGTTGGGCCGAGAAGGCCGGCCGTCATCTCTCTGCGCAGCGAGCGGTGCAGCGCGGAAAGATCATCGCGGCGCTCGAGCACAAGCGGGCCGCGGGTCTGACTCCGGCGGACTGCGTGGCCGATTACCTACGCGATGCGGCGTTCACGACGCTGAATCGGTTCGTGGCGCTCAAGATGCTGGAAGCGCGCGAACTGGTGCAGGAGTGCATCAGCCGCGGTGAGGAGTCTTCCGGGTATCGCGAGTTCTGTGGACTCGCCCCAGGGGTGAATCTGTTGCCCGATGCGGCGGGCTACCGGCTCTACATCGAGTCGCTGTTCGACGAGCTCTCGACGGAAATCAAAGTTCTCTTCGATCGGCGCGATCCGGCGTCCGTACTTTGGCCAAAGCGCGCAACCTTCGAGGAGCTCCTTCAGGAGCTGAATGCCCCAGCGCTCGATTCCGTCTGGCACGAGGATGAGACGATCGGCTGGGTCTATCAGTACTTTAACAGCGAGGACGACCGACGCAACGCTCGGTATGACAAACACGGGAAGCCGAAGTCTCCACAAAATGCGCGTGAGCTCGCGGTCCGCAATCAGTTCTTTACCCCGCGCTATGTCGTCGAGTTCCTCACCGACAATACGCTCGGGCGGATCTGGTACGAGATGCAAGGGACCCGGACGGCGCTCGCCGAGCGCTGCGCGTACCTCGTGCGACAGTCCGGGGAAGTCCTCCTACCGCGGGACAAGAAAGATCCCCGCGATCTCAAAATACTCGATCCCGCCTGCGGCAGTGGACACTTTCTCCTCTATGCGTTCGAGCTCCTGATCGCGATCTACGAGGAGGTGCAGGCAGATCCGGAGGGACCACGGAGCGCGGTGACGGGCCGCACGCTTGGAGAAGACTATCCGACGCCGGAGGCGCTGCGGCGGGATCTGCCCGCGCTCATCTTCACGCACAATCTCCACGGCGTCGACATCGATGCGCGCTGTGCGCAGATCGCGCAGCTCGCGCTCTGGATGCGGGCCCAGCGGGCGTACCGGGACTTCGGCATCCCGCGGAAAGATCGTCCGCGGATCCGCCGCTCGAACATCGTCGTGGCCGAGCCGCTGGTAAGCGATGACCGACTGACGGAGGAATTCGTCGTGCGGCTCAGCGATCCCGTGCTCGGGCGGGTGTTCCGCGAGCTCATCGAGACGCTGAAGCTCGCCGGGGATCTCGGGATCCTGCTGCGGGTCGAGCGGCTTCTCACGAGAACGAACGAGTCCGGGCAGTTCGACTATCTCGAACCCCCGGAAGAGAAAATCCGCGGCGCGCTCCACCGCTTCATCGCCGAGGAGGGGACGCGCCTCACGATGCGCCGGCGGCTCTTCGCGGACGATGCGGTCCAGGGGCTGGGATTGCTCGAGACCGCCGAGAAGAAGTTCGACGTGATCCTCATGAATCCGCCCTTCGGCGCCGGCAGCACGCGTGCGAAGCGGGACTTCGAGCGCTCGTATCCCAAAACGAAGAACGATGTCTACGCCGCCTTCGTCGAGCGGGGGATCGAGCTCCTGGCGAGTCGTGGGCGGCTCGGCGCCATCACTTCGAGAACGGGGTTCTTTCTCTCGAGCTTTCAGAAGTGGCGCGAGGAGGTGTTGCTCAAGCGCGCACCGCCTGCCGTCTTTGCCGACCTCGGCTACGGGGTGCTGGATAGCGCCATGGTGGAGACCGCAGCCTACTGTCTGGAGGCGAGCGCGTGACGACGTTCATTCGTGTGCTCGAGGCGGCGGTGGATGAGAAAGGCCCGCAACTCAAAGCCTCCATCGAGGCGCTGCGCCAAGACAAGGGAGCTAGCAACAGGCCGCATCCGGCTGTGTTCGAGTGTCAGCCTGCTCTGTTTTCGGATGTGCCGGGAAGTCCCTTCGCGTACTGGGTGAGCGATTCCGTTCGATCGTTGTTTATTTCACTTTCTGTAATCAGTGCGCGGGACGTCTGCGTCAGGCTTGGTGCCTCCACAAAAAACGACTTCCGGTTTCTTAGACTTGCGTGGGAAATGGCGGCACAAGTTGATGCCCCAAAAAAATGGTGGCCTTTGGCGAAGGGCGGTCAATTCTCGCCTTTCTATTCGGACATACATCTCATGATTTCATGGGCTGAGAATGCCCGGGAAATCGAGGCTGAATTACTCCAGAAGTTTCCATACCTCGGGAGCAACGTCGATTTTGTACTCCATCGAAATGACCCGCACCTTCGCCCCGGCCTGACATGGCCGAGGCGGACCCAAAGTGGTCTCGGCATTCGTGCTATGCCTGCTGGGTGCGTATTTGCGGACAAGGGTCCGGCAGCATTTGTCGAAAATGACGCACCAGATCAGCTACTCGCCATCCTTGCAATCACTACGAGCTC
>JAKAYU010000220.1 GCA_021809525.1 Pseudomonadota bacterium | reverse complement strand
CGGCGTTCGGCGCACCGGCGCTTGCGCGCGTGCTGCTGCGCAAGGGCGTGCGGCTGCATCCCCGCTCGAGCACTGCCTACACGATGCGCGTGCAGTATCGCTCATGGCGTGACCTCGCCGCACGGCGCGCCGACATCGAACGGGCGCTCAGACTCGATCCGCGCTCCAGCGCGGCGCGGCTCGACGATGCAAGACTCGAGGCCGCTACCGGGCACTATCACCGCGCGCTGCGCACGCTCGATGCGCTGCTCAAGCAGAATATTCCTATTGCGGCCTGGCGGCGCCCGTACCGGCTGGGCATCCTGGCTCAGCGCGGCATCGTCTACAGCAAAATGGGGGAGCGGGCGCTCGCGCAGCGCGATTTCGCCGCGGCTCGTGCTGTGGCCCGCTCGGCACCGCAGCTCGCCGGGCTGTGCTGGATTGAGGCGAGCGCCGGCGTCGCGCTGCACCGGGCCCTGGCGGAGTGCACCGCCGCGCTTAAGCGGACACCCTACGCCGGTGCGCCGCTGAACGCCGAGGGGCTGGCCCTGCTGCGGCTGGGGCATTACCGGGCCGCGATCCGCGCCTACGACGGGGCGCTGCGTCTGGACCCGGCTGCGGGCTGGGCGCTCTACGGGCGCGGCATCTGCGAGCGGCGGCTGGGAGAGAACCGGCGGGCAAAGCGGGACATCCGCACCGCCGAAATCGACACGCCGCTCATCGCCGACCGCTTCGCGCACTTCGGGCTGCGCGCGTGACTCTCGGCCGCGCTAACTCTTGCGGGCGGCGTGCCGTTCGGCGCCCTTGATGCATTGGGCCACGTCGCTCTGGCGAATCACCCGATAGCGGGCAAACGCCGGCAGCGCTGCGGCGAGCGCGTTCTGCTCGCTCTCGAGCCCCGCCAGTTGTGTGCACAGGGCCTGAACATGCTCCTGGACCTTCGCCGCACCGGCGTGCGCCGTGCGATTGACGATGGCCGAGTTGTCGTGCCACAGCGCCGAGAACAGCGAGCCGACGACCGCAACGCCGAGCTTACTGCCCGCTTCTCCGGTTGCCTCGCCGGCCGCGACGATCCCGCGCGCGTACTGGTAATAGAGGCGCGCGCGAGTCTGCTCGGCCGGGGTGAGCGGCAGCGTCCGCTCGCCGATCACCAGGCCGCCGCCGCTTTGCACATAGGCCTCCGGAGCCCCAGGCACCGTGATGCGCACCTCGTGCCCCGCGATGGCGAGTCTGCCATGCCCATTGCTGGTGATGTGCGGCGTGCAGGCGGCGACCGCGCCGAGCGCAAGCGCGCCCGCGACCAGGATCTGCACGAGTAATCGACGCTTCATGTTCACAACCTCAGCTTGCGGAACGGTCATCCGGTCTGTCGGGCCTGCGCGGGAGCGATTGCCGGATCGGGTGGCTCGGCGATCACGATCCGCGCGATCTTCGGTCCGACCCAACGCTCGATGTCGTCGATGAGCGTGAAGCCGGCCGGCACGACCACGAGCGTCAGCGCCGTGGAGGCGATCAGACCGCCGATCACCGCGATCGCCATCGGCGAGCGGAACGTGTCGCTGGTCGCGAGCGCCACCGGCAGCATGCCGGCCACCATGGCGATGGTCGTCATGACGATGGGCCGCGCGCGCTTGTGGCCGGCCTCGAGCAGCGCGGTCAAGCGATCCTTGCCGGCGCGCATCTCCTCGATGGCGAAGTCGACCAGCAGGATCGAGTTCTTGGCCACGATGCCCATCAGCATCAGAAAGCCGATCATGACACCGAGGGACAGCGGGTTGCCGGTGGCGTAGAGCGCCGCCACGGCTCCGCCGATCGACAGCGGCAACGCCGAGAGAATCGTGATCGGCTGCAGCACCCGTGCGAACAGCAGCACCAGCACCGCGAACACCATCAGGATGCCCGTGCTCATCGCGATCAGGAAGTCGCTGAACAATTCCGACATCAGGCGCGCATTGCCGGTGTCGGCCAGGTGCACGCCGGGCGGCAGGTGCTTCAGCAGCGCCAGCCCGTGGATCTGCTTCATCGCCTCGCCGAGCTGCACGCCGCTCCTCAGATCGGCATTGATTGCGATGCGCAGGCGCTGATCGCGGCTGTGGATCTGCGTGGGGCCCTCGCCGAAGCCGAAGGCGGCGACCGACTTCAGCGGCACGGTGCCGCCGCCGGTGGTCGGCACGGGCAGGTTCTCCAGCGTCGTCAAATTAGCGCGTGCCGAACGCTTCAGATTCACCAGGATCGGCACCTGCCGGTCCGGCAGGGTGAACTTCGCGTCGTTCTGCAGCAGATCGCCGATCGTGGCGATGCGGATGGTCTGACTGATGTCGGCGACGGTGACGCCGAGCTCGGCGGCGAGGTCGAAGCGCGGGCGGATGCGGATCTCCGGCCGCGGCAGGCCGTCCGCGGAGCTGACGTCGCGCAGACTGGGTAGCAGCGCCATCTGCGCCATGACCCTGCGGGCCGTGTGCTCGAGCAGCTTCAGGTTGTCCCCGGTCAAATCGATGGTGATGTCGTGGCCATTGCCGCCGCCGTTGAAGTTCTGGAAATACATCTGCGCGTTGGGGATCGAGCGCAGCTTGGCGAGCATGCGGTTCTGCCACTGCTCCTGAGTCAGCTTGCGCTCGCTCGGAGGCACCAGAGTGATGAAGAGGTTCGCGCCGCGCACGCTGCCGTTGCCGCCGACCGACTCGTCGATGGCCGTCACGTCCTTCTGCCGCGCGAGGATGCGGTAGGCAGCGTTGGCCACCCGCTCGGTATCGGCGAGCTGTACGCCGGGCGGCAGCTCGATCGAGAGCGATGCGGAGCTGGAATCGGACTGTTCAATGAACGTCTTCGGTAGCATCGCCAGGCCGAGCAGGGAGGCCGCAAAGAACAGCACGCCGAGCCCGATGGTCTTCCAGCGATGGTGCACGCACCAATTGAGGATGCGCAGGTACCATGCCATGACCGGTCCGTCACGATGCTCCGGCACCGGCGTGGACTTCAGGGTGTAGGCGGCGATAACCGGCGTCAGCATGCGCGCGACCAGCAGCGAGAAGAATACGGCGGCGGCGACCGTCAGGCCGAACTGCCGGAAGTACTGGCCGATGATGCCGCTCATGAAGCTCACCGGCACGAACACCGCGATGATGGTGCACGAGGTGGCGACCACCGCGAGGGCGATCTGATCGGCCGCATCGAGCGCCGCCTGGAAGGCGCTCTTGCCCATGCGCTTGTGGCGTACGATGTTCTCGATCTCCACGATGGCATCATCGACGAGCACGCCCGAGACCATCGACAGGGCGAGCAAGCTGATCGTATTGAGCGTGAAGCCCATCAGCTCCATGAACGCGAACGTCGGGATCGCCGACAGCGGGATTGCCAGCGCCGAGATCAGCGTTGCGCGTGTATCGCGCAGAAAGAGCCAAACTACCAGCACCGAGAGGATCGAGCCCTCGATCAGCGCCTCGAGCGCCGAATGGTACTCATGCTCGGTGTAGGTGACCGTGGTGAACGTGCGGTTGATGTCGACGCTGGGGTATTCCTTGCGGATCTTCGCCAGCGCCTGCTGCACGCCGTGCAGCACCGAGACGTCGGAGGTGTCCGGAGCGCGCTCCACCCCGAAGGAGATCGCCGGGCGCCCGTTGTACAGCTCGAGGCTGCGCACCTCCGCGGCGCTATCGCGCACGGTGGCGATGCTGCCGAGCTTCGCGAAGCGGCCGCCGGGGAGTGCGATCTGCGTCTGCGCCAGTTGCCAGGCGGTGTGCGCGTTGCCGAGCACGCGGATGGTCTGCTCGCCGTCGCCGAGGTCGGCCCGGCCGCCGGGCAGATCGATGTTGAGGTTGGCCAGCTGCTGGTTGACCTGCGAGGCAGTGATGCCGAGTGCCTGCATGCGCGCCGGATCGAGCTCGACGCGGATCTCACGGCTCACGCCGCCGTAACGGGACACCTGCGCGACCCCGGGAACTCTGAGCAGCGTCTTGGTGACCGTGTTGTCGATGAACCAGGATATCGCCCGGTCGCTCATGTTCGTCGAGCTGACCGCGTAATAGACGATCGGCCCACCATTGCCGACTTTGACCCGCTGCACCACCGGCGGCAGGATGTCGCTCGGCAAGTCGGGCTGCACCTGGGTCACCGCATCGCGCACTTCGGTCACGGCGCGATCGATCGGAGTGCCGATCTGGAACTCGATGTCGGTCTCCTCGCCCCCCTCGTAGGCATCGGAGAGGATGCGGTGAATGTTGCCGATGCCGGCCACCGCCGCCTCGATCCGGCGCACGATCTGAATCTGCACTTCCTCCGGCGCCGCGCCCGGCTCGGCCACCACCACCGACACGATGGGATAGGCGATATGGGGATTGTGTGTCACCGGCAGCCGCATGAAGGCCGTGACGCCGACGAACAGCAGCACCACGAACAGTACGAGCGGGGGCAGCGGGTGGCGAATGGCCCACGCCGACAGGCGTCTCATGTGCGCGCCCTCGCCGTGGCGACCCGCACGGCTTCGCCGTTTTGCAGGAAGCCGCCTGCGAGGGTCACTACGCGCTCCCGGCCGGTCAAACCGGCGCTGATGACGACGCCCGAGGCGATGATCCCGCCGAGCTGCACTCGCCGTTGCACGGCGATGTCCTTGTGGTTGACGATGAAGACGTACGACCCGGCCGAATCGGTCAGCACGGCGGTTTGCGGCACCACGGGTCGCTCGGCGTGACTCTCCATGATCACCGCGCGCGCGAAGGCGCCGGGGCGCAGCGCGGGGTTCGGGTCGAGCGCGACGCGCACCTGACCGAGGCGCGTCTGGGTGCTGATGGTCGCCCCGAGCAGCCAGATGTGGCCCGTGAACGGCTGGGGATAGCCGATCAGGTAGACCTTGGCGGGCTGGCCGACCCTCAGCGAAGCCAGGTCCTGCTCGGGCACTTGACCTTGCAACTCGACACGGCCGGCATCCTCGAGCGTGAACAAGGCCGGACCGCCGGGGCTGGCGACTTGGCCGACCTCGGCGTTGCGCGTCAGGACGATGCCGGAGACCGGAGCGACGATGCGCGTCAGGGCCAGTTGGGCCCGCTTCTGCTGCAGTTGCGCCGCGACCATCCGCACGTTGGCTGCATCCATCGCGGCCGTCGCCTGCGTCTGCTCGATGTTCTGCTGTGACAGCCCGCCGGCCGGGCCGATGGCGAGCGCCCGCCGGTACTCGGCGGCGGACAGCCTCGCCTGGGCGCGCGCCTTGGCGAGGGAGGCGGCAAGCTGGGCGACCTGAGGCCTGAGCACCGAGTCATCGAGCTGCGCGAGGATCTGGCCGCGTCTGACCCAGTCGCCCACCTGCACGTAGACCTTGACGATGCGCCCGGCCTGTCCGCCGTCGCCGATCGGCAGGTCGTGGCGGGCGGCAATGGTGCCGGTCACCATGACCTGCGTGTTGACCGGCTCGATGCCCGGGACCAGCGTGCTCACGAGCGGCACGTTGGGCTGATCGGAGAGCGGCACACGTGCGGCCGGTTTATCCATCACGTGCCGCCACACTGCGG
>JAKAYU010000219.1 GCA_021809525.1 Pseudomonadota bacterium | reverse complement strand
CGCACTCGCAGGAAAGCAGCGCCTCGCCGAACTGGCGAGACTGGCCAGCGAGTCCGCCGAGCGAGACCCCGCCGCCGCCACCGCCTGCGAGGCTGCCGAGGCGCACCTGGCGCAGCACGCCGAGCTGAGCGGCATGGACTCACCGGAGGCCGCATAACATGGCCCTTAAATCCGTTCTCGACATTGACGTTGATGATGCGAAATTCAAGCGCTTCGCGGAGCTATTCTCGAAGTACAACGAGGCGCTCGCGAAGCAGCCCGGCATGTGGTCGAAGGTCGGCAAGGCGCAGGGAGAAGCCGCCAAGACGGCAGCGATGATGACGGCTGCCATGATGGCGCAGGCCGATCACATGAAGGAGATCGCGCACGCCGAGCGGCATCATGAGCGGCACCTCACGATGGCGAGCCGGCTGTGGACGGGTATTGCCGGGTCGAGTAAGTCAGTGGCGGGGCACATTGCCAAGGCGACGGTGACGCTGCTGAAATGGAGCACAATCACCGCCGGCCTCGCGACGGGCGGCCTGTACGCCGTGGATCGCATGGCGAACTCCGTTGCGGGCGAACGCCGCGGCGCGCGTGGTCTCGGGATGTCAATCGGGTCCATGAAGGCATTCGGGACGAACTTTGGCCGATATGTGAATCCCGACGCATTCCTGACGGGCATCATGAACATGCGCACGAACCCGGCGATGTCGGGTGCGCTGTGGGCGCTCGGCGTGAACCCGATGGGCTCGGAGCGTCAGGTCGCGCTCGAAGCTCTGAACGCACTGCGGGCGCGCGCGAAGGCGACGCCAGACTCGCAGCTTGGGCTGATCCTGCAATCGCTGCCGGGCTTCCAGGGCGTGTCCGTCGAGGACTTGCAGCGCATGAAGGCCAGCAGGGCTGCAAACTGGAATGCCCAGTACGCTCACTACGCGCGCGACAGTCAGTCGATGAACATCGGTTCCGGTACGTCGCTTGCCTGGCAGAACTTCGCCACAGAAATGCAGCGAGCTGGTCAGCAGATTTTCAAGTTGTTTGTCACCGACCTCGTGCCGCTCGCCAAGCCGCTGGGCGGCATCGTGCGTGGATTCGAGCACGTGGTCGGTGTCGTAATGTCGAAGGATGGCGTTGTAGAGGAAGGGATCAATAAGCTCGCGAAGTGGATGCAAAACTTCAACGGGAAGATCACCGCGCCAAGTTTCCTGAAATCCGTCGAGAACTTCACATCCGATGTTGGAACCGTCGCGAAGGGCATGCATCAGTTCGCGCTGTTCGTGGAGGGATTCGAAAAACACCCGTTCAAGGCGGCCGCTCATACTTATTTTGACGCCGCCATGGTCGGCCCGAAGTTAGTATGGGCAGGAGCAAAAATGCTCGGCCGCGCGATCATTGGGGATACGGTCGGCGATCAGTACAACAATCCCGGTAATCTGAAATTCGCCGGGCAGCCTGGCGCGACGAAGGGATGGCATAACTTCGCGAAATTCGGAACGCCCTACGAAGGGTTGCTCGCGATGGGGAACCAGCTCCGGCTGTACAACAAGCGCGGTATTGACACCGTGTCCAGTATCGTCTCAACCTACGCACCGGCAAGCGCTGGAAACAACGATGCCGCGTATACCAAATTTCTCGATCACTTCCTGCATGTCAAATCGAATCAGCGCCTCGCGCTGAACGATCCGACCGTCAAGGCCGCACTCATGCGCGGAATGATCCGCATAGAGCAGGGCGCGCCGCTTCGCTTCAACGGCGGAATCGCTCATGCTGCCGCCGCAACGATCCGCGTCGAGAACGCCACCGGCGGCTCGGCTTTCGTCACTGTCAATGGACTCGCGAACTAACACACCTCCGGAGAATAACATGCCTAACACTGAACACATGACCCCGCCGAAGCCGACGCCCGACGATCGCGACCGCTCGCTGCGTGACCTTCCGCGCGCGCAGGGCATGCGGCCAGCGACCGATGGCGGCGCGCCGCGAAACTCGCAGAACGAACTCGGCAGCAGCTCTGGCTTTCCCGGTAGTCACACGACCGGAGGGCCGCGATAATGGCCTCGAGCAGAACAGACATAACGGATGAGGTGCGCGCGAATGCGTACCGCGCGGCTGCGGATGGCGCATACCGTGCCGCGGTCGGTGCGCCTGCACCTGCACACTTGCCGGGTGAGGATATTGCAGCATACCGGCTGCGGTTGGCGTCCGGGCTTCGGCCGTTCTCACAGACCTACGGCAAGATGTCAGTCCGAGACCTCGATGGTATGCGGCGCAGTGGAGCGCTGAACATCGCCGAGGACACGATCTATCGGGAGGCCGAACAAGCCGCGAAACGACCGACCGGACCGCTGCGCGAGGTTCAAGAGCCTGACCGCACGGGGCGCCCCATCGTCAAGTTCTACGGATCGCCTGAGCAGTGTTGGGCACCGTTCAAACAGACGCCTCGCCTTGTGACGCGATTCAACGTGAGGGACCGATAACATGGGAATCCTCGATACCGTGAAAATCATGATCGGCCTCGCGTCGCCTGGCAATGAAGGCGCGTTCCAGACCGCTGCGCCGGCTCTGCCTCCCGAGCTGGTACAGCAGCACCACCGGGCGCTCGCCGATTCGGCGCGTGAGGCATTGCGAGCGGCGCACGTCGACCGAGCTGCAGCACAGCGTGTGCTCGCCGAGGCCGAGGGCAAGGTTGCGCGTGCGCTGGAAGTAATCGAAATGTCACGGCGCCTCGACTCCGAGGCCGGTGCAGCCGAGGCTGCGGCGCGAGAGGCTGCGCGAATCTGGACGGCCGAAGGCTGCCCGGAGGATGCCCGGCCCGATGCTTCTCTGTTGGACGCTGCCGCCGCCGCGAGCAACGCCGCAGCGGACGGCCGCACCGTTGCCGCTGGTGCGCGGGATGCACTGCCGGAACTTCAGCGCACCGTGCTGTCGGCGCGGATCGAGCTGGAACAGTCTCAGGGCCGCGTGCGAGAGGCCGCCATTGCGGTACTGGCCGCCGATGCCGAGCCTCGGCTGGCGCAGCTCGAAAGGTTGCGCGATGAGTACGAGTCTGCCCTGCGACCACTCGCGGGACTGCGCCACCTTGTCAAAAGTTGGGGTCCGGCCGGTGAGCTGGCTGGATTTTCAAACAGCAATCTCGGGCAGGCATTGGACAAGAGATTCAAGGAACTGATACCGCTGCCGCCTGCCGACACTGACCTGCGCGGCGCCGCGCTGGACCTGCGCGAGCGCGCGCTGCGGCTACTCGAGGATGCCTCGGCGCCCCTTTATGTCTGATTGTGCAATGTGCAGCGACAAGCCGATGAGTGCCGCTATTGAAAAACCACGGCAGCGGGCTTGCACCACCTCTCCGGAGAACATCCTCAGGGTGCAGGGTCCGCCGCCTGCCGGGCGCGAGAGTCCCGGCGCTTTTTGAGTCACGACAATGCAACGACATGACACGATCACAGACCTCCGCGACCTCCGCGACCTTGGCCGCAGGTACCGCGTGCGCGTGCTGACATATCGCCGCGGCGCTGAGCCCGACGCCGAAGACCTCGCCTCGACCTATGGCAGCATCAACGCGGCCCTCACCGAAGCGAACCGCCTGCAGGCCGCCGCCGATGAGCGGGCCGAGGCCCTACAGTACTACGTGGTGGACGATCACGGTGTCCCGGTCGGCCGCGCCGGTGGCCGGCCGTGAGTCGAATGGGTGCAGCGCAACATGTCCGCGATCACATTGTTTCAACTGTTGGGTCAAGAGGCCCCGAGAATGAGTAGCGTATCTGTCACGACCGCTGGCCGTCGCACTGTCGTTTTGGTAGATAAGCGCGTCGTTTACGATAGCGGCGCACCGTGTCCGCCGGCCTGCCGGTGCTGGTGGGCACGGCTGCGGATGTGGTTGCGATGAGAAAACGGTCCGCAGGCTGGGCGCGCCGCCTGGCTCGCCGTGAGAGACGAAAGGCTCTGCTCGCGCTGCCTCGCATCCTGCAAGCCGAGCGCCGCCGCGCGCGGGCATCGCGATGAAGACACCCGAGCCGTGCGAACTCTGCCGATTCGCGCCTCGCTGCAAGGCCGCGCGGCTCGCATGCGACGCCCTGGCCGTGTGGGCATCGGGTGCAGGTGAGCTCCGCTGGCGTGCCGCGCCACGGGCGCCGACAAGGGCGCGCTTTGAGGCGCTGGCCGAAGTTGAAAAGCGGAAGGCGCCGGCACCAGAACCCTTCGGCGCTGTCGCGCGGTAGGCTGTCGCTCCTGTGGTCAGTCAGCGCCGCACTGTGATGTTTCGGTCACGGCCGCGCACCACCCGTGGAAGCATACGACGTGCATTTCAGGGTTGCTTGACACACCTTGGGGATGAGCGCGTAGAGTTTGCCCGGTGTCAATTGAGTAGAAATAATCATCATGAATCGCGTCTGCGCAAACAGCGCAGGGAGAAAAGTGCTTTGTGTCACGCGTCGCCTTGTGAAGCGTCTGAGTGACTGGCGTTGCGGGTAACGTGCCGTCTTTGATCCTCTCGCGCGCCAAGGACTTTGCGTGCTCGATTTGTTCGTGCGTGTATACCGGGCCGCGCAGAGAGCGCCATGTTTCTGCTGGTGTACGATCTTCGTCATTGTCGCTAGTGCCGCTCATACGCCACCGTGCCGCCGCCATTCGACGGCGTGACCGCTTGAAAGCGCCCGCGTGGCTTCCTTCTCGATAGCGCTGCGGGTGTCTACGGTGAACGGGCGCCCGTTGAGCATCGTCACGTAGTAATCGGCCTCGAGCACCGGCCCGATTGAGCCGTCCGGGTGGCGCTTAACAGGTATCGGCGCATCGTGGTCAAGGAAGGCGAGGATGGCGGCCTTCCCGCCGATCCGAACCGTAAGCGTCCCCATATCGGGAGTCGCGAAGACCTCGAAGGCATTGTCAGGCATCGCTAGGACCTCGCCGCTGGCATGTCCGCTGCCGAGTCTAGCGCCGAGTCGCGCTGGACGCTTGAGCGATAATCTCGTAGGCCCTATCAAGCGTGGCGGAAATCTCGTCTTGAACGCGTTGCAGGTCCGCGAGTCGTTGTCTTACGGACTCGATCTGACTGCGCGCGGCTTGGAGTCTGTCGTTGCCAGTGTCGGTCAAGTCAAACAATTTCTGCGCTCTGTTATACGCGCCCCGGTACTGCTCGTAGGCTCTAGGCCATTCTTCGTTGTAGAGGGTGTGGTACTTATTCCAGAGGGCCTCAATGTCTATCGCACTCATCATCTTGACCTCATAAGCAGACCCGCTGCGGCGGGGACTGGTACGACGTGGCGATTTGCACTTCGATTTGCACTCACTCGCGAAAGACTGGAATTTCCCGCGTGAGGTCCAAAACAGAGCCCCTTTGTAATCATGCGATTACGTGCGATAGGGTAGCGCGAACGCGCGCAATCTGCTTCTTTTAATCCGCTGGTCGACGGTTCGAATCCGTCACGCCCCATAATAAAATCAATAACCTAGGTGCTGCGCCTCACAGTCCGCTGTCCGCCAGAGGCTCGTCGTTGCCGAATGGTTGCCGTTT
>JAKAYU010000218.1 GCA_021809525.1 Pseudomonadota bacterium | reverse complement strand
TGCGGGTCGGGATTGGCGGCACGGATCCGGCGCAGCTCGCGCAGCGCGGCGCGCACGCGGCGGCGCCGCGGATCGCGCCACCGCCACAGCGCGCCGGCGAGCAGCGCGAGCAGCAGTGCGGCGAGCACCCACCAGCCCGGCGCCGGCGGCCATGCCGAAGGCGGCGGCGGCGCGTGCGCAGGGGCGAGTTGTGTCAGCCAGTCGGGGCTCATGCCGCCGAAGATCCCCCGAGCAGTGCCGGGCGCAGCGCCGATTCGACCGACACGGAGGTATCCAGGCGCACCACCGGGGCCGCGAGCCGTTGGGACAATTGGGTCAGGTGCCGCTCGCGCTCCTGCCATGCGCTGCGCCAGGCGGCGCGGGCGCGTTCTCCGTCGAGCACCGTGACGCGGCCGGGCAGACCGGCCCGGTAGCGCCCCGCCGGCAGCCCCTGCGCCTCGAGCGGATCGGTGGCCCAATACAGGCCGATGTCGTTGTGTCGCGCGATCGGCAGCCACGCACTGTGGTCCCGCGCTGCCGGGGCGGCGAAATCGCTCAGCGTCAGGATCTGGCTACCCGGGCGGATCAGCTGCGCCGCGGCGCGCAGTGCGCCACTTAGGGCCTGCGGGGCCGGCTCGGCCGGAGTGGTCGGCTGCGCGGCGAGCAGCGCATCGAGCAGCGGCAACACTCCGCGCAGGCGGGCTTGCGCGGGCAGGATGCGCACCGTGGCGGGGCTGCTCGCGATCAGCGCGCCGACCCGATCGCCGTCGAGTGCGGCGATCCAGGCGAGCAGCGCCGCGGCACGCACGATGACCGCGGACTTCAGCTGCCGGCGGCTGCCGAAGAAGCACCCCGGCTGCAGATCGACCAGCAGCCACACCGGGCGTTCGCGCTCTTCGTGATAGAGCTTGGTGTGTGGCCGGCCGCGCCGCGCCGTCACCCGCCAGTCGATGTTGCGCGGGTCGTCACCCGGGGTGTAGGGCCGCACCTCCTGAAATTCCAGGCCGCGGCCGCGCTGTGCGCTCGCGTGCGCACCGATCAGCGCGGCGCGCGCCCGCTTGCGGCCCTGGAGGGACAGGCCGTGTGCGGCGCCGCGCAGCGCCAGCAGTTCCTCGAGCGTCGGGATGATCATCATCTCATGGGGCCGGCACGCGGCTCAGCAGCTCGTTGATGCAGCTCTCGGCGCTCACGCCCTGCGCCTGGGCGGTGTAGTCGACGAGCAGCCGGTGGCGCAGCGCATCGGGCGCGATCGCCTGCACGTCCTCGGGGCTGACGAACTCCCGCCCGTCGAGCCAGGCGAGGGCGCGCGCGCCGCGCTCGATGGCGATCGCCGCGCGCGGGCTCGCGCCCCAACGCAGCCACTGGCGCAGCTGCGCGCTGTACGGTTCGGGGCGGCGCGTGGCATCGACCAGCGCAGCGATGTATTCGGCTACGGGGTCCGACAGGGTGAGCGCGAGGATCTCGCGGCGCGCGGTGAAGACGAACTCCTGGGTCATGCGCTGCGCCGGCGGCGCCAGCTCACGCTGGCTGATCGCCTCACTGCGCGCCAGCGCCATCACCTTCAGCGTCGTGGCGCGGTCCGGATAGTCGACGCGGGTGTGCAGCATGAAGCGGTCGAGCTGCGCCTCGGGCAGAGGATAGGTGCCTTCCTGCTCGATGGGATTCTGGGTCGCCATGACCAGAAAGAGCGGCGGCAGCGGATAGCTCGCCGCCCCGACGCTGATCTGCCGCTCGGCCATCGCCTCCAGCAGCGCCGATTGCACCTTCGCCGGCGCGCGGTTGATCTCGTCCGCCAGGATCAGATTGTGGAACAGCGGGCCACGCTGGAAGCGGAACGTGCCTTCCTCGGGGCGGTAGATATCCGAGCCGGTCAGATCTGCCGGCAGCAGATCGGGCGTGAACTGCACGCGCTGGAAATCCGCCTCCACCGCGTGCGCCAGCGCTTTGATGGCGCGGGTCTTGGCCAGCCCCGGCGGGCCCTCCACCAGCAGGTGCCCGTCCGAGAGCAGCGCCACCAGTAGCCGCTCGACCAGCGTCTCCTGACCGAGGATCTGGCTGCGCAGATAATCCCGCAGCCGAGCGAAGGCGCCTTGCGCGGCGCCGCCCGGCCGGGCGGCGTTCGCGGGAGGAGCGGATTGGACGAGCGGGCCGGTGCCGGTCATGGCGGATTGCCTCCAGAGTGTTCCCGAGAGCCGGATTGACCCGTCGGCGTCCCCGGGGTTCCCCGCTGCCGCGCTTACCGGTCACGCTCAAGCTCGCGATTGAATGCCAGCGCGCATTCTACCGGGTGACGCGTCGGTCGCGCGCCTAGTTTATACCATGGTATTTTGGTACCATAATTATATGAAGACTGTGACGCGAGTCCAGACCGGGGTACGGCTGGAGAGTCGGGTGCTGAAGGTGCTGAAAGCGCTGGCCGCCGACCTCGAGCTCTCGCTGGGTGATCTCCTCGAAGGGGTGGTGCTGCACGCCTTCGAGGGCAGAGCGCCGTTTTCCGCCGAGACGCTGCGCAAGATCAGGGCGCTGAAGCGGATCTACGGACTTGAGCTCAGCGCCGCCGATGCCCACACCCTGCGCGAATCCGACGAGCAGCACTGAGAGGTGTCCGGATCTCGTGCGCTTCGAGCGCGGGCGGCTCGCCGCGCACGCGTATCCGGGTTTCGCATCCTTCGCGGCGGTGAACCCGGATTTGCTCGATCGGCGCACGCTGGTCCGTTGGTACAGCCCGCGGCGGCTCGCCAGCCGCGCGGCGCGCGACACGTTGCTGCTGTCTGACCTTGGTTGAGGCGCACACTGCCGGCGGCGGTGCGCGCGGATGCTAAGATGCCTGAGCTACACAGCCGGAGCGCGCTGCGGCGGCGTACCGAGCCGCCGCGCACCGGCCGACCGGCACCATCACGAAGGGGCACTGTGTCGATGCGCCGCATCGCCGTGGGATTGCTTGCGCTGTGCGCGTTTCACGTCGCGCTCGCTGCGAATCATCTGCGCGTCGCTCCGCCGGGCCCCTGGGTGCACCCGCAGCATGTGCCGGCGGCCGGCAAGAGCGGCCGGGCGGCGGTGAAGTTCCTGCTCGCCGACCGGCAGATCGAGCTCACCGCCGACGTGGTCAAGTACTACGTCGAGAACGCCATACGCATCCAGACCCCGGCGGGACTCGCCGCGCTCGGCACGATCACCCTGATGTGGGATCCCGACACCGACGTGCTGATCGTACACAAGATCGAGCTGATCCGTGGCGGCAAGGTCATCAACCTGCTGAGCGGGGGGCGCAAGTTCACCATCGCCAAGCGTGAAACCAACCTCGAGGCCGCCACTCTCGATGACACCCTGACGGCCATTCTTCAGCCGCCCGGTCTGCGCGTCGGCGACATCGTGGTCGTGTCCTATACGCTCGAGCGCCGCGAGCCGCTGTTCGCCGGAACTCCTTCGGCCGAAATCCAGGTTCCTCCGGCGCTGCCGGTGTCGCTGCTGCACATGCGCGCGTTGTGGAGTCCCTCGCTGCCGATCCGCTGGCAGGCGGGCCAGGGGCTCACGGGGGTGCACCGGATTCGCGCCGGCGGGGACATCGGGGTCAGCCTCACCATGCGCAACGTGCAACCGGTGCTGCAGCCACGCTTCGCGCCGCTGCGCTTTCTGGTTGCGCGGCGCCTGGACTTCACCGCTTTTCGCTCCTGGGCGCAGCTCGCGCGGCGCTTCGCGCCGCTGTACCGTGAGGCGGCGCGGCTTGCTCCAAACTCGCCGCTGCTCGCGCAGGTGGCGCGCATCCGTGCCGAGAGCTCCGACCCGCGGCGGCAGGCCGCACTCGCGCTGCGCCTAGTGGAGAATCAGGTGCGCTATCTGTTCCTCGATTTCAACGACGGCGGGCTGATGCCGGCGGCGGCCGATCTCACCTGGTCGCGGCGCTTCGGCGACTGCAAGGCCAAGACCGTGCTGTTGCTCGCATTGCTGCACGCGCTCGGCATCGACGCCGAGCCGGTGGCGGTGAGCGTGGCGGGTGGCGATGGGCTTGCTCGACGGCTGCCCATGATCCAGCTGTTCGACCACGTGCTGGTGCGCGCGCAGATCGATGGGCGGACGTACTGGATGGACGGCACCCGGCTCGGTGACCGCAGCCTGGCGCAGCTGCGCACGCCGTACTACCACTGGGGGTTGCCGCTGATCGCGCACGGCGCGCATCTGCTGCCCATGGTGCCGCCGCCGCCGAAGCATCCGCTCCTCGACACGCGCATCACGATCGACGCCAGCGCGGGGCTCCTGAGGCCCGCTCCCTTCCACGTCGAGACCAGCATGCGGGGCGACGTGGCCGTGTTCTTTGCCCAGCGCCTGGCGAACCTCACCCCGGATCAGCTCGATGAAGGCCTGCGCCGCTACTGGAGCAGGCGCTACGAGTTCGTGCATATCCGCTCCGTCTCGGCCCACTACGACCGCAAGGCGCACGTGGAGCGCTTCATCATGGATGGAACCGCCCGTCTCCAATGGCGCGACCACGACTACCTGCCGGACGGTCTCGCAGTCGGTTACCCGGCGGATTTCTCCCGCCCGGCCGGTCCGAACCGTGGCGCGCCGTATGCGGTCGCATACCCTTACTACACGCGCGACAGCGAAACCATCCGCCTGCCACAGGGAGGCAAGGGATTCACCGTCGTTGGTGACGATATAGACCGCACCGTCGCCGGCGTGCACTACGAGCGCCGCGCGCGCATTCGCGACGGCATATTCACGGCGGTGGCGATCCGGCGGAGCGTCGCGCGCGAATTCCCCGCGAAGCAGGCGGCGGCGGATCAGCGCATTCTGCGCCGTCTGTCCGACTCGAACCTGTACGTGCGAGCCCCGGCCGGTCTGCCGACCAGCCGCGCCGCGGTGAAGCGAGCCGCCATGCTGCGCGTCACCCGCGCAGCCAACGCGATGATGCAACGCTACGATCCGCAGGCCGCCATCGCAGACATCGACCGCGCGATGAAACTCTATGGCGCGCACACGGATCTGCTTGCCGATCGGGCGCTCGCCTACATCGAGGAGGGTGCAAGCGCGCGGGGGGGGCGCGATCTCGCCGCGGCGCGCGCGCGCAACCCGCACGATGATCTGGTGCGCCTCGTGCAGGGCATCCTGGCATTCGATGCCGGCAGGACGGGCACGGCGATCAAGCGGCTCTCGCAGGCACTGAGGCGCGATCCGAAAATGCTCATGGCGCTGCAGTTCCGCTGCCAGGCTTATCTGCGCCGTGGCGATTACCGCCGTGCCGCGGCGGATGCGCGCCGGCAGATCCGCCTCGCCCCGCTGGGACTGCTGCTTGCGCATCTGTATTGGATGCGCGCGGCGATTCTGGCCCGTGCCGGGCAGCGCGCCGCGGCATTGCGTCAGGCCACGCGGCTCGTCAAGACTCTGCCGGACAGCCCGGTCGCCTACTTCATGGCGGGCAGGATCGACGCGGCGTTCGGCGCACCGGCGCTTGCGCGGGTGCTGCTGCGCAAGGGCGTGCGGCTGCATTCCCGCTCGAGCACTGCCTACACGATGCGCGTGCAGTATCGCTCATGGCGTGACCTCGCCGCACGGCGCGCCGACATCGAACGGGCGCTCAGACTCGATCCGCGCTCCAGCGCGGCGCGGCTCGACG
>JAKAYU010000217.1 GCA_021809525.1 Pseudomonadota bacterium | reverse complement strand
TCTCTCAAGGTAGCGTCATCGATGTTCGCCGGTGCGTAGTTGGAATGCGACCTGGCGATGATTGCCCTCTGAAAAAGGCCAGGGTATCGCGTCTGAAAAAATGCGCTCAGCACGTCTCTGCGCACAGGGCGCGCCGGGCAGTCCGTGATCCTCTACGATCGTCATGTGTCCATCGCCCGGGTTGATCGCATCGAAGCGGGTCCCGGGAGGGATGACCCTGCGGCGCTCGGCAAATTGAGCCCCGGTGTGCGCGGCAAGATCAGTCCGCCTGGGTGAGATGATCTGGCGCATGATTCAGCGCGACATGAATCGTGGTCCGCGGTTCCGACGCCCCAGTGATGTTGCATCGCGGCTCTTTTCGCAATGTGGTCTTGACACATGAATGTGCCAACATGCGCCGCCCGGACCGGGCGGCACGCGAGGGAGAGCGCCGATTCGCGGCGCATGCGATGCACGACGTGGAACATCGCCCGAGAGCATCGACCGCCGAGGAACGCGCTGATCGTCGCGAGACAGGCGCGGGCCCGGAGTCGGTGTGGCTACGCTGCGAGACGAGGAACTTTGCTGACGTCGACCTTTCGCGAGGCGTGCCACGCGTCGTAGGCGGCCTGCATGTGCAGCCACACCTCAGGGCCATCCCCGAAGGCCGCGCCGAGACGGACCACGACCTCGGCAGAGACCGGCTTGCGCTCGCGCGGGATGTGTTCGCGCAGCAGCGCACCGGGATGGGTAGGACCGCGGTTCGGATTCCGTTTTGCAATGTTTTCCCCCATAGCAGTTCTGCAGCTAATGGTATTGCTCCAGGTCCGCACGCAGCGCGTCCCCGTCTTCAAACTCGAACGTCAGGCACCACGGTCCATTGACGTACACGGAGTGACGCCGGGGCTTGCCACGAAGGGGCCAGAAATCAAAGCCTGGCACATCCATTTGCTCCACCGCTGTGGCGGCATCCAATCTGTCCAGCCTGCGCAAGATGCGCTCGCACAGCCGGCCGTCGATTTTCCGGCTTGATCGACTGGACCACGGCGCGACAAGTGCCTTGTTGCTGAAGCTCTTCGGCACTGCGGCAGTGTGAGCGGTTAGATGATTTCTGTCAGGCAATGGCTGACACGCGCGATTTCCGCTCAGCCAGTTTTGGCCGTGTTCTCCCGCCGGGGGGGTGGACTGCGCCAGAGCTGCAATTGAGCTGCTCACGAGCGCACGGAACTCGTCGCAGCCGCAGCGCAATACCTCCAGCGGCTTGTGCACCTTGCGTACCGCTCCCCGGCCGACTGCTGCGCACTTCAGCATCGCGTGGGGCCTGCCGGTACCCAACGCTGCACGCGCGAACGCTTGTGCCGGCTCTGCGTCGTAAGCCTCGCCCGTTGCCAATCTACAACGCAACACTGCACCAGGTGACGCAATAGGCGGCAGGCGCATGGTCCGTCAGGCGCCGCCCGTAATCGCTGTCGGAACCCCTGCCGCGTTCGGCGCATCTTCGCGACGCGCTGCGCGACGAACGTGCGCCGGCTCGCGACCCATGCGGCGCGCTGCTCGGATCTTGCCGTCACGAGTCTGCCCGGTGGGGCGGCCCCGCCGCAGCAGCAGAGCGGGTTGCGGATCTGCGCCGGATCGGACCGTTCGCTCAGCGCCCAGCGAGGCGCCGGTAGATCTGCACGTACTGCTCGGTCTGGCGCGTCCAGGAGAAATCCTGGGCCATGCCGTTGCGCATGATCTGCCGCCACAGCTCCGGCTCGGCGTACCAGTCGAGCGCGGTGTTGAGCGCCCACTCGAGCGCCGGGGCGTCGAAATCGTTGAATACCACGCCGGTGCCCGAGCCGGTGGCCGGATCGAAATGCTCGACCGAGTCGGCGAGCCCACCGGTACGGCGTACCACCGGCACGGTGCCGTAGCGCAGGCTGTACATCTGGTTCAGGCCGCAGGGCTCGTAACGCGAGGGCATCAGGAACAGGTCCGCGCTCGCTTCGATCCAGTGCGCGAGCGCATCGTCGTAACCGCGCTGAAAGATCACCCGCCCGGGGAAGCCGCGGGCAAGTTCGGTGAAGAACTCCTCGTAGCGCGCCTCGCCCATGCCGAGCACCATCAGAGCGAACTGGCGCGCCTCGAGCATGCGCGGCAGCACCTCGAACATCAGATCGAATCCCTTCTGCATGGCCAGACGGCTCACGATGCCGGCGAGCGGCACGGCAGCAGCCGTGGTGAACCCCATGCGCGCGAGGAATGCCCGCTTCAGTTCCGCTTTGGCGCCGAGGTGCTGCGCATCGAAATGGCGCGGCAGATGCGCATCGCAGCGCGGATCCCACACGCTGTAGTCGACGCCGTTTAAGATCCCCGTCAGATCGCGCTCGCGCATGCGCAGCGAATCCTGCAGGCCCATGCCGTACTCGTCCGTGCAGATCTCGCGGGCGTGAGTCGGGCTGACGGTGGTGAGCGCCTCGGCATAGAGAATGCCGTGGCGCAGCGGGTTGATGTACCCGGCGCGCAGATCGTCCTGGTGCAGCAGATAGGCCTGCTCGCCGAGGGCAAGATCGCCCACCGCCTCGGCGCCGAACACGCCCTGGTAGCCGATGTTGTGAATGGTGAGCACGGTGTGTGCGCGCGCGAAGGCCGCCTCCTGCGCGAACTGCGTGCGCAGCATGAGCGGGCCGAATGCCGTGTGCCAGTCGTTCAGGTGCACGATGTCCGGGGCGAAGCCGAGCTTGGCGCAGGCGATGAGGGCTGCGCGGGTGAAGGCGAGAAAGCGCAGGTGCTCGTCGGGGTCGGTGGTGTACAGGCTCGCCCGCGCATAGAGCGTCGGACACTCGATCAGGTAGGCTCGCACGCCCGATCCCGGCAGGCGCGCCTCGCTGAGCGAAAAGACGTAGCGGTGCGGGCCGACCTCGAGCGGGATGTCCTGCAGTGCCGGCAGCCGCTGCGCTGCGAAGCGTCCGCGGTCGATCGAAGCGTAGCCGGGGGTGAACAGGCGCGCATCGTGGCCGGCGGCATGCAGGCATTCGGCGAGCGCGCCGACGACATCGGCCAGTCCGCCGGTCTTGGACAGGGGGGTCGCTTCGGAGGCGAGCAGGGCGACGCCGAGGCTCATGGGGCGCCGCTGCGGTTTATCATGGGGGTGATGCGCCGCTTCCTCATCGGTCTGCTCCTTACGCTGCTGCTCTTGGTCTCGATCGGGATTGGGATCACCGTGGCCCGCTGGCCCTGGCTGTAGCGTCAGTGTACCGGATGGGCGGGCGGCCCTCGGGGCCGGATGCCCCCGGGAGCGGCGTTGCCGCACCGTGGACTGTCAAGCTGCCTGTCTGCGCGTATCTGATTGAAATAAAATGAATTTTTGCTCGCCTAGGAAGGTGCCTGGGCGCCCCCTGGTAGACTAACGCGTCCATCGGCGCTTTTTGACGGCGCCCCTGCGGGACCGGCATGCGGTTCGCGGCCGGCGCCCGGGACGTATCCAATGTCGGCTTCCCCCTACAAACAGCTCGAGCAGGAGTTCAAGCGGCTCCACGCCCTGCGCGGCGCGCTGTCGCTGCTGCGCTGGGACGCGGCGGTGATGATGCCGCGGGGCAGCGCCGATATCCGCGGCGAGCAGCTCGCCGCGCTCGAAACCGAACACCACGCGCTGCTCACCGCCCCGCGCATCAGCCGGCTGCTCGATCGGGCGCAGGCCAATGAGCAGGGACTGGAGGACTGGCAGATCGCCAACCTGCGCGAGATGCGCCGCGAGCGCGATCATGCCATCGCGACCCCGGTGTCGCTCATTTCCCGGCTCACCAAGGCGGTCTCGCGCGCCGAGATGTGCTGGCTCGATGCCCGCGCCCAGGGCCGCTTCGATCTGTTCGCGCCGCACCTGGAGGAGGTCGTGCACCTGGTGCGCGACAAGGCGGCCCTGCTCGGCCAGGCGCTCAACCTCGCTCCCTACGATGCGCTCGTCGATGAGTTCAGCCCCGGGATCACGACGGCCGACATCGACACGATGTTCAAGGCGCTCTCGCGCCGGCTGCCGTCGCTGATCCGCGAGGCCATCGCCGCTCAGGAGAACCGCCCGCCGCTGCCGCTCACCGGCAAGTTTCCCTTCGCCAAGCAGCGTGCGCTCATCGTGGAGGTCATGAAGCAGATCGGCTTTCCCTTCGACCGCGGCCGCCTCGATGAGAGTGAGCATCCCTTCACCGAGGGGGTGCCGGGGGACATCCGCCTCACCACCCGCCTCGATGCGGCGGATCCCTTCACGGGGCTGCTCGGGGCGCTGCACGAGACCGGGCATGCGATGTACGACCTCGGGCTGCCGCAGGACTGGCGTGACCAGCCGGTCGGCCGCGATCGCGGCATGGCGCTCGAGGAGAGCCAGTCGCTGCTGATGGAGATGATCGTCTGCCGCAGCCGCCCGTTCGTGCGCTACGTGCAGCCGCTGCTCGCGAAGCACTTCGGGGTCAGCGGGCCGGAGTGGGACGTGCAGAACATCTACGCGCACCTGACCCGGGTGCAGCGCGGGCTGATCCGGGTGGATGCCGATGAGCTGACCTATCCGCTGCACGTCCTGCTGCGCTACGAGCTGGAAAAGCAGCTGCTCTCCGGCGAGCTCGCGGTGCGCGACCTGCCGCAGGCCTGGAACGCCGGCATGCAGCAGCGCCTCGGCATCCGCCCCGCGAACGACGCCGAGGGGTGTCTGCAGGACGTGCACTGGGCGGTCGGCTCGTTCGGCTACTTTCCCTCGTACGCGTTGGGCGCAGTGATCGCCGCGCAGTTGTACGAGAGCCTGCGCAACGACGTGCCGGCGCTCGATGAGCAGCTCGCCCGCGGTGAGTTCTCCGGGCTGCTCGGCTGGCTGCGCGCCAACGTGCACGGCCTCGGTGCGAAGGTGCCGGTGCAGGATCTGCTGCGCGGCGCGACGCGCAAGCCGCTCTCGGCGGCCGCCTACATCCGCTACGTCGAAGCGAAGTACCTGGAGCCTGCCGCGAGCGAGGCGGCCTAGGTGAGCGCGCCGGTCACGATGTCGCGGACGCTGAGTCGCCTGCAGGCGAGGCTGCGCGGGCAGGTCGGCAAGGCCATCGAGGACTTCGCCATGATCGGCGCGGGCGACCGTGTGATGGTGTGCCTCTCGGGCGGCAAGGATTCCTACACGCTCCTTGAGATCCTGCTGTCGCTGCAGCGCAGCGCGCCAGTCGAGTTCGAGCTTCTCGCGGTCAATCTCGACCAGAAGCAGCCCGGCTTCCCCCCGCACGTGCTGCCGGACTATCTGACGGGCCTCGGCGTGCCCTTCCACATCATCGAGCAGGACACCTACAGCGTCGTCAAGCGCGTCGTGCCCGAGGGGCGCACGATGTGCGGACTGTGCTCGCGTCTGCGGCGCGGTGCGCTGTACCGTTTCGCCGCCGAGCACGGCGTGACCAAGATCGCCCTCGGCCACCATCGCGACGACATCGTCGAGACGTTGTTTCTGAACCTGTTCTTCGGCGGCCGGCTGAAGGCGATGGCCCCGAAGCTGCTCTCGCAGGACGGCCGGCAGGTGGTGATCCGCCCGCTCGCTTACGTCGCGGAGCGGGACATCGAGCGCTACGCCCGCGGCCGGCGCTTTCCCATCATTCCCTGCAGGCTGTGCGGCTCGCAGGACAATCTGCAGCGCGTGGCCGTCAAGAGCA
>JAKAYU010000216.1 GCA_021809525.1 Pseudomonadota bacterium | reverse complement strand
ATCCTGCGAACCGGTTCCCCGGTAGCTCAGCGGTAGAGCGTCGGACTGTTAATCCGTTGGTCGTTGGTTCGAGTCCAACCCGGGGAGCCAATAAATCAACGACTTACGCAGTTCGTTGATGAGTCCGAAGGCACCGCCATTCTCCACGTAGCAGTCTGGTAGCAGTAGCGCAAAAGCGCCTCGGTCGCCATCCCATAGCCACTGCATCGCCTTGCTGTCCTCGCAAGAGCGCCGCCCGACCGTGCACGGACCACAGCCGGGCGGCTCACCACGCGCGGCGGGTCTTGTGGAGAGGCCGCCGGACATGGCTGACATCCAGCATACCGCAGCTCCCGGCGTCGCGGAGGGTGGCGGCCTTAGAATTCTTCCCAGCGCCGGGAAGAATTTGCATACTGGGGCGTCCCGCCGCCTTCTGCGGCTTTGAACTTCCCACCGCTGGGAAATTGAACGTGGTTGCCAGTGCCGACCTTGTGCGCCTTCTCCAGCTCCCGGCTGATCTCCCCGATTCGGATGCCGGGCTCGCGGATGACTGCGGATTTTGGCTCTTGCCAGCGGCGGGAAGAGCCTTGCGATTGTGCCGCCCGCTCCCGGCGCTGTCTTTGCTCGATCTCGATGATCGCCTCGAGCCTCGCCCGCGTCGGCGCCCTCGGCGCCATGCGCCAGCGGAGCTCAGGCAGGCCGGCCGCCCATCCGGCTGCGGAGTCACACGCCATGCGCTCGGCCCTGCAGCGCTCGGCGAACCGGCACCCGCGGCACGGCTCCGGCACTCTCGCGCGCCGCCTAGGGCCTACGGCCAGTCGTGCGTCGATAGCCACAGCGCCACCATCGACAGCGCCATCAGCGTGACGCCGATGAGCCTGTCAGTCATTTTGATGCCTCGCTCTCCACTGCGCCCGCCGCCTTGCTTCGGCACGGAGCGCCCTGGGCAGGCCCTGCAGCACCCGCCGCCGCTCTGCACGAGCGAACCGCCGCGACCATCCTGCGCATGCCTTTCTCATGTCAGCGGCTCAAAAGAGGCCAGCTCTCGTGCTGGCAGACGGCCCGCTCGGCGACTGGAGCGCTCCATACAGCGTGATCGCAGCGGGCTGCCGGTGTTACGACGCCACTACCGGCTTGGCTGCGCTGGCGCATCTGAGGGAACGCCAACAATTCCTCACGCATCGGCGTCCGTCCGCAGCGCGCGCAGTCGCTTGGCCGTGCCCAGGATCTCGGTCCGCAGCGAGTCAACGTTGAGCTTCGGCAGTTCGCCGATCCGCTTTAGTTCTGCCGGGACGCTGCCGCCGGGGCAGCCGTGGAGCCGGTGCCGGACGGCAATATCCTGCAGCACGACAACCCGCTTTTGGAACGCGGCGACTGTATCCGCAGCGGCCTTCGCGGCATCGGCATCGGCGGCGAGTTCGGCAACGGCGATGCGCCATGCGGCACTGTCGATTTTCTCATCGTTGGACTTCAGCGCCTGCTTCGCCTCGCGCACGCGCTCGGTCAGCGTCGGTAGGACCGCTCTCGCGGCCTCGGCCATGCGCTCGGCGTCCTCGGCGCGGGCGCGGGTTGCCGCCACC
Source organism: Pseudomonadota bacterium (assembly GCA_021809525.1). GTDB lineage: Bacteria > Pseudomonadota > Gammaproteobacteria > Steroidobacterales > Steroidobacteraceae > 13-2-20CM-66-19. The sequence continues at coordinate 4,073 of JAKAYU010000216.1, read as the reverse complement.
TGCTCGGCGAGCTTCGGGTCGGCGTCCGACTTGCCATCGAGCACGCGCTGTTCAAGATCGGCGGCGGCAGCGGCTTCAGCAGCCGCGGCAGCAGCCTGAGCCGGGCCCACAGCCTCGAGAGCTGACTCGGCCATTGCAACTCTACCCTCGGCCTCCTCGAGCGCGCGCTCGAGCGCCGGCCGGTCGGCGAGCGCCTTGCGGATGGTGGCTCGAGCGGATTTGATCTCCGCGCGCGGGTTCGATGTCTGACTGAACAGCCCGCCGAGCTTCTCAGCAATGGCGCCGATCACTTTACCAACCCCCGGTTGAGTCTCACCGTCGCGCCCTGTGCCATGAAGGCCGACATCCACGCCATCGGATCACCAAAATATTCCGTGACCGTGTGCCCTGTCGTGTCTTTGTACGTGCGCGGCCTGAGCGTACCGCTAGGGTTGGCTGCGGGTTGGCGGGAAGCCTCGAGCGCGTCCTGGTAGATGCGGTCCTCGACAGCGCCGAGCGCGGCATCGGGCACGGCATCCAGGTTGGCGCGGCGGAGCTGAGGTGAGAGGTCTTGCAACCCTGCAGCAAGGCGCGCGCGGTACGCAGAGGGCATTTCGCCCGCCATCCACTCAGGGGTGGCACGGCCGAGGCGAGCATAGAGTGAGTCCGCACGGCTGCGAGCGGCGGCGATCTGATTGCGTTCCTCGAGGGTCGGCTGGCGCGATAGGCGACGAAACAGCGCGGCTGACTGCCTCGTCAATGCGTCAAGGCGACGCTGGCCGGACGTGGTCAGGTCGATTTTTCCGGCCTGCAGGTCGTGGCTCAATGCATCCTCCTCAGCGGGCGTGCCGGAGGTCGTGAGGTTAACACGGCCATTCTCTAGGTCTGAATCACGACGGCGTGCGCCCGTTCGGCGCTCGAGCTCGTCGATGCGGTCGAGCAGCTCGGTGAGCCACTTCGGTTGATGCGATTGTGTTAATACGGTTTCCATCGTTCGTCCTCAGATCAGTTGGTTAGTGTCGGGTTAGCAATTAGTATCTACCGGCGTGCATGGCATTCGCGACCTGCGCGGTGGGCCGCACGCCGCCGGATGCCGCCGTGCGCATGCCGTCGATGATCGCCTCGCGCACGGTCTGGTAGAGCTGCCGGTTATCCATGCGGTGGCGTTCCTCGGTGCGCGCGATGCCGGTCACCATCTCGGCCATCGTGTTCGTGTTCGAGAGGTTCAGCTTTGCATCAGGCGCCTCTTTCATCCACCTGGAGATATCCGAGATATGCGTGCGCAGGTGCTTGGCAGTCTTGCCTTCGTAATGGGTGACCAGTCCGCCGATGGTGTCCTTGCCGTATCCGCGCAGCAGCTTCGCGATGCCGCGGTAACCTGCCGCCATCGATGGGAACGCGCGGTAATACTTCGTGCCGTCGATCACCGGGTCGATGTTGCCGGGGTTGTTGTGCTTGCGCCAGTTGGCGGCGTTTGTGTAGTAAGCCTTCGTTTTTGGGAACGGCAAGTCTCCGTTGCCGAGTGAGGGTGAATAGAACAGGCCGCCGACCCCGCCGAGCAGCGCGGCGCCGGTGGCGGACAGGCCGAGCAGGCCGGCGCTTCCTGCGTCCGACGCTACGGAATCTCCTGCTGCGGCATCGTCTGAAAACTTAGAGCCGATCCATTTCGCGCCGCGGTAAACCTTAACGCCGAGGGATGCAACTTTGCTGCCAGCCCATATGCCAACAGCGCCGAGAGCGCCGAGGCCAGCATCCTTCAACAAAGTCTCGTGTTTTTCGGTGAATCCGCCCAGAGATTTGGAAAGTTTCAGTGCCGCCTTGGCAATCGTGGCGACCGATGATGCGAAACTCTCAACATCCTGTTTAAACTTCGCGCTCCCTAGGAAACCAACCGCCTCGCTGAGGTCCGTTGACAGGGCATTGATGAACGAGCCGATCTTTTTGTTGGTCAGGAATGTATTTATCAGACCCTCGACTTTTTTGGACAACATGCCAATTTGCGGCGCCAGCTTGACCAAGTGCTTAATCAGGTCGTTGCGGATCGCTATGCCAGCCTGGTCGAGCTGAATCTTGAGTTTTGCCCAAGCGCTGGCGGTCTTGTTCGAGAGCTGGTCCTGCAAGGCCGCTGACTGCTCGCGGCTGAATACCGCGCTCAGCTCGCTTTGCGGAGTATTCGCGAGCCGACGCACGTCCTCGACGCCAAGGCCGAGCGATTGGACACGGAATGCCTTCAGCACCGACTCAATTGGCACGTCGGGATTGTTCTTGCGCTCGTTCACATAGAGCGAGCGGACGCGGCTGATGACCTCGTTCGCGAACCCCATGCGGTTGAGGTTCGGCTTGTCGTACTGCGCGGGGTTGAACCCGAGAGCCGCCAGCGCAGCCTCGCCCTCTGGCGTGCGACGCGCATTCATGATCGACTGCAGGATGCCTGCGGGGTTCGACAGGTACGGCTGCATGTACGTCTTGAACGCCTGCACCTGCCCGATAGGCATGCCGAGTCCGCGCGCGGCCTTCTGCTGGTTCATGGCCGAGTTCGCCAGCGCGTCCATGCCAAAGAGGCCACCAAACGCGCCGATGCCGCCGGCTGCCAGAGCGAACTTACCGATACTCATGCCGAGACGCGCGACGCGAGCGAGTCCGCGCTCCACGGTCTTGATGCCGCGCTCGAACTTCGATAGCCGCTTGTCGCTCGACTCGATGTGTCCGCCGAGAGTCGCCCAGGTCTTGGCGAGCTTTTCCGATGACCGATGAGCGCGGCCTACGGCCTGGTCGAGTGCGTCAATCGCAGCGCGTGGCTTCTTGGTATCGACGCTGAATTGTTCCCAGACTGCACCGAGTTTGTCGGCTTGGTCTTTGAAGTCCCCGAATGCGGCAGCGAATTTCTGGAACTTCTCATCTTGGACATCGATATCCAGTATGGACCTAGGCACGGCTGGTCACCTCGGCTTGGGGACGAGGTTGCGTCGCACGGAGAGCCTCGGCGAGCAATACCGCGGCTGCGTTCGAGCGGGAGCGGCGCTCGCTCGAGGCGTAGGCGTCGAGGCGCTGGCGGACCGAGGCCGGGAGCGAAAGCGTCACTTTAGATTGCGCAGAATTTGAGTTCATAACTCGCCTAAATGTCTGGGTCGTTGTCGATCAGCCGCACGACATTGCCATCGCCGTCGGCTGGCGCAGGCGGCAGCAGTCTAAGGAGCAGCGTGGCGAAGGTCTTCGCATCGTCGCGAGCGAGCTGCGTGAGGTAGGCGACGCCGCCGGCGGCGTCGAGTGCCTCGAGGATCATCGCCTTGAGTGCTTTGGTCGCGCGGTTTACCGATCCCTTTGGTCGGCCGCCACTCGCGGGGTGGCCCGGCAAGAACCGCCCGCTTTCGTCGCGCGCACCATTTTCGTCGTTTTCTTTACTGGCTTCCATGCTCGCCATCACCATCATCCCAGCCGGCAAACCTGCGCAGATATTCCATGCACGCGCCCGCATCTTTGTCATAGACGGCGCGGGCGAAAAGCGCCGCGCGAGCGCGATCCGCTTCGTCGTCGAGGTCGGCGTCCGTTGGCGCGGTGTCGGCGGTTTGGTTTGTGTTGCATTCCATGTCGGCGAGAATAATTGTTATGGTGAAGTAAGGAAACCACCTCCAAAGTAATCACAGCGCACCCGCCAACACAGCGAACCGAAATTGCCCGTCTTGCTGGCATTTCTATTCGCTGACCGTGGCGCCGGCACGCCGGCAAAGCATGGAGGGTGCGCAAAATTGCGCATGCTGATCGTCCAGGTGCCGCCTCGCGCCACCTGCCGGCGAGCGGCGGGTTAGTCCCAGGGCGTCCCGCAATGGACTTTTGCTGTTTTTGCTGGCTGCCTACATAGGATTCTGAAAAAAACACACCCGATAGGCTCTTGATGCCGGCGCACCTGCCGCCGGACCCTCCCGCGCCTCTCCTGCGCGCGATCGGCGCTGCCACTGCGGCGGGATGCCCGACAGGAGCGCGTGGCGCTGCGGGACTTTCCCGCACCTGGCGGCGTGGCATCTCAGGGGCCTTCTCGCCCTCCGCGGGCGCGCCGATGCCCGGGGCGAATCGCGCCTCCGGAACATAACAGCGCG
>JAKAYU010000026.1 GCA_021809525.1 Pseudomonadota bacterium | reverse complement strand
GCGATGCTCATGCGCCCATCGCGGATCGCCCGCTCGCAGTCGCGCATCAGCGCCGGGGACAGCTCGGCGACGTCGTATTCCATGTACTCGAGCACCCGGTTGGCCGTGTCGCCCTTGACCACCTCCTCGATCCACCAGCCGCCTTCGTCGTGGCGCCGCACGTGCACGACGTGGGTGTCCCCGAAGAGGTTGTGCAGGTCGCCGAGGGTCTCCTGATAGGCCCCGACCAGGAAGGCCGCGAGGTAGTACTTTCCGGCCGGCTTCAGCTCGTGCAGCTCCAGCGTGTGTTTGACGTCGCGCAGCGAGACGAAGTGATCGATCTTGCCGTCGGAGTCGCAGGTGATGTCGGCCAGCACCCCGGTGCGCGTCGGGCGCTCATCGAGGCGGTGGATGGGCATGATCGGAAAGAGCTGATCGATCGCCCAGCTGTCCGGCAGCGATTGGAACACCGACATGTTGCAGAAATAGGTATCCGAGAGGATCGACTCGAGCCCCTCAAGCTCCTCGGGCTGACGCTCGAGGCGCCGGCAGCAGTCGCGCACTTTGGCGCAGGTGGCCCAGAAGAGCCGCTCAGCGAGGCCGCGGAACTCGAGCGACAGCAGACCCAGATTGAACATCTGCAGCATCTGGTCGCGCGCGGTGAGTGCATCGTGATAGCACTCGACCAGGCGCCGCCGGCTGACCGAGCGGAACGCCTCGAACAGGTCGTGCACCGGCTGGGGCAGCTCATCGGCCCCGCCATAGTCCTCCTCCTCGCGCCCGGTGACGCGGAACTTGTCGAGCGCGGAGGAGCCGAGCACATCGAAGATGAGCACGCTGTGATAGGCGGCGACCGCGCGCCCCGACTCGCTGATGATCATCGGGTGGGGCACTTCGCGCGCATTGCAGACGCTCGCGATGCGGTAGACGACGTCGCTCGCGTACTCGTTCAGCGTGTAGTTCATCGACGAGGAATAATTCGTCCCGCTGCCGTCGTAGTCGACGCCCAGCCCGCCGCCGACGTCGATGTACTGCAGTCCGGCGCCCATCAGCTTCAGCTCCGCGTAGACGTGCGCTAGCTCGTTGATCGCGTCCTTGACGCGGCGGATGTCCTGCAACTGGCTGCCCGGATGACAGTGCACGAGCTGCAGGCAGTCGAGCATGTCGCGCGCCTTCAGCTCGCGCACCAGCTCGAGGATCTCGGTGATGAACAGCCCGAACTTCGACTTCTCGCCGGTCGAGTCGCGCCACTTGCCCGAGCCTTCCGTCACCAGCTTGACCCGCACGCCGATGCGCGGGCGAACCCGGTACTTCTCGGCGTGTTTGAGGATGAGGGAGAGCTCATCGAAGTTCTCGACCACCGGGATGATGGTCCGACCGAGCTTGGTCGCGAGCGTCACCGCCTCGATGTAGCTGTCGTCCTTGAAGCCGTTGCATACGATCAGCCGCTCGGGCGCGTTTTCCGTCATCGCCATCACCGCCAGCAGCTCCGGCTTGGAGCCGACCTCGAGCCCGAAGCCGAACTCGGCCCCGTAGCGGTAGACCTCCTCGACCACCAGGCGCTGCTGATTGACCTTGATCGGAAACACCGCCGCGTAGCGGTTGCGGTAGTCGTTCTCCGCGATCGCCTGGGCGAACGCATCGTGCAGGTGCTTCAGGCGATGCGCCAGGATGTCCGAGAAGCGCACCACCACGGGCGTGGTGAGGTCGCGCGCCTGGAGTCCCTCGATCACCTCGTACAGATCGATGTCGCTGCCGCTTTGCGTGTCGGGGCGCACCACCACGTGGCCGGCCTCGTTGATGCCGAAATAGCCCTTGCCCCACGCGTTGACGTGGTACAGCTCGAGGGAGTCCTCGACGCGCCAGGGGGCGGCGGGGTTGTAGGGGTAATTCGGGATGCTCTTGGGATCTACGGCCACGTCGGTTATTTCCGTACGACGCGCAGGAGTGCGTTCGCCGCGCACGATATCAAAATGGCGCCGCAGTGAAAGTCCTGCGGGCAAATTTTTCCGCCGCGCCCGCGCTACGGGCCGCGCGAGACGGGCCGGGCGGGATCCCGGATCCACTCGCTCCACGAACCGGCATAGAGGCGCGCGCCGCCGAGCCCGGCGATCTCGAGCGCGAGCAGGTTGTGGCAGGCGGTCACGCCCGAGCCGCACATGCACACGACCCGCTCGGCGGGGCGGCGGCCCAATGTGCGCAGATAGCGCGCGCGCAGCGCCGCGGCGTCAAGGAAGCGCCCGCCGGCGAGGTTGTCGGTGAAGGGGTGATTGAGCGCGCCGGGGATGTGCCCGGCGATCGGGTCGAGTGTTTCGTTCTGCCCGGCGAAGCGGTCCGCCCCGCGCGCATCGATCAGCGGATACTCGCCGCGCTCGAGCGCGCCCGCTCTAAGCGCCCGCTCGATTTCCGGCGTGTCGGCGAGCAGGCGCGCATCGGGCCGGCCGGCGAAGTGGCGCGCGCTCGGGGCCGCCGCCGCCGTGGTCTCGAGCGCAAAGCCTGCGGCCTGCCAGGCTGCCAGTCCCCCGTCGAGCACCGCCACGCCGGTGTGCCCCAGCCAGCGCAGCAGCCACCACAGGCGCGCAGCGAACGCGCCGGGTCCCTGGTCGTATGCCACCACCTGGCTGTCGGGGCCGATGCCCCATGCCCCGAAGCGCGCACCGAGCGCCAGCGGCTCCGGCAGGGGGTGCCGCCCGCTGGTGCGCGACACGGGTGCGGACAGATCGCGGTCGAGATGCGCGTAGCGCGCGTGCGGGATGCGCCCGGCGGCGTACGCCTCGGCCCCCCAGTCGGGGCGCGCCAGGTCGAAGCGGCAATCGAGCACGACAAGGGCGGGATCGCCGAGCCGTTGCGCGAGCTCTTGCGCGCTGATGAGCGTGTCGAACATGTGCGTTCCGCGGTTGCGGCGGCGCTGGCCGCCGGTGGATGGCACATTCTAGGCAGTGCGGGCGCCGCAGGCGAAGCGGCGCGGGCGGCGGCGTGGCACCGATCGCTTCGGCCGCGAACTCGGTACAATTGCGCGGCATACCAAATGGGGGACGGATGGCGATCGAGGTTTACTGGGGCAGCGGCAGTCCCTATGCCTGGCGGGTGCTGCTCGCGCTCGAACACAAGCGCTTGCCGTACACGGCGCACCTGCTGCAGTTCTCCAAGCAGGAGCACAAGTCCCCGCACATGCTGCAGATGAATCCGCGCGGGCGCGTGCCGGTGCTCAAGGACGGGGAGTACGTGTGCTTCGAGTCCCTTGCGATTCTCTATTACCTGGACCTGAAGTACCCCGCGCCGCCGATCTTCGGCGCGAGCGCCGAGGAGGCCGGCACCATCATGCGGGTCATCTGCGAGTACCAGGCCTACATCGAGCCGCATCTGCGCACCATCACGCGCGCGGTGTTCTCCGGCGGCGTCGATCTGCGCAGCGATGAGATCACGCAGGCCATGCACGCGGTGGCGAGCGAGGCGCGCACCATCGAGGGACGGCTGTCGAAGTCGGACTGGGTGGTCGGGGAGCGCTTCTCGGCGCTCGATATGGTGATCTTCCCGGGCATTCAGCTGCTCAAGCGCGCCCTCGAGCGCCCCGCGGCGCGCGAGCTCGCCGCGCGCTTCATGCCCGTGGAGGTCAACTATCCTGCCCTCGGCCGCTGGCTCGCGCGCATCGAGGCGCTGCCGGGCTACGAGCGCACGTATCCGCCGCACTGGCGCGAGGCCTGAAACACGGCATTTCGTTGACCGCCGCGGTTTGATACCCTCCGCGGCGGCGCCGCGGGGGTGGGCTGCGTGCCCGCCGCCCACCGCATGGGCCGGTGTTTTTTTCCCTTTATCGTGAGTGAGATGAGCGAACACAAGATCCACGTCGAATTTCCCGGTCGCATTGTCCTGGTCGGCTTCGGCAGCATCGGCCAGGGCGTTCTGCCGCTGCTGCTGCGGCACATCGGCGTGCCCGCCGAGCGCATCACCATCGTGACCGCCGAAGACAAGGGCAAAGTCGAGGCCGAGCAGTACGGCGTGCGCTTCATCCGCGAGCCGCTCACGCGCGAGAACTACCGGCGCGTGCTCGGCGCGCTGCTCGGGCGCGGGGATTTCGTCATCAACGTCTCGGTGAACGTCTCGAGCCTGGCGCTGGTCAAGCTGTGCTGGGAGAAGGGGGCGATGTACCTCGATACGTGCATCGAGCCCTGGCCCGGCGGCTATACCGATCCGACCGTGCCGGCCGGCCGGCGCACCAACTACGCGCTGCGCGAGGAGGCCCTCGCGCTGCGTCAGGGCAACGAGCGGGCCCCGACCGCGCTGCTGACCCATGGCGCCAATCCGGGCATGGTCTCGCATCTGGTCAAGCAGGCGCTGCTCACCATCGCGGCCGACACCGGCCTCTCGGCGCCCGCGCCCGCCTCGCGCGCCGAGTGGGGCGCGCTCGCACGAGCGCTCGGGGTGAAGACTATCCACATCGCCGAGCGCGACACGCAGCGCTCGAACGTACCGAAGCAGCCGGGGGAGTTCGTCAATACGTGGTCGATCGACGGCTTCGTGAGCGAGGGCTTGCAGCCGAGCGAGATGGGCTGGGGAACGCACGAGCGCAATTTCCCCCGCGACGGCAAGCGGCACGAGAGCGGCTCTCAGGCGGCCATCTACCTGATGCAGCCCGGTGCCGGCACGCGCGTGCGCACCTGGACGCCGCGCGCCGGGCATTTCCACGGTTTCTGCATCACGCACGGGGAGTCGATCTCGATCGCCGATTACTTCTCGGTGCGCGAGGGCTCGCAGGTGGTGTACCGTCCGACCGTGCACTACGCGTATCACCCCTGCGACGCGGCGGTGATGTCGGTGCACGAACTGGCCGGTCGAAACTACGTGCAGCAGGAGCACCAGCGGCTGCTGATGGAGGAGATCGTCAGCGGGATCGACGAGCTCGGCGTGCTGCTCGCCGGGCACAAGAAGAACGCCTATTGGTACGGCTCGCAGCTGTCGATCGAGGAGGCCCGCCGGCTCGCGCCGTGGAACAATGCCACGAGTCTGCAGGTGACCGCGGCGGTGCTCGCCGGGGTGGTGTGGGCGATGGAAAATCCTAACCGCGGCATCGTCGAGCCGGAGGAGATGGACTTCCGGCGCGCCCTGGAGATCTGCCGGCCCTACCTCGGCCCGGTGGTCGGCCACTACACGGACTGGACGCCCCTGCACGAGCGCGGGCTGCTATTTCCCGAGGACATCGACGCCACCGATCCCTGGCAGTTCAAGAACGTCCGGGTCACCTGGTAGCGATCGATACCGCCTCAGGGCGTCCCATAGGCGACCCCGACGATGACGAAGCGGCGCGTGCCGCCGGGCAGCTCCACGCTTACTTCCTCGTCAAGGCGCCGTCCGAGCAGCGCGCGGGCGAGTGGGGAGTCCATGCTGATGAATCCCGGCTCGCGGTCGATCTCGTCGGGCCCGACGATCCGATAGCGCACCTCCCGCCCGTCCTGCCCCTCGAGCGTCACCCAGGCGCCGAAGTAGACCTTGCGCGGATCCGATGGGGGCTGCTCGACCACGACCATGGCCTCGAGCCGCTTGCGCAGGTAGCGGACCCGCCGGTCGATCTCGCGCAGCCGGCGCTTGCCGTAGGTGTATTCGGCGTTCTCCGAACGGTCGCCCTGCGCGGCCGCTTCGGCCACCGCGTGCGTGACCTGCGGGCGCTCGATGCGCCAGAGCCTCTCGAGTTCCCGGCGCAGCTGCTCGGCGCCCTCGGGCGTGATGTACGGGGAAGAGGCGGGCGATGGCGGTCGATATCGGCTCATGGTGCAGGTCGAGCGGTGCGTCGGGCCGGGGGACCGCCCGGCGGTCGCAGAAGAGCGACATTCTGCGTACCGCTTCACGGTCCCGGCGGCGAGAGCGGCGCTAGGCTTTGAACGTGGCTGCGAAGTATTACACGCACTTTCTCACCAGTGGCGGCGCCGAGCGCGAGAGCCCGGCAACCCACGAATGGAGCGGAGTGGTGGAGTTGCAGGAACCGCTGCACGACCGGCGCGACGCCGGTGAACTGCGCTCGCTGTTGGCCGTGAGTTTCAACCTGGACTCAGAGGATATCCGGATCCTTCACTGGGCGCGTCTTCACTGAGTCCCCTGGGCGGACTGCCCCCCCTCTTTGGAAAGTCCGCCTCATCGCCCCGGTCCGGCCGGATCGGGGCTTTTTTCTGCGCCGGCGAAAACATATCGGCCGGCAAGCTGTCATAATAAGCCGACATGAAACCCACACACTCCCGCATCGCATTCGCGCTCTGCCTGCCCCTGGCGGCAGTGGCCTGTTCCGCGGCGCACGCCCGCACGCCCGCCTCCCCGGCGCCCACGGCAGCCTCCGCCGCTCCGGCTAAGCTGCCGGCTCCGGTACAGACCGAGCGCTTCGTGCTCAAGCCCGGCCAGACCGTGATCGGCCGGGTCCAGATCGTGCGGATCAAACCGCACCAGGTGCTTTCCGACATCGCCCGGCTGTTCGACGTCGGGTATGACGCGATCAAGCATGCCAACCCCAAGATCAATCCGTGGCTCGCGCCGGTCGGCACTCCGGTGATCGTACCGACGCAGTTCATTCTGCCGGACGCGCCGCACGTGGGTATCGTGGTGAACGTGGCGGCCATGCGTCTTTTTTACTTCCCGCCGCACAAGCCGGGTCAGCCGCAGGTGGTGATCACCCATCCGGTGGGCATCGGCCGGCTCGGCTGGCCGACGCCCACGGGGCTGACCGAGGTCGTCGGCCACATCGCGCATCCGGCCTGGGTGGTACCGCGCTCGATCCTCGCCGAGCACGCCCGCGAGGGGGTGCCGCTGCCGCATGTGGTGCCCGCGGGCCCGACCAATCCGCTCGGCAACTGGGCGATGCCGCTCGGCTGGCCCGGTTATCTCATCCACGGCACCGACAAGCCGGCCGGTGTCGGCCGGCGCGTCAGCCACGGCTGCATCCACCTCTATCCGGAGGACATCAAGCAGCTGTTCCAGCAGGTGCCGAATGGCACGCCGGTGCGCGTCGTCAATCAGCCGTTCCTGTTCGGTTGGAAGGACGGACGGCTGTACATGCAGGCCTATGGTCCGCTGCAGGACGACAAGCGGCCGTGGAAAACCAACGCCACACTGCTCGATCACATGCTCACGCGCCGTCTCATTCATCATCTGGCCCACGCCGATGAGCGTGTCGACTGGAGCCGCGTGCGCGCCCTGGTCGCCGACCCGAAGGTGGTGCCGCTGCCGGTCTCGGGGCATGGCCTGGTCGGAGAGGGGCTGGTGGCGACGCTCGTGCAGAACCGCCTGCCGAGGGGCTCGGCCTGGAACGGCAAGACCCATCTGCCGCTCACCACCGCGCAGTTCCGCAAGATCATGGCCCGCTACGACGCATCGCTGAAGCACAAGCGCGGCGCGATCGTGCGCACCAAACAGCACGCACGCCACGACCACGGCGCGCTCGGCTCCCGCGACACCCGGGCGGCGCGGGTGTCGGCCTCGAGGCTGAGCGGCGCGCTGCACACCAAGCGCCGGGTGGCCCCGGCGCGGTGAGGGGGGCCGGCGGGGCGTGCTCTGTGTGTGGTACAGTCCGGGGCGAAACACACTAAGAAGAACGCCGCGGGGACATACCGGTGGTTGAGGGTGGTCCGGGCCTTTCCCTTGAGGACGATGACAGCGAGCCGGCGGTCACGCGCCGCCAGCCGGTCACCGCGTTTGTCGGCCGCACGCTGAAGGGGCCGCTGCACCGGCCCGTGCCGGTGGCCAGCTTCGCGCAGTTTCAGCAAGTCTTCGGCGGCCTGTGGCAGCCCTCCACGCTGTCCTACGCCGTGGAGCAGTTCTTCGCCAGCGGTGGCGGCAGGGCGCTCGTGGTGCGGGTGGCCAACGGCGCGCGGGCGCCCACCCTGACGCTGCCGGCCGGCGCCGATGCGCTGCGGCTCACCGGCCTGCATCCCGGCTCCCGCGAGTACCTGCGCGCCTCCGTCGACTACGACGGCATTGCCGGGTCCGATGCGCTGTTCAATCTGGTCCTGCAGCGGGTCCGCACCGCAGGGTCCGAGCGGGTCGAGGACCAGGAGATTTTCCGCCGCCTCAGCCTCGAGCCCGGTTCAGATCGCTTCGTCACCGACGTGCTGCTGCAATCGCAGCTCGCGCGAGTCATGCCGCCGCTGCCGGCACAGCGACCCGACCGCTCGGGACCGGGCGCAGGGGGCTTCGGCGTCGGGTACGTCGGGTCGAACGCCGATGGCGATGACGGCGGTCCGGTCACCGATTACGACGTCATCGGCTCGGCGGTCGACGGGACTGGCCTGTTCGCGCTCGGGGCTGAGACGTTCGACTTTCTGTGCGTTCCGCCGCTCGCACGCGAGCAGGACGTCGGCCTCGGCACGCTGCTCGTGGCAGCGCGTCTGTGCCGCGAGCGCCATGCCCTGCTCATCGTCGATCCGCCGAGCGCCTGGGACAGTCCTCAGGAAGCCATCGAAGCGATGCGCAAGTGGCCCTTCCGCAGCGACCACGCGGTCATGTACTACCCGCGCCTGCGCGCCTTCGACCGGCTGCGCGGCAGGCTCGAGAGTTTCGCATGCTGCGGGGCGGCAGCCGGGCTCATCGCGCGCGCCGAAGAGGGCCGGCCGGCCGGGCCGGGCGAGGAGGAGTGGGTGCTGCGCGCGGGCCTGCAGCCGGCCGTCGAGGTGTCCCTGGCGCAGCGCTCGCGGCTCGCTCTTGCGGGCATCAATACGCTGGTCGCGGCGCGCTGCGAGGCCGCCCCGCCGGTGTGCGCGCGTACGCTCGCGGCCGGCGGCAGCGGCTCGCCCGACTGGAAGTTCCTCGCGGCGCGGCGGCTGGCGCTGCGGATCGCGGCCAGCGTCGAGCGCGGCACCCGCTGGATGCTGTTCGAGCAGAACGCCCCGGCCACCTGGGCCCGGGGCCGCACCCTCGTCGATGCGTATCTGGCGCGGCTCGCCGCCGACGGCGCCTTCGCCGGCGAGTCGCGCGAAGAGCGCTACTTCGTGGTCTGCGACGAGCGTATCAATCACGCGCAGTCGATCGCGGCCGGGCGGGTGAATCTGCTGTTCGGCATCGCAGCCCGCCGGGCCGGCGAGTTCGACACCTGGCTAGTCAGTCACCAGGCGGCGGCCAGCCGCGCACGCCCCGTGTCCGTCAACCGGCTGGTGACGCGTCCGAGCGGGGAGTGGCTCACCGAGTCGGTGATCCGACACTGAGCCCGGCCGGTATGGCTTAGTGCGGCGTTTGTCGGCATCATTGCCCGATGAGTGATGAGGCGCCTTCCGACCGCCCCGGCCCGGCCGCACCACAGCGCCACGTCGTGTTCTCGCACGGCCAGGCGAGCGGCCCCTGGGGACGCAAGATCACCGCGCTTGCCGAAGTGGTGCGCAGCGAGGGCTACGAGGCTCATTCGGTCGATTACCGCGGCATCGATGCTCCGCGCGAGCGCATTGCGCGGCTCGCCGAGTACTGCAAGGAGTTGAGCGGGGATCTGGTGCTCGTCGGCTCGAGCCTCGGCGGCTACGTGACCGTCGCCAGCGCCTCGGTGCTGCACGCGCGCGGGATCTTTCTGATGGCCCCGGCTCTTTATTTCCCCGAGTTGCCGCCGCTGCGCGAGGGGATCGTCGACTGCCCCGCGGCCCTCGTGCACGGCTGGCGCGACGAGGTGGTGCCCTTCGAGCACAGCGTGCGTTTCGCCGAGAGCTGCCGCGCGGCGCTGCATCTGCTCGACAGTGATCACAATCTGCACAATCAGATCCGCGTGATCCAGAATCTGTTCGAGTATTTTCTGATCGCGCTCGATTTGCCCGCGCTCGCCTTCGAATAAGCTCCGCGGCGTGCCCCGCTCAGGGGGGACACGGCGGGGAGTGGGCCGAACGATTGCATGAACTGGTTTTTGCACCGAGTGCTGGCGTTGTGGGTGCGCTGCAAGATCCTCCCGGAGGACGTGGCGGCGCGGCTGCGCGGCCGTACCCATCCGGTGTGCTACGTGCTCGAGCGGCGCAGCGCCGTCGACCTGGCCGTGCTGCAGAACGTGTGCGAGCAGATGCACCTGCTCCGTCCCCGCAGACGGCGGCTCGGCCGCCGTGGCGAGCTGTGCTCGCATTTTTACCTTAGCCGCCTGCGCGGCTTCTGGAACGAACGGCTCGACCGCCGGCCGCCGCCGCAGATCGAGCAGATGCTGCGCGCGCTCGATGCCGACCCGCAGGCGGACATCGAGCTGGTGCCGGTGGCCGTCTACTGGGGGCGGGCACCGCAGCGCGAGCAGTCCTGGTTCCGGCTGCTGCTGGTGGAGAACTGGGCGTTCACCAGCCGCGTGCGCAAGTTCCTGCAGGTGCTGTTCAACGGGCGTAACGCGCTCGTGGAGTTCGAGGAGCCGATCTCGCTGCGCAGCCTGATCGGCGAGGAGAGCGGGCTGGCGCTGCGCGGGCGGCGGGTGACGCGCACGCTGCGCGCCCTCTACGTCCAGCGCCGCGCCGCGCGCATCGGGCCGGATCTGTCGCACCGGCGCGTGGTGGTCACCCGCGTCCTGCGCACCAGAGCGGTGCGCGCCGCGGTCACGCAGGTGATGCGCGAGAAGAAGATCACCCGCCGGGCCGCGCTGCGCGAAGCGGCCGCCTACGTCAACGAGATCGCGGCCAACTACTCGCATGCCTTCGTGCGGTTTCTCGAGCGCGTGCTGACCTGGCTATGGAACCGTCTGTACGACGGGGTGTCGGTGGGACACCTCGAGACCCTCGAGCGTGCAGCGCAGGGCAACGAGATCGTCTATGTGCCCTGTCATCGCAGCCACATGGACTACATGCTGCTTTCGTACGTCATCTACGTTAACGGCTACGCGCCGCCGCACATTGCCGCAGGCATCAATCTCAATCTGCCCATCGTGGGGCGTTTCCTGCGCATGGGCGGGGCGTTTTTCATCCGGCGGCGCTTTCGCGGCAACGCGCTCTACACCGTAGTGTTCATGAAGTATCTCGCCGCCATCATGGCGCGCGGACACTCCATCGAGTACTTCATCGAGGGCGGGCGCAGCCGCACCGGCCGGCTGCTGCGGCCGAAGACCGGGATGCTCTCGATGACCGTGCGCAGCTTCCTGCGCGATCCGCTCCGGCCGGTGGTGTTCGTGCCCGTGTACTTCGGCTACGAGCGCATCGTGGAGGGCGCGACCTACATCGGGGAGCTATCCGGCAAGCCGAAGGAGAAGGAAAGCATCCTCGGGCTGGTGCGCTCGCTCGGCCGGCTGCGCGAGCGCTTCGGTCGGGTGCACGTGAACCTTGGCGAGCCCATCGCGCTCAATGAGATTCTCGACCGGCACGGACCGTGGCGCGAGCAGCGCTTCGAAGAGGACACGCGCGCCGCGTGGGTGGCCGCCGCGGTGGACGAGCTCGCCGGACGCATCATGCGCAACATCAACTCGGCTGCGGCCGTCACCCCGGTGAACCTGCTCTCGATGGTCCTGCTCGCCATGCCGCGCCAGGCGCTGCCCGAGGCCGATCTCATCGGCCAGATCGATCTGTACCGCGCGCTGCTCGCAGGCGCGCCCTACAGCGACCGGGTGACCGTGACGGAGCTTTCCGGCAGGGAGGCCATCGCGTACGGTGAATCTCTGAAGATGCTGCGGCGTCAGACCCATCCTTCCGGGGACGTGGTGCGCATGAGCGATGAGAGCGCGGTGCTCGCCGCGTACTTCCGCAACAACGTGCTGCACCTGTTCGCACTGCCCTCGCTGATTGCGTGCGTGTTCCTGAGCAACGCCGAGGTGCCGCACGAGGACATCCTGCGTCTCGCCGCGCGCATATACCCCTACATCGCCGCAGAGCTGTTTCTGCGCTGGAGCGAGGAGGAGCTGCCGGCGGTGATCGAGAGCGTGCTCGGGGAGTTCGCGCGGCACGGACTGATCGAGCGCAGCGCCGAGCGCACCGTGTGGCGCCGCCCACCGCCCTCGAGCGCCCAGGCGATGCAGCTGTCGATCCTGGCGCAGGCGACGCTGCAGACGATCGAGCGGTACTACCTGGCGATCGCGCTGCTGCTCGAGGCCGGCTCCGGCGCCATCAGCCCCTCGAGCCTCGAGGAGCGCTGTCAGCTCGCCGCGCAGCGCATCGCGCTGCTCTACGGTCTGAATTCCCCGGAGTTCTTCGACCGCTCGCTGTTCGCGAATTTCATCGATCTGCTGCGCCGGCGCGGCGTCGTGCGCACCAACCCGTCCGGCCTGATCGAGTTCGACGAGGTGCTGCTGCACGTCGCCGCGGACGCGCAGTTCGTACTCAGCGAGCAGATCCGCCACAGCATCCTGCAAGTGACCCACGTGTGAGGCGCCCATGCACGTTCCGCGACGGCTCTACGAGGGACTGCCCTGGCTGTACATCGCCCTCGGGGCCGCTGCGCTCGGCGCCAGCTACCTCAGCGCCGCCTGGCGCGCGGCGAGCCTGATCACCGGCATCGCCGGGCTCGCCGGGGTGCTCGGTGGCGTCGTGCTGCTGCTGCGGCGGCGGGACTTCCGCGAGCTCGGTGAGCGCTACGATGCGGGCCGCGCAGGTCCGCTTGAGGATGCGCCGCCGCCTGCCGCGCAGCCCGATCGGGATCAGGACTGAGAATCGGAGCGGGGTAAGACCGTCGGAATCTCGAGCGGCAGATCCTCGCCGGCGAGCGTGTCGTCCTCGTGACCGAGCGTCGGGAGACCGGGCAGGGTGTCGTTCAGATTGGCGCGCGCGTGCGGCAGGCGCTCATCGAGGTAGAGCAGCTCGTGCTTGCCGATCAACACCACGTCTCCGTCGCGCAGATAGTGCTGGTGCACGCGCAGCGATCTGACGTACAACCCGTTGGTGCTGTTGAGGTCCTCGATGATGCAGGCGTGATTGGTGGTGGTGATCTGGCAGTGATGGCGGCTGATGAAGCGGCTGTCGATCTGCAGGTCGTTGTCCGGCGTGCGTCCGACGATGAGGCGCCCGGGCAACAGTGCGATCTCCTGCTGCATATGGCCGCCCTCGAGCACCTGCAGTCGCGCGAGCGGCGGCAGGACCGAATCGCGCCGCGCACGGGTGCGCGCCGCGGCCCCGGAGCCGAGACCCTTCGGCCGCGCGGCGTACTCCACCCACTGCAGCTCGGCGACCGCGCCGGCGATGTCCGCCGGGAGGACCCGGTCGCGGTCATCGGTGAAGGCCGCCATCATTGCCGTGTCGCACAGCGTGTTGATCAGGCGCGGAACGCCGCCGGTGTAGCGGTGGATCTCGGCGAAGGTGTCGGGCGCGAAGATCTCCCGCTCGCCGGCGCCGGCTACGCCGAGGCGGTGGCGGATGTACTCGGCGGTCTCCTCCGGCGAGAGCGCCGTGAGATGGAAGCGCAGCCGCACGCGCTGGTTCAGCTGCACGAGCTCCGGAGCATCGAGCTTGGCATTGAGCTCCGGCTGTCCGGCGAGGATGATGCGCAGCACCTTCTCCTTGGTCGTCTCCACGCCCGAGAGCAGCCGGATCTCCTCGAGCACGCGCTGGGAGAGGTTCTGGGCCTCATCGACGATGAGCAGCACGCGCCGGCCGGCGGCGTACTGCTCGATGAGAAAGTTGTTCAGCGTGACCAGCAGCTCGCTTTTCTTCATCTTGAACGGCGAGAAGCCGAACTGGGCGAGCAGCGACTGCAGGAAGTCCATCGCCGAGACCTGCGTCTGGTTGATCTGCGCAACCACGACATCCTGCGGGATCTCCCGCAGGAACGACTCGATGAGCGTCGTCTTGCCGGCGCCGATCTCCCCGGTGATCACCACGAAGCCGTCGGCGAACCAGATCGTCGACTCCATGTACGCCTTGGCGCGGGCGTGCTGTTTGGACAGAAACAGGAACTGAGGGTCGGGACTGAGCCGAAACGGCAGTTCTTTCAGCTGGAACGGCTCGATGTACATGGCTGGCAGCTATGCTACGGCAGCCGCACACCCGGGGCCACCCGGGCGAGCAGCTGCCGCGCCAGGCGGTCGCGCCGGGTGGTGGATTCCTCGACCAGCGTGCAATGCCCGAGCTTGCGGCCGGGGCGTGGCTCCTTGCCGTACTCGTGCAGGTGCAGCCCCTCGAACGCGAGCAGCACCTCGCGCGCGGGCATCTCGCCGATCAGATTGATCATGGCGCTGTGACCGGTGGGCCGCGTCGAGCCGAGCGGCAGCCCGAGAATCGAGCGCAGATGATTCTCGAACTGGCTGGTGGCGCACCCCTCGATGGTCCAGTGGCCGGAGTTGTGCACGCGCGGCGCCATCTCGTTGGCGATCAGGCGGCCGTTGCGCACGAAGAACTCGATGGTCAACACCCCCGTGTAGCGGAAATGCTCCAGGCAGCGCGTGAGGTAAGCGACGGCGGTGCGGTGCCAGCGCGCCGGCCCGTAGGGCGCGCGTGTCACCCGCAGAATACCGTCGGCGTGTACGTTGCCATTCAACGGGTAGAACACGGTTTGCCCGCGCGTGCTGCGCGCGCCGATGATGGAGACCTCGCACTCGAACGGTACCCACTCCTCGTAGATGAGCGGCGCGTTGCCGAGGCTCTGCCAGCCGCGCAGCGCATCCTCGTGCGTACGGATGCGCATCTGTCCCTTGCCGTCATAACCCAAGCGGCGCGTCTTGAGGACGCCGGGCAGGCCGACTTCGCGCAGCGCGCGCTCAAGCGCCGGCCGGGACCCGACCGCGTGCCAGCGTGTCGTGGGAATGCCGAGCCGCTCGAACAGGCGCTTCTCGGCCACGCGGTCCTGGGCGGTCGCGAGCGCGGTGACCGGCGGGCAGAGCCGCGCCCGGCGCGCGCCGGAGGCGTGCTTGCGCAGCGCTTCGACTGAGATGTTCTCCCAATCGAAGGTGAGCACCTGGCACTCGCGCGAGAGCCACTTCAGCAGCTCCGGATCGGTGAATGCCCCATGCACCACGGGGGCCACCCGGCCGGCCGGGGCTTCGCGTGAGGGGTCGAGAAACAGAAAATCCAGGCCCAGCGGGTAGCCGGCAAGGGCGAGCATGCGACCGAGCTGGCCGCCCCCGATGACCCCGACCCTCATGAGCGGGCCGCGCGCGGGTCGGGATGCTCGAGCACCCCGGCGGTCTGATCGCGCCGGAACGCCTCGAGCGCCGCGGCGACGGCAGCGTGCTTGTTGGCGAGGATCGCGGCAGCGCACAGCGCCGCATTGGCCGCGCCCGCCGAGCCGATCGCGAACGTGGCGACCGGCACGCCGGCGGGCATCTGCACGATCGAAAGCAGCGAGTCGAGCCCGCCGAGGGTCTTCGACTGCACCGGCACGCCGAGCACGGGCAGGGAGGTCTTCGCGGCAGTCATGCCCGGCAGGTGCGCCGCGCCGCCCGCACCGGCGATGATCACCTCGAGCCCGCGCGCCCGCGCGCTGCCGGCGTACTCGAACAGCAGGTCCGGGGTGCGGTGCGCGGAGACCACCCGCACCTCGTAGGCGATGGCGAGCTTGTCCAACATGTCGGCGGCCGCGCGCAGCGTGTCCCAGTCCGACGTCGAACCCATGATGATGCCAACCAGCGGTTTCATCCGCGCGATTCTACCCAAGGAGACTGCGTAAGGCGCGGAACAGCGCACGGCCCGCCGGGCCCTGCCTGCCCGTGCCGGCGGGCTGCTCGGCGCGTGCGGCGCGCACCAGATGCGCCCAGTGGGTCCGGTCCAGGTCGGCTCGGACCGCGGCGAGCTCATCGAGTGCCGCCTCGCCCTCGGCCACGAGGCGCTCGCGCCAGTGCTCGGCGCGCTTGAACCGCTGCGTTTCCTCCGCGTCGCGCGCGCTGCGGGCCGCGAGCGCGCGGCGGATCGGCTCCGGGTCGATCTGGCGCATCAGTTTGCCGATGTACTGCCGCTGGCGCGAAGCGGCCGCGCGGCTGCGGATGCCGCGCGCCTCGCGCACGGCCTCGAGCAGGCCGGCGGGCAGCTCGAGCGCCTGCAGATCCCGCTCACGCATGCCGATCAGCGCCTCGCCGAGGTCCTGGGCGGCGTGCGCGGCCCGCTTGCGCGCGCTCTTGCTCGGCGGGCCCTGCTCGGCTTCGGGCTCCTCCGTCTCAAACGAGCGCATGACGGGGTGGGTGCGGTGGGCGGCGGTCCATGACTGCTACACTAGCGCATTCCGCCCGCTTCCGTGAGCACGGCGGCGGGTCTGTCCGCCGGCCGGCTCCGCCGGCGGTCTTCAGCCGCAGCGAGGAGTTTCCATGTCACAGGCGCTCGAGCCGCACGCCCCCTCCGCAACGCTTGAAGATGCCGTGCGCTTCGCGCTCGAGGAAGCCTCGCGCCAGGGGGCGAGCCAGGCCGATGCGGATGCGAGCGTGGGCCAGGGGCTCGGGGTCACGGTGCGCCTCGGGGAAGTCGAGACGATCGAATACCAGCGCGACCGGGGGCTCGCGGTGACGGTGTACTTCGGCCACCGCAAGGGCTCGGCGAGCACCGCCGATCTCGGCCGCGAGGCCGTGCGTGCGAGTGTCGCGAAGGCCTGCGCCATCGCGCGCTACACGGCCGAGGATCCCTATGCGGGGCTGGTCGAGCCGGAGGCGCTGGCGCGGGACATTCCGGATCTGGATCTCGATCACCCGTGGGGACTGTCCGCCGAGGCGGCAATCGACATCGCCCGCCGCTGCGAGCGCGCGGGGATGGAGGTCGATGCGCGTATCAGCAACTCCGAGGGCGCCTCGGTGAGCACGCAGCGGCACACCGGCGTGTACGGCAACTCGCTCGGGTTTCTCGCCGGCTTCTCCGGCACCAGCCACTCGATCAGCTGCTCGCTCATCGCCCAGCAGGACGGACAGATGCAGCGCGACTACTGGTTCACCGCTGCGCGTGATCCGCTTGACCTGGACTCTCCAGAGGCGGTCGGCGCGGCCGCCGGGGGGCGCGCCTGCGCGCGGCTCGGGGCGCGCAAGCTGAGCACGCGGCGCGCTCCCGTGCTGTTCGCCCCGGAGATGGCGCGCGGATTGGTGCAGCACTTCCTCGGCGCGATCAGCGGCTCGAGCCAGTACCGCAAGGCCTCGTTTCTGCTCAATGCGGCCGGCGAGCGGGTGTTTCCGGCCTTCATGCGCATGAGCGAGCGGCCGCACATTCGCAAGGGCCTCGGCAGCGCTCCGTTCGACGCCGAGGGGGCGGCCACCCACGACCGCGAGCTCATCGAGGCGGGGGTTCTCAAGGGCTACGTGCTCGGCAGCTACTCTGCGCGGCGGCTCGGGCTTAAGACCACCGGCAACGCCGGCGGCATCCACAACCTGCTGGTCGGCTCCACGGCCGCCCGCTCCCGCGAGGCGCTGCTCGGGGAGATGGGCTCGGGTCTGTGGGTCACGGAGCTGATGGGCCAGGGGGTCAATGGCGTGACCGGAGATTACTCGCGCGGGGCGAGCGGGTTCTGGGTGGAAAACGGTGCTGTCGTCCACCCGGTGCAGGAGGTGACCATCGCGGGGAATCTGCGTCAGATGTACCAGAACATCCTCGCGCTCGGCGATGACATCGATGTGCGCGGCACGATCCGCTGCCCCTCGCTGCTCATCGGCGAGATGACCATCGCCGGGGATTGAGCCGGCGGCGAGCGGCGTCCCGCGGCTTGCCCGACCGGCTCGAGCCCTGCGCCGCCCGTATCGCCGGCGGCGCCCGCCAGCGCCTACACTGTCCCCATGCATGCCCACGAACCTCATACGGCGCACCAGCCCTTCGCCTCGCTGCGGCTGCTCGCCGGGCAGGCCTTGAGCCGAGCCGCCGGCGCGCCGCTCGTGGCCGGCAACCGCGTTGAGCTGCTGATCGACGGTGCGGCGCACTTCGAGGCCTGGGCGGCGCTGATCGAGTCGGCGCGCAACTACCTGCTGCTCGAGAACTACATCATCGCGGACGATGCGGTCGGACGCCGCTTCCGCGACCTGCTGATCGCGCGTGCGCGTGCCGGGGTGCACATCGCGTTGATTCACGACTGGTTCGGCACCTGGGGCAACGCGGGCCGCGCGTTCTTCGCACCGCTGCGCGCCGCAGGCGTCGAGGTCCGCGCATTCAACCGTCCGCGCGTGGAGAGCCCGCTTGGCTGGATCGGCCGCGATCACCGCAAGTTGGTGGTCGCGGACGGACAGGTCGGCTCGATCTCCGGCGTGTGCGTTGCCGCGAAATGGCTCGGCGATGCGGCACACGGTGTTGCGCCCTGGCGCGACACCGGAGTGCTGATCGCAGGCCCTGCCGTGGCCGACATCGAGGCGGCTTTCCGCGACAGCTGGGCAGGTTTGGGCGTGCCGCTGTCGTTCGCCGCGGCGCCGACACCGGCGCCGTGTGGCGGGGTGGCGCTGCGCGTTATTGCAACTCTGCCGGCGCACGGGGCGATGTACCGTCTCGACAGTCTGATCGCCGCCATGGCGAGCCGGAGTCTGTGGATCAGCGACGCCTACTTCGTCGGCATCCCGACCTATGTTCGGGGTCTGGCCGCTGCCGCCGCCGATGGGGTGGACGTGCGGCTGCTCGTGCCGGGCAGCAACAACCTGCCGGCGGTCGGTGCACTCTCGCGCGCCGGATACCGGCCGCTGCTCGAGGCGGGCATCCGGGTGTTCGAATGGAACGGAAGCATGATGCATGCCAAGACTGCCGTGGCCGACGGCCGTTGGGCCCGCGTGGGCTCATCGAACCTCAACCTCTCGAGCTGGCTCGCCAACTGCGAGATCGATGCGGCCATCGAGAATACCGGCTTCGCCGGGCAGATGCAGGAGCAGTACCTGCGTGATCTGAAAAACGCCACCGAGCTGGTGCTCAAGGGCCGCCGTCCGCAGCCTCAGGCGCTCGTCCCGGGCGGCGCGCGCGGCGGCAGCTCCTCGCGCGCCGCGGCGAGCGCGTTGCGCCTGGCCAACACGGTCGGCGCCGCGATCGCGAATCGGCGGGTGCTCGGGGATTCCGAGCGCGGAGTGCTGACCGTGGCGGGCGGGGCCCTGGTGGCGCTCGGTGCGCTCGGCTTCTGGATGCCGCAGCTGCTCGCTTGGCCGCTCGCCGCGTTCGCCGCGTGGCTGGGTCTGAGTCTGCTGTGGCGGCGCCTGCGCCGGCCGCGCGCGTAGCGAAGAACTTCGCCTTGGCTGAGCTGCAGGCGGGCATGGACGGCTCGCTTGCACCGCCGCATGCGGGTGCACAGTACCCGCGGCGAACCGATTGCCTGCGCGGCTCGCCCCGTGAGCGCGTGGCTGCGGGGCCTGGCGCCCCCGCCGGAGATCGCTGCAGTAGTGCCGTAGGGTGATACAACAATCACACCCGGCGCGGGTACGGGTCTGTGCTCGCCGGAACGGCCCCGTGCATGGCAGGCACCCCCATGGACCGTACTGCACCGCAGCGCAGCTGCGGCGACTTTCGGGCCGGTCGCGCGAACGAAAGGCGCCGCCCGTGCCCGAGTCGGGCCCGCCCAGCATGGCAGGATGCGGATCTTCCATGCGCGGACACGGTGCTGCACGCGTGCGCCGCCATGCCGGACGCGTGCAAATCGGGCGCGCAAGGCATTGAATTGACTGATCTCGCCTACAGTCCGGAAACCGCCAGACCCCGAGTAGTGCTCGGGCGGGTCCGAAGTGATTGCCGCGGCAGACTCTGCAGGCCACTGAACGGTCTCTTGTTTCACTCAAGATGGGCACGCCGATGCGGCGCACGGGCGGTGGCACGCACGGTCGGCCGCCTGGACGCTCAGCCGCCCTCCGGTGGGGGGAGGTTCCGCTGCCGCCTTTGCCTGGCGCGAGCAGCACGGGTGCGCATCACAGCCCTCCTCGGATAAGATGGCTGCATACAGTCTCTGTGCAGATTGTGCCCCGAGCCCCGAGGTGCCGGTCATGGAATCCAAATTCATCCTGGTGCTGCTTGCCTCCACAACCGGCGCGACGCAGTGCCTGCGTGCCGCATCGGCGATGAGCGAGCGTCTCGGCCAGAAGCTGCGGCTCGTGCATGTCGAGATTGGACCGCGTGCGATCGTTCTGCCCTCCCAGGAACAGCTCTCGGAATACGAAGTGGAGCATCTTGCCGAGCGCGAGCGCGCGGAGACCGAGAAGCTGCAAGAGATTGTTGCCGAATGGAAGCGCTCGAATGGGGCGTTGGCGGAGTTCGATCTTTACAAGGGCGATGAGTGGCGGGTGATGCGCCACTACCGCAAGTCGGCCAGCATGGTCATACTGGCCGCGCCGCATGCCCAGCCGATCGGGCATCGTGAGGGCCTGCGAGCGGCGCTGTTGCGCACCCGACATCCCGTGGTGATGGTGCCGCCCGCCTGGGAGGGCAGCTTTGCTCGGCGTCTGGTCATCGGCTGGCGGGACATACCGCCGCTGCGCCGTGCGCTTGCCGCGTTTGCGCCGTTCCTGGCCAGCGCCGAGCAGGTCGAGGTGCTGGCAGTAGACCAGGAGGAGAGCGTGCTCGAGGGGGCGCGCGCCGCGATCGAACCGATCGCCGCTGGGGCCGCCTATCGAGTGGTTGCCTCCGAGGGACGCAAGACAGCGACCGTGCTGCTCGATGCGGCGGCCGCGTGCCACGCCGACGGACTCGTCATGGGGGCTTTCCGCCGCGGCGAGATCCTGAACTGGCTGGTGCCCGGCACGTCGAGCCGGTTGATCAGCTCAAGCGCGCTGCCGCTGTTGATGCGCCGTTGAGGTGACCGGGGCGATTTTGAGCCGCGCGCGGGGCGCGGTCCTCGTCCCTACAGCCAGCCCAGCCCGCGGGCCAGCATGCTCACCGCCACCAGCACGATCATCGGCACGAACACCTTCTTCAGATGTACGTTGGACATCCGGTTCAGCGTCTTCGCGCCGAGCATCGAGCCGCCCAGCACGCCGATCGCCACGGGTGCGGCGATCATCGGATCGATATCACCGCGCTGGAAGAAAATTCCAGCCGAGGCGGCCGCGGTCACGCCGATCATGAAATTGCTGGTAGTGGTCGAGACCTTCATGGGCAGCCGCATGGCCGTGTCCATCGCCAGCACTTTGAAGGTACCGCTGCCGATGCCGAGCAGGCCGGAGATCAGCCCCGCCACATACATCATGCCGAAGCCGATGCGTACGTGCGCCACATGGTAGGAGACGTCCTGGTGCGTGCGCTGATCCGAGTAAGTACCAGGCAGTTTTAGCGGCCTGGCCCACTTGTGGTTCTGCACGCCCCGCGGCAGCTCCTCGCCGAGGCGCATCAGAAGGGGTATTGCCGAGACCAACAGGATGACGCCAAATACGATGAACAGCACCGTATCGTCGAGCATGGACGACAACAGAGCGCCGCACACCGCTCCGGCCGTCGTCGCGATTTCCAGAAACATCCCGACCCTGAGGTTTGTCATTCGATCGCGCACATAGGCGGCCGCCGCGCCGGAGGAGGTGGCTATCACGGACACGATGGACGCGCCGATCGCTATCGCGAATGGGACGTGAAAGAGCAACGTCAGGATCGGGACGATGAACACGCCGCCCCCGAGCCCTGCCAGCGCGCCGACGAAACCTGCAAACATGCTGCTCAGTGCGATGACAAGCAGTACGCCAAATGTGCTGTTCGATACGTCTGTCAGGCCCGGCCGCCCGAGATAGGAGCCGATCCCGAAGATGCTGAACAGCAGGATCGCCAGGACGATCGCGGTGATGGTCACATAGGTGCGGTCCTTCTCGATCGCAAAGGCCGCGATCGACACCATGACCCGCAGTACCGGCGTGGCGAGCAGGATGAGTAGCCCGGCAGTTACGATCGCCACCGGTTCGGCTGCCTTGAGGCCAGCCACAACCTCCCCGAGCGTATCCGGAAAGTTTGCGGGAGGGAGCCGGCCGAGCAGACGCAGCGCATAGTAATAGAAAACGCCCGCCAGGATCACCGCAACACTCAGAAGCACGCCGCCGCGCAACACGCCGCTGATGACGAGCTCGGTCTTGCGGATGAGGCTGTCGTCGGACCTGATCGGGACTGACTTTTCGTCTATTGTGATGTTCGGCATCACGCTACCGGGGGTGTATGAATTTTTGTGCCTGTGACCATAAAGAAAATGCCTTGCCGCGACGGCGTGTCCTGCAGAACGCGGCCGACGCGACGGCGACAGTCTACTGCTGTTCGGTATTTGTGAGCGCTAAAGAATAAAAAAATGTCATGGCCGAGCGGTTCGTGAGGATGAACTCGGGCGAGCCGGCAGGGGCGGTCTGTCGGTTCATGGCGCGATGAGCACCGTGCACACCCGTTGTCCTGCCCGGCACATGTGGCGGGCAGGACCGCCCTCTTTGCCCTGCGGAGCAATCGATGTGGCTTGTCCGGCATTTCTCTCAAGCCTCACGAGTAGGCGAATGGGTCGGCCGCGATGGCCGAGAGGGCATCAAATCCGGCGACGGACACACGCTGCGCGCCGGAGGGAACCTTGCGCGTACATGGCGGGGAATTCTCCAGCGAACGCCACCCCTTTCGACCGGCACTTTCGCGCACACGGCCTCGGGAGGCAATGGCGGAACATCGGCGTGCGCGCGCCATGCACTCATCCGACATTCCCGTCCATCGGGCGGCTCGGGAACTCCCCGGCGTTGGCGGCAGGAAAGTGGCCATGATCCATCCGTGGTCCCTCCTGCGCGGAAAGTGCGCAGCGTCGCGTGGGTTCCTGACTCATCCGGCGAGAGCGGTCGGCTCCGAGCTTCCTCGCATCGAACAACGCAATGTGCGTGCGGCGGATTGCCGGGTGCTCTGCGCGCGCGATCAACTCGGCTGCCCCGGTGCGCGCGATGCGATCCGCTGTTGAGATGAGTTCGGCATGGCTGCCGGGGTACCGGCGTGCACGGCCCGTGCGAGGGGATCTGCCGTGGCGCTCAAGCGACCTCCGGGGCGGCGGCCTCGTGCGTCACACCGCCTATTTTGCGGGACTTGGCGGCGCTCTTTCGCGCGCTCATCCGTGAGGTGTGCGGACAGACTCCTCCGAGCCGTGTCCCGACAGCGCATGCCAAGGCTGCCATTGTGATTTACCAAGCCTGTGATCCTGCCGAGCATCCCGCGTCTTTCCAGCGCGAAACTGTATATAAGCAGATTCTAATACTATATTGAGCCGGGAGCGAAGATCCGCACCGCGCGGGTCTCGTCCTGGTGGCTGTCGCAGAGATACTGCGCAGTGCGCGGATGCGCAAAGCGAGTAGCCCGCGAGGCTTGAGATTCGCCGCGAGATCCGCGCGATCGGCACGCTCAGATCGCCGCGGCGCATGTGGCGTGCACGCCGGATTAGCGCCGCGCCGCCTCGGTCTTTAAGGGTGCTGCCGAGCGGCACCTTGGACTTGTTCTTCCCTCGGTCGCGGTCGGCGCCAAGCGGGATTGGCCCGCGATGCGCCAGCCGAGGCTGCGCCTCCTCGGTCGCCTGCGGTGACTGTCCGGGGGCCTTGCGTCCGGGTCCGTTCGCGCAAGCGTGGGAGCCTCTGTCAATGTGCACGCTCAGGGTGCAGTGCGGCCACTCCGCAGCTGCGGCATACGGTGCCGAAAACGGACACAGTGCGCTGCAAAGCGGAGCGCCCCTGAGTAAAGACAAAGCCCACCTTGCGGTGGGCTTCGTGTGGATTGGCTGGGGGACTAGGATTCGAACCTAGGTAAACGGAGTCAGAGTCCGTTGTCCTACCACTAGACGATCCCCCAAGAACCGTGCACCGGACGTAGCGGGCGGACCGCGCCGGGGCAGATATTGAAGCCTGCCTCGGCGCGCTCTTCAAGAGCCCGTTAACGCTTCGAGTACTGCGTCCCGCGGCGTGCCTTGCGGCGGCCGACCTTCTTGCGCTCCACTTCGCGCGCATCGCGCGTGACAAACCCCGCATCGCGCAGCGGTTTGCGGTAGGTCTCGTCGTACTCGATGAGCGCGCGGGTTATGCCGTGGCGGATCGCGCCCGCTTGGCCCGTGATGCCGCCGCCGTCGACGGTCACGTTGATGTCGAAGCGGCTGGCGAGCTCGAGTGCCTCGAGCGGCTGACGGACGATCATCCGTCCGGTCTCGCGGCCGAAGAACTCATCGAGCGGCCGCTTGTTGACCGTGATCCGCCCGCTGCCGGGCCGCAGGTAGACGCGCGCGGTCGCCGTCTTGCGCCGCCCGGTGCCGTAGTTCAGTTGCTGGACTGCCATCGATGGATTCCTCAGATCTCGAGCGGCTGCGGCTGCTGTGCCTGATGCGGGTGCTCGCCGCCGGCGAACACGTGGAGCTTCTTGAACATGCGCCGACCCAGCGGGTTCTTCGGCAGCATGCCTTTGACGGCGAACTCGATCGCCCGCTCGGGATGCTCCGCCAGGAGCTTCTCAAGCGCGATCGACTTGATGCCGCCGATATGCCCGGTATGGTGGTAGTAGATCTTGTCGCTGAGCTTGCGGCCGGTGACGCGCACCTTGCCGGCATTGAGCACCACGATGTGGTCGCCCATGTCGACATGCGGGCTGTAGTCGGCCTTGTGCTTGCCCTTCAGGCGATGGGCAATCTGCGTGGCAAGACGTCCGAGGGTCTTGCCGGTGGCGTCGACCACGAACCAGTCGCCGCGCACGCTGCCGGATTTGGCGAAAACCGTCTTCATAAGAGCCTCTGCGGGGGGCTTCGATCCAAAAAGGACCCTATCCAAAGGGCCGGCAAGTCTACTGAAGCTGCGCGCGTATTGCAAAAGCCCGCGTGGTAGGCCGGGACGGGCCGCCAGCCACTGTGGCTCGGGAACACCTATAATAGTGAAATGGACGCCTGTGGACCTCTGGATGCCTGGATTGCCGCGGCCGATCGTGCGCTGCGTGCGCTCGGCGCACCTGCCCGCGCCGCCCGTCCGGTGCCGGGCAAGCCCGACACGGCAAAGCTAAAGCTCTCGGCGGACGAGCGGCGGCGCTCGGCTGGCCTGATGCGCGTCAATCACGCCGGGGAGATCGCCGCACAGGCCCTCTACCACGGCCAGGCGCTGGCCGCCCACAATGCCGCCACCCGCCAGATGCTCCTGCAGGCCGCCCGGGAGGAGGCTGACCATCTGGCCTGGTGCGCGACCCGCCTCAGCGAGCTCGAGTCCCGCCCCAGCCTGCTCGACCCGCTGTGGTACGCCGGCTCCTTCGCCATCGGCGCCCTGGCAGGCCTCATGGGCGATCGGATCAGTCTCGGCTTCGTGGTCGAGACCGAGCGGCAGGTCGAGGGACATCTCCAAGGTCATCTGGGCTCGCTGCCCCGTGATGATGCCCGCAGCCGTGCGATCGTCGAGGCGATGCAGGCAGAGGAGGTCACCCATGGTGCGAACGCCAAGGCGGCCGGCGGCATCGATCTGCCCCCTCCGATCCGCTCGCTGATGCGCGCCACCGCGCGGGTCATGACCCGCACCGCCTACTGGCTGTAGGAGCGTCCGGCACCCCGAGCGCGCAGGTACGGCTGGTTTTTCCCGGCCCGCGTGCGGTACGCTTTCACCGTGGGGGGCAAATTAAGTAATCTTCTCCTCAAAGCTCACGAACGAAGGGGGAGCCGGTGATGGAAGAAAACGTCGTCAAGCCGCTGAGTGACATCCCGGCGATCAATCGCTTTCTCAGCTACTGCCGCATTCGCACCGTGCCGTCGAAGACCGTGGTTATCCACGCGGGCGATCTGCCGGACGTTCTCTATTACATCATCAGCGGCTCGGTCGAGGTGATGATCGAGGACGAGGAAGGCAACGAAATGGTGCTCGCGTACCTCAATCGCGGGCAGTTCTTCGGCGAGATGGGGCTGTTTTTCCAGGATCAGGCCACCCGCAGCGCCTGGGTGCGCACCCGTAACGCCTGCGAGCTGGCGGAGATGACCTACCCGCGCTTCCGGCAGATCGCCGCCGAGAGCCCGGGGCTGGTGTTCGAGCTCGCGACGCAGCTCGCCACGCGTTTGGACCGCACCAACCGCAAGCTCGGCGACCTGGCGTTCGTGGACGTGACCGGCCGGGTCGCGCACGCCATCAACAACCTGTGCGATGAGCCGGACGCCATGACGCACCCCGAGGGCATGCAGATCAAGGTGAGCCGCCAGGAGCTCTCGCGCCTGGTCGGCTGCTCGCGCGAGATGGCCGGACGCGTCCTAGATCGG
>JAKAYU010000025.1 GCA_021809525.1 Pseudomonadota bacterium | reverse complement strand
CTTGTCAGGTTTGAGCTTCTCCAATAGTCAGCAGGTCCTCTGCGCATCCACGGATATCTTCACATTCTAAAGAGCCGGACGGGGACGAACCAGCCGCTGCGCTCCATATTGCGCGATCTGCCGCGCACCGCGCGGGCCCGGCCGTCGCCGCTCTGCACGCGTGCTCGCCGAGCGACCCACGTTTTCCCCCGGGGCTGCCTGCGGGGCGCGCATCGGCGCGATGTTCCGCGCTGCTCGCCACTGGGCAACCTCGGGATGCATCTGGCGTGCGGCGGCGCGGGGAGCTCTCCAACCGGGTGCGCGCAGGGGCTTCGCGCTACTGCGCGGCGAATTCCTCTGCATCGACGAGAACATCCGCGGCATCCTCTCTCTGCAGCTTACCGACGATGCCCTTGCGCGCAGCGTGCACCTCGGGGTGTCGAGTCCGGGCGGGGAGATGATGTTCTCGGCCAAGGGGGGCGCTCTAGGACGTGCTCCTCTTCAATGCGCGGCTCATGGTGCGGCTGGACGTCGAGCGCCGCTTTGTGTTCCCTCCGGCCGTACTGCAAGCCGTACCAGTCGGACGGCAGGAGTATCGCGGCGCGAACACCCGCGACTTCTCCGGGATCAACGGGCTCGATCTGCCGCCTGGAGCCTGTTGCGCCAACGACCCGCACTGCGCGCAGCGGCTGACCGACACGATGCCGTTCATGCTGACGGGCGACCCGCTCCGGCTGCGCGAATGCATGACTTACCAGAGCCTGCTCGATGGGCTGCCCGAGCCCCTGCCGCCCCACTGCGGCGCCGGCTGTCACTTCTCTCCCCATGAGGAGGCTATCGACCGGCTCGCGAGGGTGCACGCCGCACCGCGGCTCCCCTCGGCACCTCGGCGTTGAGAGCGCCAGGGAGCGTCGTGCGACCGATACGGGTGGTGTGGTTGTGCGAGGTCATGCTGCCCTCGTACAATTTCCATCATCTGGCGGTTGCGCAGCGCTCGCCCGAGCGTCCGATGCACCGCCGCGGCCGGGAGGCGGATTGGATCATCCGAGCACGTCATGGTGACTGCGATAATACTGATCAACGTCGAGCCGTCGCGTACCGCCGCAGTGGCGGAGATTCTGAGCGAGATGCCGGGCATCACCGAGGTTTACTCCGTGGCCGGCAAGTTCGACCTCGTGGCCATCGTGCGCGTGAGGGAGAATGAGGCGCTGGCGGATCTGGTCGCGCAGCGCATCCGCGCCGTCGAGGGCGTGACGCGCACCGAAACCCTGATTGCCTTCCGCGCCTTTTCCCGCTACGACCTGGTGAGCCTCTTCAGCCTCGACTGAAGATCCTCGGGGGCGCTGCGGGCGCCTCGTCTGACCTGTTTGCGTCTGAACGCGGCCCGTGAGGGACCGAGTGCCTGTGTGCAGACGGAAATGTCAGAGATGGCACCGTGCGCAGCTGTGGCGATCTGCAGTGAGTGCGCGCGGCGCGCCAGCCTGGATGAGCGCTCCGCTTTGCAGGCCCGGCACCTCTTGTGCCCGACTCAACCGCTTGTGCCCGACTCAACCGCGGGACGGATCGGCCGCCATCACGCAGTTGCGGCCGGCGGCCTTGGCGCGATACAGGGCTGAATCGGCGTCCTCGATCAGCAGTTGCGCACTGCAGCGCGGATCTGCCGCCTGCCGCGTGACGACCCCGATGCTCACCGTCAGATCACGCCGGTCCCAGCGGGCGCTGTGCACCTGCTGGCGGATCCGCTCGGCGAGCGCGAGTGCGCCGGCGCTGCCGGTGGCCGGCAGAATGACGAGGAATTCCTCGCCGCCGTAGCGCGCCACGATGTCTGCCTCGCGCGCCGTGGCATAGAGAATCTCCGCCATGCGCCGCAGCGCCTCATCGCCCCGCAGGTGCCCGAAGCTGTCGTTGAACGCCTTGAAGTGATCGACGTCGACGAGCAGAAGCGACAGCGGCTCGCCGGTGCGCCCGGCGCGCGCCACGGCCTGATTGAGCTGCTGCGCGAGGGCGAGTCGATTGTAAAGGCCGGTGAGCGGATCGGTGATCGCCTGCGTGTGCAGCTGCATGTTGAGCTTGCGCAGCCGGCTCTGGTACTCCTCGAGTTCCGTCTGATAGCGCCGCGCGGTCTCAAGCGCCTGATGCATGGCATGGTGCACCGCGCGCAGCTTCAGCTGTGCAGCGGCCTGACGGGCGAGTGCCTGCAGCGCCGCACGCTGCGGCGGCTCGAGGCGGCGGGGCTTGTGATCGAGGACGCACAAAGCGCCGATCGCGTGGCCGGCGTCGGTCACGAGCGGCGCTCCGGCATAGAAGCGGATGCGCGGCTCACCGGTGACCAGGGGATTGTCCGTGAAGCGGCGGTCGGCCGCGGTATCGGGGATTTCCATGATGCGTCCGGGCTCGAGGATGGCGTGCGCGCAAAAGGAGAGTTCTCGCGGCGTCTGCTCGAGTGAAAGTCCCCGCCGCGACTTGAACCATTGGCGCTCGCCGTCGACCAGACTCACGAGCGAGATCGGTGTGGCGCAGATCGTCGCCGCCAGCAGCGTCAGATCGTCGAAGCCCTGCTCCGGAACGGTATCGAGGATCTCGAGGATGCGCAGCGCCTCGAGCCGCTCGGCCTCATTGTCCGGGACTCGCGCGCTAAGCATGTCGGGCCGGCCAGTTCACGGACGAGAGTGTCCTTGCGCATGTGAACGGCCATTGATGCTAGCAGAGCCGCCGGCTCCTTCGACAGTGTGGCGGATTGCCGACGGTTGGAATGTGCGTCTCTGGACGAGGCATGCAGGCATGGATCGCGCGATGCCGCCGCCGCACGGACCGCGACGACGCGCTCGCCGATTAAACATAACCGCCATGTTCGCGCGGTCTCCTGGTGGGCGATCAGCGGTCGTTCGAGGCGAGCAGGCCGGGGTCCCACGCCGGACGCGCGAGCCTGGCGCTGGTGAGAGCGGTATCGCCGGCATCGCCGAGCGACGCATGGGCGCGAAGCTGAGGCTCAAGCGCCTCGGCGGGCATGGGCTGACCGAACAGGAAGCCCTGATACTGATCGCAACCGAGGGAAGCGAGCCGCCTCAGCTGGGCGGGGGTCTCAACGCCTTCGGCGATCACTTTCATGCGCAGGTTGTGGGCGAGCGAAATGATCGCCTGAACGATGAGCGTGCTCTGCGGGTCATCGTTCATGGCGCTGATGAAGCTCGCGTCGATCTTCAGCCGGTCGATGGGAAAGCGCTGCAGGTAGCTCATGTTCGAGTAGCCGGTGCCGAAATCGTCCACCGAGACGATCACGCCCATGCGGCTCAACTGCTCGAGGATCGCCACGGAACTCGCCGCGTCGGTCATGACCACGCTTTCGGTGATTTCCAGCTCGAGCAGTCGCGGCGGCAGACCCTCGGCGGCGAGCGCCGCCGCGATCATGCGCAGCAGACCCGGCTGGCGGAACTGCAGGGCGGACAGGTTCACCGCGATACGCAGCGACAGCCCGCTCGAGTGCCACCGGCGGGCCTGCCTGCAGGCCTCGTTCAGCACCCACGCGCCGATCGGAACGATCAGCCCGGTCTCCTCCGCGATCGGAATGAATGTGCGCGGTGAGATGGGGCCGCGTGAGGGGTGTCGCCAGCGCAGCAGCGCCTCGACGCTGGTCACCCGGGCGCTTACCACATCGACGCGCGGCTGGTAGTACAGCTCGAATTGGCCGCGCGCCAGCGCATGGTTCAGGTCGCTCTCGAGCTGCAGGCGCTCGTGGGGGAAGCCATTCATCTGCGCAACGAAGCACTGAAAGGTTCGTCCGCCCTGGCGTTTCGCGCCGTACAGGGCCTCATCGGCGTGCGCGAGCAGCGCCTCGGGGGTATCGCCGTCGCTCGGATAGTGGCTGATGCCGATGCTCGAGGCGACCAGGACCTCGAGCGAGTCCAGCCGCAGCGGTTTGCTGAGACCCTGTATGATCTGGGTCGCGATCGCGCCGGCGTCCTCGGCGCTCGCCAGAGGGCGTGTGAGCACGAGGAATTCATCGCCGCCCATGCGCGCGATCGCATCGCCCGGGCGTGTCATCGCGCACAGGCGCCGCGCCACCTCGCAGAGCAGCCGATCGCCGGCACCGTGTCCGAGCGAGTCGTTGATCAGTTTGAAGCGGTCCAGATCGAGCGCCAGCACCGCGAATCGGCCGGCGCCGGCTCGCGCCGCGCGCAGCGCCGCAGCCAGCCGCTTGAGAAACGCAGCCCGGTTCAGCAGGCCCGTCAACCCGTCATGCGTGGCCTGATAGCGCAGCTGCGCATTGATCTGCTGCAGCCGCGCGGCATGCGCCTGCGCGCGCGCGGCGAGTTCGCTCGAGTACATGTCCGTCATCAGCGTGAAGCCGAGCAGGCTGGCGGTCACGAGCGCGATCGTGACGGCGAGCCACGCATTGTCCAGGGCGACGCCGCCGTAGCAGCGCGAGTGCGCAGCGAAGCTGGCGGCCGCCATGCCGATGTAGTGCGTGCCGCTGATGGCCAGGCCCATCAGCACTGCAGCGCCGAGGCGGGCGAGTGGGCGCGCCGTGCGCCCGCCGCGCAGCTGGAACGTCAGCCACAGGGCGCCCGATGAGGCGCCGATGCCCACGATGATCGAGGCGGCCACGAGTGCGGGCTGGTAGCGGATGGCGGGGGTGATGTCGATGGCGGCCATGCCGAGGAAGTGCATGGCGGCGATTCCGCCGCCCATCACCAGCCCGCCGAGCGCCACAGCCCCGCGGCCGAAGCGTTCGGTGCCGGCGATCCGGATCGCCATCCAGGAGGTGATGATCGCAATCAGCAGCGAAGCGACCGTCATGGGAATGTCGTAGCGCAATACCATCGGCATGGATATCGCCAGCATGCCGATGAAGTGCGTCGACCAGATGCCGATCCCCATCGCGCTTGCGCCGCCGATGAGCCAGTAACTGCGCATGGGACGGATCGCCTCCGC
The DNA here is from genome assembly GCA_021809525.1 of Pseudomonadota bacterium. GTDB lineage: Bacteria > Pseudomonadota > Gammaproteobacteria > Steroidobacterales > Steroidobacteraceae > 13-2-20CM-66-19. Next base: position 21,193 of record JAKAYU010000025.1, on the reverse strand, counting down.
CACCCGCGCGGCGAGCCTGAAAGCGGTGTAGGAGACGGATACGGCCACCGCGATCGAGAGCGCGACGAGCCAGCTATTGTAGGGGACGTGCATGAAGGGGCTTTCCGTCGGCACATGCTAAAGATGACATGTGTGCGCGGCGTGACGTGCGTCGCACCGTGCGCGCTGGGCAGACAAGTTCGCCGCGCGCGGTGCGGGCGCATCAAGCCGTTGATTCAAGAGATGTTTTGCCCACCGCCAGGAGGCGGAGGTGCGCCGCATAGGTACAAATACGGATGAGCCGACATCAATGTTGCCGCCGCAGCGCGCAAGCTCGAGGTCCATCCATCGGGCGCCGCATGCGGGACGCAGCGCCGGTGCGCGCACGGCGGGGGCCTAGGACATTCGAGGCCGGTGGCGCAAGTCTTGTTGTGGGCCGGACGATTGCGCATAGTGCCCCCTCCTTCGGCCTCGTCCTGTCCCATCGCTGATGCTGTCCATCGAATCCCGTATCGCCGCGGAACTCGCGGTTCGTCCGCCGCAGGTTCTCGCGGCCGTCGCCCTGCTCGACGGCGGCGCCACCGTGCCGTTCATCGCCCGCTATCGCAAGGAGGCCACCGGAGGTCTCGATGATGCGCAGCTGCGCACGCTGCAGGAACGGCTGGTCTATCTGCGCGAGCTCGAAGAGCGCCGCGCCGCGGTGCTGAAGAGCATCGAGGAGCAGGGCAAGCTGACGGTGCAACTGCGGGCAAGCCTCGAGGCGGCCGACACCAAGCAGCGCCTCGAGGATCTGTATCTGCCCTACAAGCCGAAGCGGCGCACCAAGGCACAGATTGCGCGCGAGGCCGGTCTCGATGCGCTCGCCACAGCGCTGCTCGCCGATCCGCTGCTCGATCCGCAGGCGGAGGCGGCCAAGTACCTCAGGGCCGCCTTCAGCACCGAGCAGGGCGATAACCCCGGGGTACCCGACGTGAAGGCGGCGCTCGAGGGCGCCCGCCAGGTATTGATGGAGCAGTTCGCCGAGGACGCGGCGCTCGTCGGCGCGCTGCGCGAGCATCTGCGCGAGAACGCCTGGCTCATCGCCAAGATCGAGCCTGGCAAGGAGGAGGCCGGCGCGAAGTTCCGCGATTACTTCGACTATCGCGAGCCGCTGAAGGCGATTCCTTCGCACCGGGCGCTAGCGCTGTTTCGCGGGCGCAAGGAGCAGCTCCTGCAGCTCGCCGTGCAGCTGCCCGAGGCGCTCGAGACGGACGGCGCGCCGGCACAGCCGGCCGATGCGGTCAATTCATGTGAGCGCAAGATCGCCGCGCGCTTTGGGGTATCCGACCAGGGACGCCCGGCGGATGCGTGGCTGACACAGGCGGTGCGCTGGTGCTGGCAGGTCAAGCTCGCCTGGCAGCTCGAGGGGGAGCTGCTCGCCGAACTGCGCGAACGCGCCGAGGAGGAAGCCATCGGCGTCTTTGCCCGCAATCTGCACGACCTGCTGCTCGCCGCGCCGGCCGGGCCCCGCGCCACGATGGGGCTCGATCCGGGCCTGCGCACCGGGGTGAAGGTGGCGATCGTGGATCGCACCGGCAAGGTGCTCGAGACCGCGACGATCTACCCGCATGCGCCGCGCAACGACTGGGACGGGGCGTTGCACGTGCTGGCGGCGCTTGCGCGCAAGCACGCGGTGGATCTGATCAGCATCGGTAACGGCACCGCCTCGCGCGAGACCGATCGGCTCGCCGCCGAGCTGATCAAGCGCCACGGCGAGCTGAAGCTCACCAAGATCGTGGTCTCCGAGGCGGGCGCCTCGGTGTACTCGGCCTCCGAGCTCGCCTCGCACGAGCTGCCCGAACTCGACGTCAGTCTGCGCGGCGCGGTGTCCATCGCCCGGCGTCTGCAGGATCCACTCGCCGAGCTGGTCAAGATCGACCCGAAGTCGATCGGCGTGGGGCAGTATCAGCACGACGTCAATCAGAGCAGGCTGGCCCGCTCGCTCGATGCGGTGGTCGAGGACTGCGTCAACGCGGTCGGTGTCGATGTGAATACCGCCTCGCCGGCGCTGCTGGCGCGCATCTCGGGATTGTCCACCTCGCTTGCCGAGGCGATCGTGCGCCACCGCAACGAGCATGGCGCCTTCGCGAGCCGCGAGGACCTGCGCGCCGTGCCACGGCTCGGCGCCAAGACCTTCGAGCAGGCCGCCGGGTTCCTGCGCGTCAACGGCGGATCGAACCCGCTCGACCGCTCCGCAGTGCACCCCGAGGCTTATCCGCTCGTCGAACGCATCCTGGCCGAGCTCGGCAAGCCGGTCGCCGCGGTGATGGGCGATGCGCGCGCGCTGCAGCAGCTCGATGCGGCCCGCTACACGGACGAGCGCTTCGGTCTGCCCACCGTGCGCGACATCCTGCGCGAGCTGGAGAAGCCCGGGCGCGACCCCCGCCCGGAGTTTAAGACCGCGGTGTTTCACGACGGGGTGGAGGATCTGAAGGATCTCTCGCCCGGCATGCTGCTCGAGGGAGTCGTGACCAACGTGACCAACTTCGGCGCGTTCGTCGATGTCGGGGTGCATCAGGACGGCCTGGTGCACATCTCGATGATGTCCCATCGGTTCGTCAACGATCCGCACGAGCTCGTGAAAGCGGGCGATGTCGTCAAGGTTAAGGTGCTCGAGGTCGATCTGCAGCGCCGGCGCATCGCGCTCACGATGAAGCTCGATGAGGCGCCGCCGCGGGAGCGCTCCGGCGGCTCCCCGCAGCACGCGGCGGACCGCGGCGCAAGGCAGCACGCCGTGCAGCATGCGCGGGCCGCTCGCAGCTCCGCGCAGGGCGGCAACGGCGTGATGGCCGAGGCGCTCGCGCGCGCGCTGAAGCGTTGATCAGGGCGCGGCCGCGCTCTCGCGCGCGCGGTATTCGGCGAGGAGCGGAGAGATCTGCTCGAGCCGGCTGACGAACCGCACGCCCGGGGGCCGACGGCGCAGGCGTGACCAGAGCGCTCCGCCCGCCCAGATCTCAATCGATTCCGGCAGGCGCGCGCGCAGATCCTGCAGCATGTCGAGCGCCGTCTTCTGCCGCAGCGATTCGCTGAAGGACAGCCCGACCACATCGGCGCCGTGCTGCCGGGCCGCCTGAGCGATATCCCACGCGGGTGTCTGCACGCCGAGGGATACGCAGCGGGTGCCCTCGATCGCCAGACAGGCGTGCGCCATCAGCAGGCCGAGCTGGTGCTCTTCGCCGGGCAGCGTCGTCAGCATGACGCTCGGGGCGCGTGTACCTGGATAAATGGCGCCAATGCCCTGACGCAGCTGGTGTTGCATCTGCTCGGTGTACAGATGCTCCTGGCTGATCGCGATCTCGCCGCGTGACCACGCCTCGCCGACCTGCACGTTCATCGGCGCGGCGAATTCGGTGACGAAGCGCTGCAGCCCGAGCCGCTGCAGGGCAAGCGACAGATGCGCGCGCAGTCCCGCCTCGTCGTAGCTGCGAAGCAAGCGCAGCGTGGCGTCGAGCAGCGGCGCCTCGGCGGCGCGCGCCTGCAGGGCGGGCCCCGCATCGCCTTCCCCGGCACGCGCGATGAGTTCCTCCAGAGGTGCGCCGACCACCTGGCGCGGACGCAGCCCGCGGCCGAGCAGCCGGCTGATCAGGCGGAGCCTGAGGACCTGATCGGCCGGATACAGCCGCTCACCGTGCCGATCGCGCAGCGGCACCGGGAATCCGTAGCGGCGCTCCCAGACCCTCAGCGTGTCCTTGGACAGGCCCGTTTCGCGCTCCACGGCGCTGATGGGAGCATCAGGAAGCTCTGGGGGAGCCACGATTGTCCTAGACATACAGTTGACAGCATCCACTCATCAGCCTATTCTTATGGAAACAGACGATATTGTCTAGGACAACTTGGACTGAGGACGCCCATGAATGCCGCCCCACGCTCCGTTCTCGCCGACATCCAGGCCAGCGCCGACAGCCGCAACATCCGCATCAACCGGGTGGGTGTGAAGGGATTGCGCGCGCACCTGCGCGTGCGTCAGGCCGATGGAGGCGAGCAGCCGACGGTGGCGCGCCTGGACATGTCGGTGGGACTGCCCGGACACCTCAAAGGCACCCACATGTCCCGCTTCATCGAGGTGCTAGAGGCGCATCGGCGGGCGCTGGATGTGGCGGTACTGGAGGTGCTGCTCGATGAGATGCTCGGACGCCTCGGCGCGGACCGCGGCGAAATCGAGGTGGCCTTCACGTACTTCATCCGCAAAGCCGCGCCGGTTTCGCGCGTACAAAGCGCTCTCGATCACGAGGTCCTCATGCGTGCCGAGCGCGATCCGGACGCCGGAACGCGTTCGACGCTCGAGGTGTGTGTGCCGGTGACCAGCCTGTGTCCGTGCTCTAAGGAGATCTCCGACTACGGGGCGCACAACCAGCGCTCGCACATCACCATCAGGGCGGAGCTGCGCGCACCGATGAGCATCGAGGAACTGGTGCGCATCGCAGAAGAGGAGGCCTCATGCGAGGTCTACGGGCTGTTGAAGCGCCCGGATGAGAAGTTCGTCACCGAGCGCGCCTATGAGAACCCGAAGTTCGCCGAAGATCTGGTGCGTGACATCGCGGTGCGGCTCAACGCCGAGGAGCGGATCGGGCGCTATCGGCTCACGGCCGAGAACTTCGAGTCCATTCACAACCACTCTGCCTTCGCCGAAATCGTGCACGACAAGCGCCGCGAGGGGCCGCGCCGCTCGGGCAGTCAAGCCGGCTGAGCGGGCGCCGCCGCGGCGCTGGGCGCCCTTGAACACTCGGCGTGCACTCGGCCATCATTGAGCTCTGTGCGCACGGCATGGCCTGTGCCCCGCGCCCATGGGGGGCGAGGTGGGTCAGGCGATGCGTGCACCGCGGAGGCCGTGATGGATCTGCGCCGCTCGATTGGCGTGGCCGCAGCTGTTTGCCCTGCTGTGCCTTGCCGCCCGTTCACACGCGCCGCGGCGAGCGCCGCGCCGTCTGCCACGACATCGGTCGGATGATTCCCGCGGCAACCAGAAAGCGCGCCCGCGCGCGCCGCACCGGGTCGGTTCCGCCGGACTCGCTCGGTGCGCTGCGCGCGGCGCTGCGGCGTTTCGCGACGGCACGGGACTGGGAGCAATTCCATTCGCCGAAGAACCTCGTGATGGCTTTGAGCGTCGAGGCGGCGGAGCTCCTGGAGCACTTCCAATGGCTGCGCCAAGCCGAGTCCGCGGCGCTGCCGCGTGCCAAGCGCACGCAGGTCGAGGAGGAGATGGCGGACGTGCTGCTTTATCTGATTCGTCTCGCCGACCGGCTCGATGTCGATCTGATCGCGGCCGCCCGGCGGAAAATGCGGCTCAATGCGCGCAAGTATCCGGTCGCGAAGTCGCGTGGCAGCAGCCGCAAATATACCGAGTTCTGAGCCGCCGGTGGCCAACGGCCGGGTGGGGGGCGTAAGGTACGTCCAGACGATGGAGGGAGCGTCCACAGCGTGACTGATGTCGCCCGGCGGTGCCGGATATGTCCGTGTGCACGCTGCACACCTGTCCGGTCAGCTCCTGCGGGGGCCATGAAGCGTGGGCCGATGAGCGCCGGCGCGGCGATGGCTTGCGGCGGGACGGGCCGGCCTTCCCCGGCGGACCGCACGGGCGGGCCGCGCGGCTGAGCGGAGCGCAGGGGCGATGCCGTGGTCGACGGAACACAAGACGCAGCTGGCCTTTGCCGGCGCGCTCGCCTGCGTGGTGCTCATCGGCGCCGCCTCGATTCTCAGTCTGCGTCAACTGACGAGTGACGCCGAGTGGGTGACGCACACTGTGGGGGTGCTCGCCGCCCTGCGCCGTCTCGATGCCGCCGTCGCCGCCGCCGAATCCGACGAGCGCGACTTCGTCCTCACCGAGAGTCCGGCCGATCTGCGCGCCTACCAGCGCGCGGCGCGCGCCATGGAGCGCTCCTACGGCGATCTGAAGCGCCTGACGGCCGACAACCGGCTCGAGCAAGGCCGGCTCGAGCGGCTCGCGCCGCTGCTCGCCGCGCGCATCGCCGGACTGACCCGCATGATCGAACTGCGCCGCACGCAGGGCCTGCCGAGCGCCGAGAGCGCTGCAATTGCAGCGCGCGCGCATCGCGGCGTCGCCGATCGCATCGATCGGCTCATCGGCCGGATGCGCACGACCGAGCGCGGGCTGCTCGCGCAGCGCGAGGCGGCCACCGGACAGCGCGCGCGGCTCACCGAGGCGGCCGTCGCCGGCGGCGGGGCGCTCGCGTTCGTGATCGCGACATTGGCGCTGCTCGCGCTGCGCAGGGATTTCGCCGGCCGCCGCCGCGCCGAAGCGGCGTTGCGCAGGCTCAACGCCGAGCTGGAAAACCGCGTGACGCAGCGGACCGAGGAACTCGCGCGCGTCAACGCCTCGCTGCGCGCGAGCGAGCGGCGGTTCCGGGCCTTCGTCAGCACCACCTCCGATGTCGTTTATCAGCTGAGCCCGGACTGGAGCGAGCTGCGGAGCGGGCAGGACGGCGACTCCCAGGCTTCGACTCTCGTGGCGAGGGGCAACTGGCTCGGACAGCACATCCATCCCGACGATCAGCCGCGCGTGCGGGCCGCAGTCGAACACGCGATCCGCACGACGGGCGTGTTCGAGCTCGAGCATCGCGTGTTGCGCGCCGATGGCAGCGTCGGCTGGGCATTCTCGCGTGCGATCCCGCTGCAGGATGAGCAGGGGCGGGTCATCGAGTGGTTCGGCGCTGCGAGCGACGTGACCGAGCGCAAGGAGGCGCGCCTGAAGCTCGAGGCGCACCTCGCGCGGTTGAATCTCCTCGGCGCCATCACGCGCGCGATGGGCGAGCGGCAGGATGTGCACAGCATTTTCCAGGTGGTGATCCGCACGCTCGAGGCGCACCTGTCGCTCGATTTCTGCGCGATCTGTCTGTACGAGGCCGCCGAGAAGCACCTGACGGTCACGTGCGTCGGCGTGCACGGCGCGGCCCTTGCCCTCGAACTCGCTCTGGGCGAGCACGCGCGTATCGCCATCGATCAGAACGGCCTGTCGCGCTGCGTGCGCGGCGAGCTGGTCTACGAGCCTGAGCTGGCCGCGATCCCGTTCCCGTTCGCGCGCCGGCTGGCCGGCGGGGGGCTCGGCGCGCTCGTCGCCGCGCCGCTGCGCTTCGAGAGTCAGGTGTTCGGCGTGCTGCTCGCGGCGCGCTGCGCGCCGAAGAGTTTCAGCAGCGGTGAGTGCGAGTTCCTGGGTCAGCTGAGCGAGCACGTGGCGCTCGCCGCGCAGCACGCCGAGCTCTACCAGGCGCTCGCCCGCGCCTACGAGGACCTGCGCCAGACGCAGCAGGCGGTGCTGCAGCACGAGCGGCTGCTGGCGCTCGGTACGATGGCGAGCGGTATCGCGCACGACATCAACAACGCGATCTCCCCGATCATGCTGTACGCCGACATGCTCATCGAGGATCCGCAGCTTCCTCCCGCGATCCACAATTCGGTGCAGGTGATCCAGCGGGCGGTCGAGCAGGTGGCGCATACCGTGTCGCGGATGCGCGAGTTCTACCGCGCCCGCGAGCCGAACCAACCGCTGCAGCCTGTCGATCTGAACCAGCTCATCGCCCAGGTCATCGATCTGACCCGCGCCCGCTGGAGCGACATGCCGCAGCGGCGCGGCGTGCTCATCGAGCTCGACACATCGTTCGCGCCGGATCTGCCGCCGATACCGGGGGTTGCCGCCGAGTTGCGCGATGCGCTCACCAACCTCATATTCAACGCGGTAGACGCCATGGCGCAGGGCGGCCGGCTGTCACTGCATACCCGACTGATCGAGCCCGCAGCAGAACCGGCCGCGGCGCGGCGCTGCGTGCAGCTCGAAATCGCCGATACCGGCGTCGGCATGGACGAGCAGACCCGCCAGCGCTGTCTGGAGCCGTTCTTCACGACCAAGGGGGAGCGGGGCACGGGCCTCGGACTGCCGATGGTCTACGGCACCATGCAGCGCCACGGGGGGGAGATCGAGCTGGTGAGCGTGCCCGGACAGGGCACGCGCGTCCTGCTGAGCTTCCCGCTCGCGCGCGACAGCGCGGGTCACGTGACGGGGCTGCAGCAGATTCAGGTGATCTCTCCGCGCCGCATCCTGCTGGTGGATGACGATCCGATCGTGCTCCAGTCGACGCGCGATACGCTCGCCGGGGACGGCCACCTGATCACTACGGCCGACGGTGGACGGGCGGGCATCGAGGCGTTCCGCGCGGCGCTCGCGGCCGGCGAGCCGTATCACGTCGTGATCACCGACCTCGGCATGCCGCAGGTCGACGGGCGCCAGGTCGCCGCGGCGGTCAAAGCCGCTCGAGCCGATACCCTGGTGCTGCTGCTGACGGGGTGGGGCCGGCGTCTGCTCGAGGAGGGCGAGGTTCCCTCGCACGTCGAGCGGGTGCTGTCGAAGCCGCCGCGGCTGCGCGATCTGCGCGAAGCGCTCGCGCTGCGGCCTGACCCGCCGGCGGCCTGAGCGGCGCGTCAGTTCACAGGCTGAGCGCCGGCCGGCCGAACAGATAACCCTGCAGCAGATCGACGCCAAGCCGGCGGGCGGTCTCGGCCTCCGCCTCGGTCTCGATCCCCTCGAGCACCACGCGGCTGTCGGTCGCCTGGGCGAAGCGCGTCAGCAGCTCCACGAGTCGCTGCTTGCGCTCGTCGCGGTCGATGTTGCGCACGATGCTCATGTCGACTTTGAGGAAGGCCGGTTGCAGTTCGGCGAGCACCGAGAGCGAGTTGTAGCCCGAGCCCAGATCATCGATGGCGATGCGAAAGCCAGCACCCGCAAGCCACAGGATGGCGCTGCGCCAGTCGGTCTGCTCGAGCACGTTGCTGCGCTCGGTGATTTCGATCACCAGACGACGGGCCGTCGCGAGCAGCGGCGCGAAGCGCCGCCGCATGGCCTCGAGGTCGGCGAGCTCGTTGGGATGGGCGTTGATGAACAGCGTCAGATGCGGGGGCAGCCGGCGAAGCCAGTCGGCCGCCGCGGCGGCGACCTGATCGGCGAGCGGCCCTAGCAAGTGATGCGTCTCGGCGGCGCCGATCACCCGAGCGGGGGAATCGAGTGTCGGATGACGGCTGCGCAGCAAGCCCTCGTATCCGTGTATGGTGCCCGTCTGTGCCTCGATGAGCGGCTGGACGGCCAGCTGCAGCAGGCACTCGTTGAAGCACTGCTCGAGTTCCCGCCGCTGCTGATCCAACACGTCCTGATGTGCACGGCCGTAAATTTCCTCCAGACGGGCGCGTTCCGCGAGTGCCTCGTCGAACGCGCCGAACAGCGCCTCGAGATGGAAGGGCTTGGCGACCAGACGCGTCACCTCGCCGCGATTGACCGCGCCCATGACCACGGGCAAATCGAGCGCGCCGGACATGAGCATGCGTACGCAGCGCGGCTGGGCGGTGCGCAGCTCGCGCAGGATCTCCAGGCCATCCGGCGGCGGCAGATGGTAATCGACGACCGCGGCATCGAACGCCTGGGCGTGGATGTGCTGCAGCGCTTCGCTGCCGTCGGCGGCGTCCTCAACCTCCCAGCCTCTGCGTTCCATCGCCGCCCGCAGGACCGAGCGTAGATTGACATCATCTTCGACGACCAGAACGCGCATCGTGCTCCCCTGCCTGTCGCGTCACGAGCACGTATAGACCGCTGGCGCGAGCACGTCAAACCCGCATCCGATAGCCGTGATCCTGATCCCGCCTGTGTCGCGCTCGCGCGACGGATCTGTCCGCCGGCCCGCCTGAATCAGGCGGTTACGGACATGAAGAGGCCGGATTTTCGGTTGTAGAGGGCGGTCAGGAGGACCCCGCGCACGAGGAACGCGCGCTCGCCCGGCTGAGCCTCGATCACATGGGCGATCACGTCCATCCCCAACGCCTCGATGCGGATGTTGCTGCCGGCGGCCATGGGCGCCGCGGTGTACAGGCTCACACCCGTAACCGACAGATCGCGCAGGATCGCCGACACCGGCGCCGCCTCAGCTGCGGTGTGTACGGTGACACGGCAGTTCTTCTCCACGCGGGGTGCGGAGCGCCGCCCGAACGCCTCGCCGGTCGTGGCGAGCGCGTACGCAACGGGTGCGAGCGGACTCGCGCAGCGCCGGCAGCGAGTGTCCGGCTCGATCCGCGCCGGGATGGCGAGTCCGCAGAACGGACAGGCGTGCTCCTGCGCCGGCGGCACCCGGCGTGTGTCGTTGTCGGCCGGGCGCACTCGCGCGGACAGGGGTCGCCGCCGGCTATTGTCGTAGGCCTTGCGTTTGGCCGGGTCACGCAGGATCTGGTACGCCTGATTGATGCGCGCGGCGGTCTCGTGGTCGCCGCCCAGGTCCGGATGGTTGCGCAGACGGGACATGAGGCAGCGGTACGCCGCGGTGATCATCTCCGGCGGCGCCTCGGGCTGCACGTACAGAATACGGTACAAATTGCGCCGCTCTTGCCTCATTCCACATTGAATCGGCCGCATCGGCTGCAACTTTAGCTCAGCACAGACCGCGCCCTGTCGTCGCGGCGGCCGCGCACGCCGGCCGGGACTCGGAGCGAAACCGCCCCCAAGAGAGCGTCTGGGCGTGTCCCGGGCACGCTGATCGAATATCCTTGACGTCAACCAGAGACACCCGCCGGGGGCGCGAGCGGAGCGAGTGCGCCCGGCACGACCGGCTTCAGAACGTGGACGGGGGCATCATGGCCGCAAACGGGGTCGAGCGCTTTCACGACAAAGTCGTGCTGATCACCGGAGCCTCCTCGGGAATCGGCGAGGAACTCGCCGTGCAGCTCGCGCGCGCCGGTGCGCGCCTTGCGCTGGCGGCGCGCCGCATCGAGCGGCTCGAGCAGGTCCGCCAGCAGATCGTGTCGCTGGGCGCTGCGCAGCCGCTGATCGTGAGCTGCGACGTCACCCGCAACGAGGATCCGCCCCGCGCGGTGGCTGAGACCCTCGAGCGCTGGGGCCGGCTCGACATCGTCATTGCCAATGCGGGCTTCGGTGTGGTCGGTCCGTTCGCGAAGCTCTCGCTCGAGGACTATCGGCGGCAGTTCGAGACCAACGTGTTCGGGGTGTTGCGCACCCTGCAGGCCGCGCTGCCCGCGGTCCTCGCATCCCGCGGCCAGCTCGTCATCCTCGGCAGCGTCGCCGGCTGGACGGCCTCTCCGGGCGCCTCTCCCTACGCCATGAGCAAATTCGCGGTGCGGGCACTGGCGAACTCGATCACCCCGGAGCTGGCGCTGAAGGGCGTGCGGGTGACGCTCATCAGCCCCGGGTTCGTCGAGAGCGACATCCGCCGCGTCGACAATCACGGGCAGCTGCATGCGGATGCCGCCGAGCCCATTCCGCGCTGGCTCGTCGTGGGGCGCAGCAGGGCCGTGAGCCACATGCTGCGTGCGATCGCGCGCGGCCAGCGCGAAGTCATCGTGACCGGCCACGGCAAACTGTTCGTCCTGCTGGAGCGGTTCTTTCCCTGGGTGCTGCGCGCTGCGGCGCGCAGAATGGCTGCGAGCCGCGGAGGCTACCGGACCGAGCCGTCCGGCGGCTGATCTGCGGTGGCGCGGCGCAGCGGGCCGACGCAAGCGCTCAGACGTGCAGCGTGGTTTCGTCGTACGGCGAGGCGAGGAAGGCCGGTTGCGCCTCGGCCCACTGCGAGAGCGAGTGCAGGCGCGGATGCTGGTGCGCCCCGACGGTGCCTGGCAGCTTCTCCTGTGTGAAGCGCCAGGTGGTCGCGGCGGCAATCGTCGCGGCGTTCAACTCCAGGCTCGCCCCAGGCACGGCGAGCTCCGTCTCGAGCGCCCGGTAGGCGGCCAGCAGCTGCTCGGTCACCCGGCTCACCCACGGCTCGTGTTGTTTCTCGGGAGGCCTGAGGTTGCGCTCATAGACGATCTGCACGCTCTTTTCGCACGCCGCCAGCGCAAGCCCCACGCTGCGCAGCGCCGCGGCGCGCTCGCGCACGTTCTCGGGCAGCAGCGAACGCGGTCTCGCCAGCGCCTCGGCGTAATCGAGGATCAGGGTCGAGTCCATCAGCACGGTGCCGTCGTTGCACACGAGCGTCGGAGCCTTCACGACGGGGTTGATGGCCTTGAACTGCTCGTAGGTGCGGAATACCGACACGCAGCGGTGCGTGAACGGCAGGCCAAGCACGCGCAACGACACGGCGACGCGCCGGACGTAGGGTGAGTCGAGCATACCGATCAATTGCATGGCGATTCGCAATCGGCGGCCGTCCGCCGGTTCAAGAGCCTCAGGTCGTACGGATAACATAGCGCCGCAGTTCGGGCCGCGCCGGCGGCCGTCACCGGCGAATGAGCCGCCGCACCGCCGCGCGCACCGACCTGGAGCCGTTGTCATCGGAGCGCGCTGCGATCGCACGGCGTGTGAGCCATCTCGTCCCCGGAGGGAACACCATGCAGCGGATCATGATTCAAACTCGCGACGGGCAGTGCCCGGTGTATCTGTATCGTCCCGCCGGCGGCGGGCCGTGGCCCGCGGTGCTCGTATACATGGATGCGCTCGCGATCCGCCCGGCGATGCTCGAGATCGGCGAGCGCCTGAGCGCGAACGGCTACTTCACGCTGCTGCCGGACCTTTTCTACCGCTCCGGGCCCTACGAGCCGATGGATCCGAAGAAAATCTTCTCCGATCCCGAGCAGCGCAAGATCCTGATGGAGAAATTCATGGCCCTGGCCACGCCGGCGAACGTGATGTCCGATACGGCGGCGTTTCTCGAGTTCATCGCTGCGCAGCCCGACGTCACGCCCGGTCCGATCGGCACGACCGGCTATTGCATGGGCGGACTGCTGTCCCTGACCGCCGCAGGTACGTATCCGCAGCGCATTGCGGCCGCCGCCTCCTACCACGGCGGACGGCTCGCCACCGATGCGCCGGACAGCCCGCACCGGCTCGCCGGGAAGATCAAGGCGCGCGTCTATGTGGCCGGCGCGAGCGAGGATGCCTCGTTCCCCGACGACATGAAGGCGCGCCTCGAGCAGGCGCTCACCGAGGCCGGCGTGGATCACACCCTCGAGACCTATCCGGCCAGGCATGGGTGGGTGTTTCGTGACACGCCGGTCTTCGACGCGCCGGCTGCCGAGCGGCACTGGCAGTCGTTGCTCGCGCTCCTCGAGGCGACGCTGAAGCGTTGAACGGGCGGTGCGCTCAGCGGATGGGTACGACCCGCAGCCCGTCGATCTTGCGCGCATCATCGAAGAACACGGCGAGACCGACCGTCTGACGCTTGAACATGGTGCGCACGATGACCATGGGGTGTCCCCGAAGGCTCATCGAGTTGCTGCCGTCTGTTCTGGCGTAGGGGCCGAACTGCTTCTGCATGTAGTGCCAGAGCTTCTTCAGCTTCGCGGGGCTCGCATGCGTGCGCATCTGCGCGTCGAAGCGGGCCTCGGCCTGCGCGAACTGGCCGGCCGCCAGCTCGTGCACGAAGGCGGTGGCCTCGGCGCGTCGGTGCGTGGGTGCGGCCGCGTGCGCCGCGGGCAGCGCCAGCGGCGCCAGCAGCGCGAGCGCGCAGCCGGCCCACAGGGCTTTCAGTCGTGTGGTCGAGCGGATCATGGCCTCTCCCCTGTCATGCTTGCCGGTCAAACCCGCCGTTGCCGGCGGAAACGCTGGTAGGCGTCGAACACCGCCCGGTCGAGCTGCTCGGGGCGGGCGGTGAGGGCGGCCGCCCCGAGGGCGCGCAGCGCCCGGACGTTGCCTACCAGGGTGCGATGGTACTCGGCTGCGGCGAGCGCGCGAAAGGGATCGAGCGCGTCGTGCGCGGGCTCGGCCGGCAGGCGGGTGATGCGCGCGTTCTGCGGGCCGCAGACGAGCACGAAGTGCTTCGGCGCGAGGAGCCGCACCGCGTCACTGAGCTCTTCAGTAGCCGCATCGAGCAGATCCGTGAGCATCACGATGAGCATGCGCCGCGGACTCATGGCGCGGATGTGCGCGGCGGCGAGCGCCGGATTGCCCTGCCCGGGGTGCACGGTGCACTCGGCCAACGTTCTGCGGATGCGTGCCACGGCAGCCTCGCCCCGCGCCGGCCTGAGCAGCGCCACGGGCCGCTCGGCGAACAGCAGCAATCCGACCGCATCGTCGAGATCCGCAGCACGCTGCGCCAGGCGGGCCGCGACGTTCACGTAAAGACCCAGACGGTCGATCTCCCCGGCGGTGAGCGCGCCGGCGCGCCCGACGTCGACGGCGAGCAGGACTTCCAGATGGCGCTCCTCGGCCAGATCGCGGCTGATGAGCCGGCCGCGCCGCGCGCTCGCCTTCCAGTCGATCGCGCGCAGCGGATCGCCGTGCCGGTACTCGCGCAGCTGCACGATCTCCGCGCTGCCGCCACCGGCATGCGCGGCGCAGCCCTCGCCCCGGGCATCGCCCGCTGCGCGCTCCGCACGGCCGAGCAGGTCGGGAATCACTACCGCGCAGTACTCGGCCTGGGTCTGTACCGGCCACCAGGCGAGCTGCAACGGTCCTGCCAGCCGCAGCCGCGGAGCGGGCCATGCGTGGCGGCCCAGGCGGCGCGGCTTGGCCCGCACGGCAAGAGCGATTTCACGGCCGCGCGGCAGGCGCAGCGGCTCAATGCGCGGATCGGCGGCGAATGTCTCGGGCGCCGCCAGAGCCGACTGGGCGCGGATCATCGCGCGCTCGTGCTGCTCGAACACGTACCGCACCGATCGCTCGCGCCCGAGCGGCCAGCGCTCGCTGCCCTCGAGGCGCACGCGCACGCGCCACCGCCGCACCATCAGGCTCTCGTACATCAGGCCGAACGCCACGAGAGCGGCGGGCAGGAGCCAAACGCGGGCGAGCGCCGCGTCCCACTGCCCGAGAATGCCGAGCAGCCCCGTGAGCAGGATCAGCAGCAGGCCGTTGCGCTGCAGACTCATCCGCGCCTCCGTGCCTCAGCGCGGCACCGGCACTCGCTCGAGCAGCGCCGTAACCAACGCGCGGGCGTCGCGGCCCTCGAGCAGCGCCTCGGGTGTCAGGGCCAGCCGGTGCGCCAGCACCCAAGGCGTGACCCGCTTGACGTCATCGGGCGTGACGAACTCTGCGCCGCGCAGGCCGGCAGCGACACGCGACGCGCGCAGCACGGCCAGGGCGCCGCGCGTGGACAGGCCGAGGGCGATCTGCGGGTGCTCGCGCGAGGCCTGGGCGAGCGCCAGGACGTAATTGCTCAGACCGGCAGAGACATGCACGGCATCGGCGCACGCGCGGGCGGCTGCCAGTGACTCGGCGGTCACGGGCCGGCTCTGCGGGTCGGCGGGCGGAGCCTGGGTTGCAGCAATCGTCCCGTAGCGTTCGAGCACGGTGCTCTCATCGTCGGTGGGCGGGTAACCCACCGCGATGCGCATCATGAAGCGGTCGAGTTGCGACTCCGGCAGCGGGAAGGTGCCTTCGAACTCGTGCGGGTTCTGCGTGGCGATGACCAGAAACTCCCCGGGCAGCCGGTAAGTCTGGCGATCGATGCTGACCTGACGCTCTTCCATCGCCTCCAGCAGCGCCGATTGAGTCTTGGGGCCGGCCCGGTTGATCTCGTCGATCAGCAGCACCGCGGCGAAGATCGGGCCCGGCCGTAGCGTGAACTTCCCGCTCGCCTCGTCGAACACGTGCACGCCGGTGATGTCCGCGGGCATGAGGTCGGCGGTGCCCTGGATGCGCTTGAACTGTCCGGCGAGCGCGCGCGCGAGGGTCTTGCCGAGCAGGGTCTTGCCGAGGCCGGGCGGCCCCTCGACCAGCACGTGTCCGCGGGCGACGACCGCGATCACCAGCGCGTCGATCAGCTCGCGCATGCCGATCACCGTGCCGCCGAGACGCTGTTGAACCTGGTCGGCGAATTCCTCAAGCGCATTCATGTGAGCTGTCCTCGAAGTCGAGCCAGAAGAGTCTGCAGCCGGATCAGATCGATGCGCGCACCGGCCTCGGCGCGCGCGTGAAGTCGCTCGAGCAGGCGGCAGTCGCGCTCGGCGGCGCCGCTGCTCGTGCGCAGCCACTGCCACCGGTCCGCTCGCGGCACGCGCTGAGGCAGCTCCGCGAGGAACTCCTCGATCAGCCGGTTGGCGATATCCGCAGGCGGCACCACGGCGGCCAGATAACGCGCGCTGCCCTCGATGTAGGCATTCTCGTCCAACGGGCGCCGATTCGTGCGCAGGATGCGCATCGGCTGCGTTCCGAGCACGAACGCCAGCCAGAGCAATGCCAGCCAGCCGAGCGTGGCGTGCAGGCGCGGGTCGGCAAAGAACGCGGCGGCGTCGTAGAACGCGGTCAGCCCCTGATGCGCATCATCGAAGATCACCGCGCCGTCAGGGCCGCGGGACCACGCGAGCACATTGGCGAGGAAGCGCGCGTTGCCGCCGCGCGGAATGCCCGCATTGCTGAACGGACTTGCGACGCTCGAGAGGACGATCTGCCCGGCGCCGAGTGGCAGCAGCCACACGGCAGGCTCACCGCCGTGCGCCAGCGTGGCCAGCACGACGGGCATGCGTGTGCCGGTGAGACTCGCCTGCCAGGTGCGCGCCGGCAGCGCCCCGACCGGCTGCAGCGCGCTCACGCCGCGCATCAGCGGCTGTCCAGCGCGGGGCAGGATCTTCCCGGCCTCGCCAGTGAGCTCGCGCAGCGCGGACACCGCGGGTGCGGGTTTGAACTGCAGCCCGGTGAGGCGCCGGATGTTCTTCAGCTCCAGCGGATCGTAGGCCTCCAGCAGCCACGATGGCGTGTCGTCGAGCGCCGCGGCGATCAAAACGGTATTGCCCTGTGCAACCCAGTGCTGCAGAAACGCGAGCTCCCGTGCGTGCATCGGCAGGCGCTGCGGCAGGGTGATCAACAGTACGTTGCCCTTCGGATGCGGCGCGACTTGCGGCAGGTGCGTGTAGCGGTAGCGCAGACTCACCCGGGGAATGTGCTCCTCGCCGAGCCAGCGCCAGATCGCCCCGTAGCCGTCGGGACGGGTGTCGGTCGAGACGGGCAGGCCGCTCGCGGAGCGTGAGTTCTGCGGTTTGGGGAACAGCAGCAGATAAAAGAGCAGCAGTGCGCCGGCCGCGAGCGCGAGGGTCGCAAGACGGTCCTTCACTGACTCTCCCGGCCGGCGCGTTGCGGCAGCGCGCGGCACTGCGAATGCAACGCCCGCGCGCTGCGCAGCAGCGGTTCGGGGACCTGCACCGCAATCGGCGGTCCATAGCGCGCACGTTCGGCCAGCAGCGCGATGTGCGCGAAGTCATCGCGCTGCGCCGGGGTGTCGAAGCGCGCCCGGGCGAGGAGCTCCCGGCAGGTCAGGTGCCGCTCTTCCTCGAGGCGCCCGCAGCCGAGGAGCGCCGCGATGAGCAGTTGCAGCACCCGCGAGGGCTGATCGAGCAGCGCGGCCCAGTCCGGCTCGGCTTCGAGCGATGCGTCGGGCACGCGGGCGGACAGGCGCGCGCGGGAGCGCGCATCGCGTGCCGGCCGTCGTGCGAACAGACCGGCCCGTCGGGCCAGATAGTACGCAACCGCAACGATTGCAGTCAGCAGCGCTGCGAGTATCCCGAGCATCACCTGCACGACTCGCGCCCGCTTGCGGCCGTGTGCCAACGAGCCCAGCCAGTGCGCCAGCTGGCGCATGAGGCGCGCGTCCCATTTGTGCAGCCAGGTGCGCAGGCGCTCCCACAGCGTGGGCGCTGGCGCGGGCGGTGCCAGAGATCGGGCGGCAGCGCGCAGGGCCGCCGCATCCGGCAGCGCCGAGCGTGGCGCCGCGCTGTAGCGGTGCGCGAGCTCGGCCAGTCCCGGCAGACTGGCCGAGCTCACCGAGTTGCGCCAGTGCGGTGGCAGCAGGCCGCGCAGGTGCAGGCGGGCGAATGTCGCGTTGATGCCGGGGCAGTGGGCGCGTAGCGCCTTCCAGCCGTGCAGCGCCGGCCTGTGCGCCGCGCATTGCGCGAGCGCGCTCGGCGGGGCGAGCGTCGCGGCGCCCGGCGGTGGGGCGGCGGCCACGAGGCCCGCCAACGCGAGTCCCATGATCCATCGGGCCGGCATCGCTCAACGGCCGCCGAGAGCCTCCGTGCGCATGGCGAGGTCGCTGCCTTCGCGGCGCAGCATCAGATCGCGGTAGATGACCAGCGCGGCGGCCGAGCCGAGCGGCAGGGTGATCAGGTGTGTGGTCTGGGAAATCACCTGCGCGAGCCGCAGCTGCGTGCCGAAGTCCGGCAGGCTCGCCGCAGAAAGGGAGAACAGCCCGAATGCGGCGCTGAGCGCCCAGGGCAGGACGAACCCGAGTATCCCGATGACGATGTTCGCGACGAACAGAATCGCCGTGACGCGCCACCAGTGGCCCTTGACGAGCCGCCAGCTGCGGCCGAGGGCGCCGGCCGCACCGTCGTCTTCGGCGAACACTGCCGCCTGCCAGAGCATCAGCCGCACCGAGACGTAAAGGACCGCCACGAGCACTGCGAGCAGCACCGCTACGGCGAGCAGGATCAACAGTCCGTGCTGCGCGAGCTCGGCCGCATGCAGACGGAACATGACCACGCCGACCACTCCAAGGATGATCGCCGGGAGCATGATGCCGAACTCGATCAGTGCAAGGAGCACCATGCCCAACACCAGCCGCGGCAGGCGCCGCAGGCCGACGCCGAGCGCCTCGCCGGTGCTCATCGCCTCGCCGCGCATGAGGCGGACCTGCGCGGCGAACAGCGCCCCGGTGATGATCAGAGTGATGAGCATCAGCAGGATCGAGGCGAGCGCGTTCTGTGGCCCGTTCAGCAGCGACCATAGCTGCAGCCGGTGCTGCCACAGCGAGGCGGTCACCGGCGGCAGGGTCGGGGTGACGAAAAAAACCAACAGGGTGCCGGCGAGGACCGCGATCAGCGCCAGGAGCCAGCAGCGGTTGAACGAAGCGGTGAACAGGCGCAGCCAGTCATCGAGAACGGCGCCGATCGATTGCGGTGCGGAGGATGCCTGGTATGTCATGCTCACTCCGGAGGGTTGCGGGATGCGGCGTCGGCCCGGTCGGCTTCTTGCCGCTCCCGGGCAGAATAGCTAAGCTGAACCTTGACCGCCAACTTTTTTCATCGTATGGGACGGCGATGGCCGAGGCCGCACTTACTGTCAGGAGTCTCACGGGCGTCGAGATGACGCTGCCCATCGCCGGCCCCGGAATGCGCAGCTACGCGTTTCTCATCGACTGGCAGATCCGCCTGCTCGGGGCCCTCGGCTGGCTGCTGATCGCGGTGCTGGCGCGGCTGTTGCCGAGCGTCGCCGGCCGGCCGCTCGCGCACCAGCTGCTGATCGGCGGCGTCGTGCTCGCGCTGCTGACTTATTTTCTCTACCAACCGGCCGCGGAGATCCTCACGCGCGGTTGCACGCCCGGACTGCGCACCGCGGGGGCGAGAATCGTGACGCTGGAGGGCACCACGCCGGGCTTCGGCGCGCTGCTGATCCGCAACGTGTTCCGCCTGATCGACTCGCTGCCGCTCTGTTATGTCGTGGGCCTGGTCAGCTGCATGCTGACCGAGCGGCACGTGCGCCTCGGCGACCTGGTGGCGGGCACCGTGATGGTGCGCACCACGGTGGACGCGAGTGTCTCGCTGGACCGTCTGGCCGCGCAGGCGCAGCGCGGCGCACTGCCGCTCGAGGCGGTGGAACTCGTGCACGATCTGCTCACGCGGTGGTCCTCTCTCGAACCGCAGCAGCGTGCCCGCCTTGCGCGGACCGTGTTGAGCAAACTTGATCCGTCTGCGGACGCAGCCGATGCGGCGCTCGGGGAGACGGCGCTGCAGGCGAGACTGGAGCGATTGCTTGAGCGCGAACAGCGATCCTGAAGCGGCGATCTGGGTTCGCACGCACGCCTCGCAATGGCAGGCGCTTGCGGCCGAAGCGGCTGCCGCGGCGCAGCGCGCGCGCCCGACGAGCGCGGAGGCGTTGCAGACGCTGCGAGCCTATCGGGTTCTGGCGCGTCATCTGGCCACGGTGCGCGCGCTGCAGCCGGGCGGTGTGCTCGCGGCGGCGCTGGAACGGACCTGCGGCGGGCTTCATACCGCCGTCAACCGTCCGCCGCGGCTGACGCGCGCCCGCTGGGGACAGCTGTTTCGCGACGACATTCCGGCGGCCGCCGCCACGGTGCGCCCGCTCGCGCTGTGGCTGGCCGCGCTGCTGGTGGGCAGCGCCCTGGCCGGCTGGTGGCTGATCAATACGTACCCGGAGCTCGTCAGTCTGATCGCCAGCCCGCAGATGATCGACGGCGTCGAGCACGGCCATCTGTGGACCTACCAGATCCTCAACATCGCCCCGCCCGCGCTGCTCTCCGGGCGGATCGTCTTCAACAACGTGCTGGTGACGGTTGGCGCCTTCTGCTTCGGCATTCTGTTCGGCCTGGGCGCCTTCTACATGATCGCGATCAACGGACTGATGCTCGGTGGCCTGCTGGCATTCACCCATCAGCACGGACTCGGCCTCGGACTGCTGAAGTTCACTCTGGCGCACGGCCCGGTGGAGCTGTCCGTCATGTGCCTGGCGGCGGCGGCGGGTACCGCGCTCGGCGAGGCGCTCATCCGGCCCGCGGAGGGGACTCGTGCGCAGGCCGTGCGTCGGCGGGCCGCCGAAGTCGGTCCGCTGCTGATCGCCTGCGCACTGCTGCTGCTCGGCTCGGGGCTGATCGAGGGGTTCATCTCGCCGCATCCGGGTATCTCGATCCCGGCGCGGCTGGCCATCGGGCTCGGCTACTGGACGCTCATGATGCTGTGGCTCTCGGGCCGGCTTTCCCCGCGCATCGGCGGGAGTGCGGCACGCCGCGAGGCGGACTGAGCGCACTGCAGCCGGCTCGGGGGCCTGCGCCAGGCGATTGAGGGCGCCTGCGGCTGCAGCCATGCTTGCGCCAACGGCAGACGGAGCCCCGCGTGCGCGGGGGAGGGGCGATGAGGCGAATCGGTGTGTTCCTGACGGCCGCCGCGCTGCTCGGCAGCAGCCGTGGCGTATGCCGGCACCTTTGGCGCGCTGCGCAAATGCGAAGCGGCCCTGAAGAAGGCGACCTCCTGGCATGTGCTCATGCGGATGGCCGACGGGAAGTCCCTGACCCTGGATTACGCCGCCCCGCACCGCTGGCGGATCGTGCCGGCGCCCGGCATCACCGTGTACATGGACATGGCCGGCCGCGTCATGCAGCTGCCGGCGGCCTAGCCCGACTTCGCGGATTCGCCCCCGGATTGGAGTGCGGTCGGCCGCCAGGGTAAGGCCATTCAGGGACTTGCGCGCGTGCCGGGGCCGGAAGTGGCTGTAGTGAAGACCTTGGTGCTGGTCGGG
>JAKAYU010000215.1 GCA_021809525.1 Pseudomonadota bacterium | reverse complement strand
TCTCACCGCGTCCAACAGAGAATGTCACATTGTTGACGGCGATAAAGTCGCCAAATCGGCGCGTCAGATGCCGCACGGTGATCACCGGTCCAGCGGCTTGCGGATTTGCAGGCCGGGCATCGGCCGGCGTTGTCGTGGAAGCAATGGCGGCTAATTCGCGGACGGTATGCGGCGAGCCGGGTACCGGCTGCTTGCGCAGCCGCGCCACGAAGCTGTCCTCGAAGCGTGGCGGCGTGGGTGTAAGCGTCAAATCCTGCACATCGGGCAGGAGCGACGCGGGCGCCGGGGATTGAGAGTCGTCGGTGACGACCCGTACGTGGCTGCCCTGAATGACGGCATCGACGATTCCGGGGGTTGCGGCGAGTCGCTCCTGCAGACGCCGTCGCCCGAGATTCGCAGTTGCATAGAAGCTATGGCCGTCCATCTCGGCGGTGAAGGTGCCGGGCGCCCCACTGCCGAGTAGCCGGCCCTCGTGTACCAGCAGCACCGCATCGCAGCGCTCGGCCTCATCTAGATATGCTGTGCTGAACAGGACCGTGGTATGTGCCTCGCGGGTCAGGTGGCCGATGATTTCCCACAACTCGCGGCGTGAGACCGGATCGACTCCGACCGTGGGTTCATCGAGTAATAACAGCCTCGGCGGCTGCACGAGCGTGCAGGCAAGGCCGAGCTTTTGTTTCATTCCGCCGGACAGGCGGCCTGCCATGCGTGCCGTGAAGGGGCCTAGCCCCGTCATGTGCAGCAGTTCCGAATAGCGGGCCTTACGGGCTTGCGGAGGGACGCCCTGCAGATCAGCGTACAGGTTGAGGTTCTCCTGCACAGTCAGATCTTCGTAGAGGCCAAAATGCTGTGGCATGTAGCCGAGTTGTGCCTGTACGGCGAGCGGGTCGCGTCCGACATCGATACCCAGCACTTCAATCCGACCGGCATCGGCCTTCAAGAGGCCGGCAACCAGGCGCATCAGTGTGGTCTTCCCGGCCGCGTCCGGACCGATTAGCCCCGTCACGGCACCCTCGACCGCAGTGGCTGTGATGCCATCGAGTGCAGTCACTACACGTTTGCCGCGACGGAATGTTCGGCGCACGTTTTCGAGCCGGACGGCGGCGACGGCCTCAGGGATGTTGGACATGGCTTGGGCCGCAGCCGGGGTTCTTGGTAACGTCGTTTTTCTCGCTCAGATCGATATGCACCGTCGCTGGCATGCCGAGACGCAGCTCATCGCGCGAGTCGCACACATAGACACGCAACTGGTAAACTAGCTGGGTGCGCAGCTGCGGTGTCTCGATGTTCTTTGGAGTGAACTCCGAAGTCGGTGAAAGATAGCCAACCCAGCCATGATAGAGCCGGCCTGGATAGCTGTCGGTGCTGACGGTTGCCGGCATACCGAGTCGGATGCGGCCGAGGTCGGCCTCGGATACGTAGGCGCGCACCCAGAGGGGGTTTGTCATCGCGATGGTGTAGACGGGTGTGCCGGGCGAGGCCATGTCGCCCGGTTCGAGGATACGGTCCTCGATCACGCCGTCTACCGGCGCATAAAGTCTCGTGTCAATGTACTCCTGGCGTGCGAAGGCGACCGCTGCCACTGCCGCCTGGTAGGCGTGTCGAGCGGAGATAATGTCCTCACGCCGCGGGCCCTTGACTGCAAGCACATAGGTGCGTCGGGCCGCTTCATAGTTTTCACGGGCCGCCCGCAGGCTCGCTTGTGCGTCATCCCGGTTCTGGGTCGACACCACCCCGTGGGGCAACAGGTTTACGGTGCGCGCGTATGCGATCTGCGCGTTCTGATACAGTGCCTTGAGGCCTGCCATCGTTGCCTTGTCGCGTGCGATCTCATCGGGCCGCGAGCCATGCAGCAGTCGGGTCAACACCGCCTTCAGATCGGCAGCTTTCTGCCGCGCCTGCGCCAGCGCGGCTGCATATCGTGAGTCATCGATGCGAGCAATCAGTTCGCCTTTGGTGACCCGTGCCCCTTCGGATACCAACAACTGCGTTACGGGGCCGGTATCGTAGAAAGCCGGCTGCGACTGGCGGATATCCACATCGCCGTACAGGGTGAGAACGTCTCCTGCGGCGGAGTGGTGCAGCAGGAAGTAGAGCAGGCCTGCTGCGACAACGATGCCGGCTCCGAGCAGAACCAATGCCGCACGTCGAGGCTTGAACTTCATTCAGGATCTCCATTTGGGCTGCCGGCGCTGATGGGTCTCGCGCGGTTGTCATGGACCGGCCGCAAAGGTGTGCTGCGGCGTATAATGGGTGCTGGCGAGTGGCAGCGGGCGCAGACCTCGGGGTTCCGCCACCAGCCACCACCTAGTGCGACGAGCAGCCGTGCGCTGTCGATGTAGCGTTGTGCTATGGCTCTGGCATCTCCAAGCCGCGCCTGTGCAACGCTTCGTTCGGCATCGAGCAACTGCAGGAGATCACTGCGTCCGGCGGTATAACTGGCCCGCTGCATTCGCAGCGAGGCTTGTGCAACCTTGAGGGCCTGATGCTCGGCATTCGCGAGCGCGACATCGTGGCCGAGGGCGCGCAACGTGTCGGCGACCTGACCGAATGCTGTCAATACGGTCTGGCGGTAAGTCGCGAGCGCCGCACGGTAGCTTGCGATGGCCTCTCTTCTACGGGCGGCAAGTGCCCCGCCGTGAAAAATCGGCGCCGTGAGCCCCGCAGCAGCGCTCCACACTGTGCTCGATGACCCGAACAGGGATCCGGCCGTCAAGGCGGCTGTGGCGATCGATCCGGACAGTACGATGTTCGGATACATCTGCGCGGTCGCAATACCGATTGCGGCGCTTCGGGCATGCACCTGTGCCTGCGCAGCCAGGATGTCAGGACGCTGCCGGACCAGAGTGGACGGCAGGCTGAGCGGCAGCGCAGCCGGCAGTGTGAAGTCCGATAGCAAAATGGTCGGTGGCGTCCACGCCCCAGGTGGGCTGCCGAGCAGCACCGCAAGGGCATCTTCAGCGATGGCGCGCTGCTGATCGAGCGGCGGCAGCAGCGTGCGATCGGTTGCGAGTTGCGTCTCCGCCGTTAATACGTCACTACGCGGCGCGAGGCCGCCAGCCACCTTTAGCTTGACCAGGGAAACATTTCGCTCATCTTCGGAGATAATGTCATGAACAGCCGTAATCTGTAAGCGTAGCGAGGCAAGGGTGAGTGCCTGAGTGACTACATTGCCCGTAATCGTAAGATAGGCGGCTGCGAGTTGGTCACCCTGGGTATCTGCCAGCGCTTGACGTTCCTCAACCTGTCGCTTGGTAAGCCCGAAAACATCGACGGAATAGCTTACCGTTGGCCCGAGCGAATACAGGTCGAACTCCGGCAGGCCTTGTTTGGCGGGCAGAAGGCCGAGAGCGAAAGCCGGACCCTTCTGCCGTGCAGCTGAGGCGCCCAAGTCCACTTGCGGGTAATAGCCGCCGCGCGCCTCGAGGACTACCTCTTCGGCCGCCGCAAGCGTGTCCTGAGCGGCATCGAGCGTGGGGTTGCGCGCAAGGGCTTGCCGCACCAAACCGTCTAGCTGAGTAGAGTGAAACAGCTGCCACCACTGGGCGGGAATCTGCTCGCCGATCGCTATATGCTGCGAGGGTTGCCGGCTGGTGGAGACGAGATTCGGTGCCGATCCGCCAGAGGTGTATGTGCGCACCGTGGGCGCTGCGGGTTGAACGAACGATGGTCCGACCGCGCAGCCCGCCAAGAGCGTGAGGGTCGCGAGAGTCGCTGTCACGGCGCGCCACCGGCGCCCTGTTCGGGCCCTAACCTTCGTCACGTTTCGTTCGGGTCCGAGCATGGCGTGCTTTCTGCCTTCACTCATGTTGATGAAATTCCCGTGCGAGACGCTGCGGTTCGAGGTATTCGCCTGTGCACGTCCGATGCCTTTGGCTCAGGCTGCGGCCGATCAGATGCTGGCTGCGTGTGTACGGTTCGGTTATCGCACGGGGGAATGCCAGGGGGACTGTCGTCTATCCGTAGTAGTTCGCTGCACGTCGGCGAGATACTCGCGTAAATCTACGTCAGCTTCAGTACGCTCTAATTCACTATCTACCTCTCTTCCGAACCGAAAACAGTTCACCGAAGGAACGTCCAATCATTAGTAGTTTTACAGAGTGCCCGATGTGCAGCTATACGCACAGTTCCCTACGGTTGATTCGGTTATCCGCCGCTGCCGCGGCGCTTCCGTCTCTATGGCATCTTCTGGCTGATGGCGATTGGGTTTTCCAGGGCGACGCGACCGCTGGTTCCGGGGGAGCGCGAACAGAGATTCGGGATTCAACGTGGGCGGTTTCGGCGACACGGCGGACATACGCTCCCGATGAGTTGGCCGGAATCGTGACGCTGTTCGAGCCGGCCGATCGCCGGCGAACCGCCCGGCGCCTCGTCTCTGCGAACCGCAAAGGAGCCGATTCTCGAGGCGCTCGGAGAGTTGCCCGTACGAACGAGCTTGCCTCCCTCATCCCGCCAGCTCCATCCGCCTCAGTGTGCGCCAAGCGCCGTACGTGAGCGGGACCGTCAAAAGCCAGGCGGGGACTAACTCATGGCGAAAATGCACCGTTTGTTTGCGGCTGAAGTCGCGGAAAGTGGTTCGGCAAGGGGTCGCTCAGGATGCGCCTACCGCCTGGAGGTGACCGGCCGGCAAGCGCTCTTATCTCGCAACAGGCCGGTCTCGCGCGCAATCGCACGAATGCTCCTGCCCTGACGCCTCAATACCCGTATCTCCACTGCTTGTTCCTGAGTCAGCATAGGCAGTCAGTGGGTCACATTACAATTGCCGGTAACATCAAGCTGACGCAAGCAGCGCGACCAGGCGGCGGAGTGGGCGTTGGCGCCGCAGCGGCGCGACCGCAAGGCAGATCCCGCCTACCCCAAGCGCGAGCGCATCGTGCAGCTTGAGCGCGAGAAGGGTCGCCTGGAACGTGAGCCCGCCCAGGCGCGCCTCATCATCGATGTCAAAAAAAAGGTTTCCACCTTGCTCGGGATCCCGATGGCAGATCCGACGGACGAGAAGTGATCGCGCAGTTCGACACGTTGCGCTCGGGTCTGACCGTCTCGGTGGCGTGCCAGGCTCTGGGCGTGCCGCGCGGCTCGATCTATCGGGCGCGACGTCGGCGAAGAAGCATCGTGGTCCGTGCGGGCACCGTCCAGCCTCGACCGCCGCTGGCGCTCAACGAGGCCGAACGGGAGCAAGTGCGCGCCATGCTCAACAGCGAGCGCTTCGTCGACATGACCCCACCGGCAATCTACGCCACGCTCCTCGATCAGGGTCAGTACCTGGCCTCGGTGCGCACGATGTATCGGCTGCTCGTCGCCGAGGGCCAGAGCCTGGAGCGGCGCTGCCAGCGGGTGCACCCCGTGTACGCGAAGTCCGAGCTGCTGGCGGTCCGTCCCAATGAAGTCTGGTCGTGGGATATCTCCAAGCTCAAGGGCCCGGTGCGCTGGAGCGTCTATCATTTGTACGTGATCCTCGACATCTTCAGTCGCTACGTGGTCGGCTGGATGGTTGCGCTGCGCGAATCGGCCGAGCTCGCCGAGCAGCTCATCGCCGAAACGATCGCCAAGCAGCAGATCGCCCCGGGCACCGTCACCTTGCACGCCAACCGGGACACGAGCATGCGCTCCAAGACCATCACGCAGCTGCTGATCGATTTGGACGTCGCCCGCACCCACCGCCACCCGCACGTCTCGAACGACAACCCGTACTCGGAGTCGCAGTTCAAGACCCTGAAGTA
>JAKAYU010000024.1 GCA_021809525.1 Pseudomonadota bacterium | reverse complement strand
ACTTGGACAGCATCAGGGGGCCTGAACTTGAATCGGATCCAAAACCTGTCAAATTACCCGGGAAAAACCGCAGTCAGTTCGGCGAATTCCAGCTAATTTGGACAGCAGTGATCGAGGATATCAAGACCTTCGCAATGCCGGCGTTCCGATCACTTGCCAGCGGAGAAAAATCGCGCAGCAGTGGAAGGCCGGCAACGGCTGGGTCATCTCATGATCTGGTGGTCTTTTGCCCGGTCGTTTCGTCGAGAAGGACCGCGTGGGTAAAGCTCGCGGGGCGGTTTCGCCCGAATTTTCGGCGAAACGCCCTCTACCTGATCCCCGCGCGCTGCTGGCAAACTGGTGGAAAGGGAGGGACTCGAACCCTCGACCCCGGCATTATGAGCTTGCTGCTCCGTCCGAAATAGGCTTTAGATTCAACAGCTTGCCAAGGGGCGCACCGTTGCGATTGGCACGACGAAGCACGACTTAGCACAACCGATCCCGCAGATCTCCCGCATTCTTCTGATTCGATTTTGAAGACTAGCTCGACCCGTGGCGCTTCCCCAATGGATCGACATATGCTATATGCATATTGCATATGCGCCAAGCTTCCGGCATAACGGCTGCGATCCGTCGCGCGAACGCCCGCCAGTGGGTCCTCAAGCCGCAGGACTTAGCAGTGGCGCTGAAGCTCGTCTCGCTGCAGGGCGAGCAAATGTCCTATGCCGCCCTCGCCAAGCAGATGCGGCTCTCCCAATTCGAGGTCCACGCGGCCGTTCAGCGCCTGATCGCGGCCCGCCTGGTCACCAAACATGCCGGTCCCATCCGGCCGATCATGGCGGCTCTGCGTGCATTCGTGATCAGCGGCGCTCCGTACGCCTATCCCCCGGTTCGTGGTGAGGCTACCATCGGTTTTCCGACAAGCCACGCGGTTCCACCACTCAGCGAACAGATACAACCGTCGGCGGAATTGCCGCCAGTCTGGCCCCACCCGGAAGGCACATTACGTGGCCAAGGGGTGCTTCCCCTATACGAAAATCTCCCCCTCGCAGCCGCGGATGACTCGAAGCTGTACGAGCTGCTCGCTCTCTTCGACGCACTGCGAATTGGACAGGCCCGGGAGCGAGAGCTGGCCAAAAAGTTCCTGGAGCAGAGGCTGCAATGATAGCTACTGCGGACAATCCCAATCTTGCGATTCTGGAGTTGGCGGTCCGGGCGCTCGGCGAGCTCACTGATTCGCTCGTATTTGTCGGCGGCTGCGCGACCGGATTGCTCGTAACGAAAACACGCGCCAACCAGATTCGCGCCACCGAGGACGTGGACGTCGTCGCTCAGGTCGCAACCATTGGTGAATATCACCGCGTCGAAAGCATGCTGGCCGCACGCGGCTTCAGGCATGATACCTCGCCGGACGCGCCGATCTGCCGTTGGCTGAGCGGAGGAATTACGCTCGACCTCATGCCGTCACAACCCGGTGTCCTGAGCTTTCACAATCGTTGGTATCCTTTCGCCGTCACTACCGCCAGCCCAGTGACGCTCCCGAGCGGTCATTCGATAAAGCTGATCACAGCTCCAGTTTTCATCGCCACGAAGCTCGAAGCGTTCAAAGGCCGGGGAAACGGGGATTTTCTCGTGAGTCATGACCTCGAGGATATCGTTACCGTCGTCGACGGCAGGCCGGCTTTAGTAGATGAGCTGCGCAATACGCCCGAGGAGCTCCGCACGTACATAGCCATGGAGATTTCGTCGCTCCTCGGCGCGACGCAATTTCTCGATGCCCTTCCGGGCCATCTTCCAGGCGACTCCGCGAGTCAGTCCCGTGTGCCCATCGTGCTCGAACTGTTGGAAGCACTGACGCGATAAGAGAGGACGCATCGCCGCGAACCGACGAAATAGGCCAGAAAGGCTCAGCTGCCATTATCGAAAGGCAGTTTCACCCGATTATTCGGCGAAACGCCCTCTACCTCATCCGGTACGGACCCTGGCAAACTGGTGGAAAGGGAGGGACTCGAACCCTCGACCCCGGCATTATGAGTGCCGTGCTCTAACCGGCTGAGCTACCTTTCCACGGGTCCTGTGCCGATGGCCTCCGTGCCGCGGAGGCCGTCCCGGAGGGGGGCGCATTGTCGGCGGGGGATGGCGGGAGTGTCAACCGCCTAGACGTTGAACCGGAAGTGGACCACATCCCCTTCCTGCATGAGGTATTCCTTGCCTTCCAGGCGCAATTTTCCGGCTTCGCGGGCACCAGCTTCCCCGTGGCAGGCAATATAGTCGGCATAGCCGATCACCTCGGCGCGGATGAATCCGTGCTCGAAATCAGTATGAATGACCCCTGCCGCCTGGGGTGCGGTCGCCCCGACCGGCACGGTCCAGGCCCGCACTTCCTTTTCCCCGGCGGTGAAGTAGGTCTGCAGGCCGAGCAGCCGGTAGCCGGCGCGGATGACCCGGTCGAGACCGGGCTCCTCGAGCCCGAGTTCGCTCAGGAAGGCCGCCCGATCGGCGGCATCCAGCTGGACGATCTCGGCCTCGATGGCCGCGCAGATTGCAACCGTGACCGCTCCTTCGGCGGCGGCACGCCTTTCCACCGCGGTGAGCAGCGGATTGTTCTTGAAGCCGCCCTCCGCCACATTGGCGACGTACATCACGGGCTTGGCGGTGAGCAGCTGAAGTTCGCGCAGGTCGCGCGCCTCCTCTGCAGAGAGCGCCATCGCCCGCACCGGTTTTACCTCATCGAGGTGCGCCTTGACCCGCTCGAGCAGCGCCTTCTTGCGCAGCGCCTCCTTATCGCCGCTCTTGGAAGCCTTGGCGGCCCGCTCCAGCCCCTTCTCCACAGTAGAGAGGTCTGCGAGCGCCAGCTCAGTGTCGATCACCTCGATGTCGCTCAGCGGCTCGACTTTGCCCGCGACGTGCACGATGTCCGAGCTCTCGAAGCAACGCACCACGTGCGCGATCGCATCGACCTCGCGGATGTGGGAGAGAAACTGATTGCCGAGCCCCTCTCCCTTGGAAGCGCCGGCCACGAGTCCGGCGATGTCGACGAACTCCACCGTCGCCGGCACGATGCGCTCGGGATGCACGATCTCGGCGAGCGCCTCGAGGCGCGCATCGGGCACCGGAACCATGCCGACATTCGGGTCGATGGTGCAGAACGGATAATTGGCTGCCGCCGCGTTCTGCGCCTGGGTGAGCGCATTGAACAGCGTCGACTTGCCGACATTCGGCAATCCCACGATGCCGCAGCGGATAGACATGATTCAAACTCCTGGAGTGCCGCGGATCACGCGGGATGATCGGCTGCCGCGATGGTCCGCGAATGCAGCTGGTTCATCGCCTTCTGCGCGCCCTCGGCCAGCATCACCGGCAGGGCGTCGGCAGCCGCACGCAGCGCATCTTCGATCAGTGCGGCATCGGCGGCAATTGGGCGGCCGAGCACGTAATTCAGCACGGCGTCGCGCTCGCCGGGGTGGCCGATGCCGATGCGCAGTCGCCAGAACGACTCCCCGAACCGCGCGATGATGTCGCGCAGGCCGTTGTGGCCACCGGCGCCTCCGCCATGCTTCAGACGCACCACGCCCGGCGGGAAGTCGAGCTCATCATGCGCGACCAGCACCGCCTCGGGCGGGATCTTGTGAAAACTCGCCACGCTCCGCACTGCCGCGCCGCTGAGGTTCATGTAGGTCATGGGTTTGAGCAGCCACAGCTCCTGCGCGCCCACGCGGGCGCGCCCGAGCTCGCCCTGGTGGCGGGGTTCGGCACGCAGATGCGCACCGGTTCGCCGCGCCAGCTCCTCGATGAACGCAAAACCGGCATTGTGCCGAGTGCGGGCGTAGGTGGGGCCCGGATTACCGAGCCCCACCACGAGCGTGATCGGCGTCCCCGACATGGGTAGCCGTTACTTCTTGCCGCCTTCCTTCTTCGGCTCGGCCTTGCCGGCCTCGGCAGGAGCAGCCGCTGCCGCTGGAGCCGCTCCGGCGGCCGGCGCCGCCCCTTCGGCCGGCACCGCAGCGGCCTCGGCGGTCGGCTCCGGCTCAGCAACGCGCGGGCTGTGGATCGAAACGACCGGCGCGTTGCGATGCGCCAGGTGCGGGATCGTCACGCCCGGCGGCAGCGGGATGTCGGCCAGGAACTTCGTATCGTTGATGTTCATCTCCGACAGATCGAGCTCCAGGTACTCCGGCAGATCCTTTGGCAGACAGGTGATCTCGACGTCGGTCATCATGTGCGATACGACGCCGCCCTGGGTCTTCACGCCGGGGCTGGCCGCCTCGCCCTTGAAGTGGATCGGCACGTGCAGCCGGATCGGCTCATTCTCGACGACGCGCTGCAGATCCAGATGCACGACCTGGTTCTTCGCGGGGTGCATCTGCAGGTCCTTGACGATGGCCGGCTGCGCGCGCTCGCCGATCTGCAGCTGCACGATCGAGGAGTAGAAGCGCTCGTCCTCGATGACGGTCAGCAGCTTGTGGTGCTCGACAGCGAGCGCCTCCGCCTCCTGATGACCGCCATACAGAATGGCGGGAACCTTGCCCGCGCGACGCAGGCGGCGGCTCGCACCTTTGCCTTGCGTCCCGCGCGATTCCGCGCTGAAAGTGAATGCAATACGCATGATGTTCTCCAATCTACGATGACAACGTGCCGCGGTCCGCGACCAGGCCGCGACACACCCGAAAAAACTGCTCCCGCCCGCCCGGGCGGGGCATCAATCGACGTACAGCGAGCTCACCGATTCCTCGTCGCGGATGCGGCGGATGGTTTCGGCAAGCAGCGCGGCAACCGACAGCTGACGGATGCGCGTGCAGGCGCGCGCCGCCGCCGAGAGCGGGATGGTGTCGGTCACCACCAGCTCATCGAGCACCGAGGCGGAGATGCGGTTCACCGCCTCTCCGGAGAGCACTGGGTGCGTGATGTAGGCGACCACCTTCACCGCCCCCTCTTCCTTCAGCGCATTGGCGGCCTGACAGAGCGTACCGGCCGTATCGATCATGTCATCAACCAGCACGCACACCTTGCCGCGGATGTCACCGATGATGTTCATCACCTTCGACTCGTTCGGCCGCGGCCGGCGCTTGTCGATGATGGCCAGCTCCGCATCATCGAGCCGCTTGGCGAAGGCGCGCGCACGCACCACTCCGCCCACGTCCGGCGAGACGATCACCACGTTGTGGTACGCCTGCTTCCAGGCGTCCCCGAGCAGCACCGGCGAGGCATACACGTTGTCGACCGGGATGTCGAAGAATCCCTGGATCTGATCGGCGTGCACGTCGACCGTCAGCAGTCGGTTGACCCCCGCGATCGACATCATGTTGGCCACGAGCCGTGCGGTGATCGCCGAGCGCGTGGCGCGCGGCCGGCGGTCCTGGCGCGAGTAGCCGAAATACGGCACCACCGCGGTGATGCGCGCCGCCGAGGCTCGCCGGCACGCATCCACCATCACCAGCAGTTCCATCAGCATGTCGTTGGTCGGCGGGCAGGTCGGCTGCACGATGAACACGTCGCGGCCGCGCACGTTATCCATCAGCTCGACGTTGATCTCCCCGTCGCTGAAACGGCCGACGTACGCCCGCCCGAGCCGCGTCTGCAGATGGCGCGCGATGTCGGTCGCAAGCCCCGGATTGGCATTGCCGGCAAACAGGGTCAGCGATTCGCTCGTGCTCATGAGTACGCTACATCAGCCACAGATCACAGCGCGGCAGTTCCCCGCCCGCCACAGCAATTTGGCTGGGGTGGAAGGATTCGAACCTCCGAATGGCGGGATCAAAACCCGCTGCCTTACCACTTGGCGACACCCCAGCAGTGCAAAAGCCCTCACTTCCCGCTCGCCGCGCCGCCGCTGCGCCCACTGCGCCTTGACGGTGCCCCGAGCGCACCTAATCCGAGAAAAGCGCGTGCAGCGGGGAAACATTCAGGCCCCGCGCGACGAAGCTCCGCCACTTGTCCGGCACACGCGCCGCAATGCGTTGCGCCTCCCCGGAACTGACCACGGGCGCGAAAATGCACGAGCCGGTCCCGGTGAGGCGCGCCGGCGCGTATTGTCCGAGCCAATCGAGCGCCTCGGCCACCTCAGGCCACCGGGCCCGCACCACCGCCTCGCAATCGTTGTGCCCGCCGGACTCGAAAAAGGCGCGTATTGTGATGACGGGTGAATTTCGTGTCAATTCAGGGCTCTGGAACACCTCACGAGTGGGCACGCTGACCCCCGGGCGCAGGATCACGAACCAGCGCTCCGGCAGCGTGAGCGGCTCGAGCCGCTCCCCGACCCCTTCCGCCCAGGCGGAAGAACCCCTAACGAATACAGGCACATCCGCGCCGAGCGGAAGCGCCAGTGCGGCAAGGGCGTCCATGGACAGCCCGCACCCCCAGAGCCGGTTGAGCGCGAGCAGAGCCGTAGCCGCATCAGTGCTGCCCCCGCCCAGCCCGCCGCCGATTGGGATGCGCTTGATGACCCGGATCGAGGCACCAAGCCGCGTGCCGGCGGCCGCCTGCAGCGCGCGGGCAGCCCGCACCGTGAGGTCCTGTTCCGCGGGGATCTCCGCAGGTCCCGCGCCGCGCTCGATCCGTCCGTCCGCGCGCACCTCGATCCCGACCGTGTCGCACAGATCGATGAGCTGAAAGACCGTCTGCAGCTCGTGATAGCCGTCCGGCCGGCGCCCGGTCACGTGCAGAAAGAGATTGAGCTTGGCCGGCGCCGGCCAGAGGCTTTCCGGCCCGCTCACTGCAGATGCCATGCATCCACCACCATTCGCAGCCGCACGCCGGCGCGGCGCACCGTCAGCAGCCTCGGCAGCCACTCCGCCCCAACCGGGCTGTACGCGCGATAATGGATCGACCAGCCCGCCTGCTGCAGGCGCGTCAGCCGCTGCGCCGCATCGACCGTGACGCTCGCCGGCAAAGCTGGGTCCGGCACCCCGAGGATCCAATAGCGCAGACTCCCCAGCGGGGGGTTGAAGCCGAGCTGCCGCTCGAGCACATCCCGGGCGGCCGTGTTGCCCAGGTGCTCGCCCCGCGAGGTGATCACGCCGAGCTGCCCGCTTGCCTCGCTCACCTGGGTCGCGCCGGCCCCGAACGGTCCGCTCAGGATCATCCGCGTGCGCGCTCCGTTCTGCGTCCAGCGGATATCCGCATTGAAGCCCTGACGTCCGACCGCCACCGCCACGCGACCGTTGAGCTCGAAGCGCTCGAGCGCCTGCAGGAGCGGGCGCCGGACGCTCCAGGCGGTAATGGGCGCCGGCGGCACCGAGACGGTCTGGCAGGCGCTGAGCGCGAGTGCAGCCAGCGCGCCGAGCGGCGCGATCACGTGTCGCAGGCGCGCACGCAGGGAGGCATGGAGTGACATGGTCGGTCACTATATCGCAGCCGGGCCGCCGCACCGCGGCTGCGAGCCTTGTGGCTGAGGCAGCGATCCCCGAGAATGCCGCGCCCCGATCGATCCAGGACCCATGAAGGACTCCATCCGCCAGCGGCTCGAGAAGCTCTACGACCGTTTCGAGGAGGTAGGCCGGCTGCTGGCCTCCTCCGAGCTCGACGGCGGCTCGACGCAGTTCCGCGAGCTGTCGGTCGAGTACGCGCGCCTGCAGCCGCTCGCCGAGCGGCTCGGTGCCTACCGCGCCCTGGAGCGCGATCTGGCGGCCGCGCGCGAGATGCTCAAGGATGCCGATCCGGGCATGCGCGCGCTCGGCGCCGAGGAGCAGGGCCGGGTGGCCACCGCGATGGCGGTGGCCGAGGACGGCCTGAACGCGCTGCTGCTGCCGCAGGACCCGCGCGATGAGAAGAACATCTTCCTCGAGATCCGCGCCGGCACCGGCGGGGACGAGGCCGCGCTGTTCGCCGGGGATCTGTTCCGCATGTATGCGCGCTACGCCGAGTCGAAGGGCTTCGGCGTGGAAGTGCTCAGCGAGAGCCCGGGAGAGCATGGCGGCTACAAGGAGATCGTCAGCCGCATCGTCGGCCGCGGCGCCTTCTCGCGCCTGAAGTTCGAATCCGGCACGCACCGCGTGCAGCGCGTGCCGGCCACCGAGGCGCAGGGGCGCATCCACACCTCGGCCTGCACGGTGGCGATACTGCCGGAGCTCGATGAGATCGCCCGCATCGAGATCAACCCGGCGGACCTGCGCATCGACACCTACCGCTCCTCTGGGGCCGGCGGGCAGCACGTGAACAAGACCGACTCGGCGGTGCGCATCACGCACCTGCCCACCGGGATCGTGGTCGAATGCCAGGACGAGCGGTCCCAGCACAAGAACCGCGCGCGCGCCATGTCGCTGCTGCAGGCGCGGCTGCTCGCCGCCGAGCAGGAAAAGCAGGCGAGCGCCCAGGCGCACTCGCGCCGCCTGCAGGTCGGCAGCGGCGATCGCTCCGAGCGCATCCGCACCTACAACTTCCCCCAGGGCCGAGTGACCGACCACCGCATCAACCTCACGCTCTACAAGCTCGCGCAGATCATGAACGGGGAGCTCGATGAGCTGCTCGATGCGCTCGCTCACGAGCACCAGGCGGAACTGCTCGCCGAAATCGACTCCTGAGCGCAGCGCGCTCAACGCGCCAGGCGAGGCGGCCGGCGCGCCTCGAGATACGCCGGTCCGCCGAGATCGCGCATCTGGTGCAGCAACCACTGCTGACGCCAGCGCACGAACGGGGAGGGATCGGCGATGTGCCAATGGACCGGATCGGGCAGCACCGCCGCGAGCAGCGCCGCCTGCGCGGCGGTGAGCCGCGCGGCCGGCTCGTGGAAGAACTGCTCGGCGGCGGCCTGCACGCCGAAGATGCCGTGGCCGAACTGCGCGATGTTCAGGTACACCTCGAGCACCCGCTGCTTCGGCCAGAGCACATCGATCAGCACAGTGAGGTACGCCTCGATCCCCTTGCGGACCCAGCTGCGCCCGCCCCAGAGAAACAGGTTCTTGGCGACCTGCTGTGTGATGGTGCTCGCCCCACGCAGCCGTCCGCCGCGCTCCGCGGCGCGGATCGCATCATCGATGGCGTGGAAATCGAAGCCGTGGTTGAACGGAAAGGTCTGGTCCTCGGAGGCGACCGCGGCGATGCCGGCCTGCGGGGAAATCAGCCGGTAGGCCACCCAGTGGTAATCGGTCCGATAGCCGCGCTCCCCGGCGCGCAGCGCGCGCCACTTCGCCTCGAGCATGAAGGCGCTGGTGAGCGGCGGCACCCAGCGCAGCACCAATACCGGCAGCGCGGTGAGCACGACCCACGCGAACACCGCCTTCAGCAG
The DNA here is from genome assembly GCA_021809525.1 of Pseudomonadota bacterium. Taxonomy (GTDB): domain Bacteria; phylum Pseudomonadota; class Gammaproteobacteria; order Steroidobacterales; family Steroidobacteraceae; genus 13-2-20CM-66-19. The sequence continues at coordinate 16,941 of JAKAYU010000024.1, read as the reverse complement.
CGCACGGCGCACCCATCGCCAGAACCCCTGCTTGCGCATGCCCCGCTCCGCCGCGCGCCCGGCCCGCTCGCGCGCCGGGCGCGCGCAGCGGCGAACCGCTCGGCGTCCGCTCCTCCCTCAGGCCTCGAGGCGCCGCGCCGAGACGATCAGCACATCCTCGAGCGGCGCATCCTGGTAGCCCTTGCGCCGACCGGTGGCCACGCGCGCGATGGCATCGATCACCTCCATCCCCTCGGTCACGCGGCCGAACACCGCGTAACCGAAATCCCGCGGGCTGTGATCGAGAAAGGCGTTGTCGGCGAGGTTGACGAAGAACTGCGAAGTGGCGCTGTCGATGACGCTGGTGCGGGCCATGGAGAGCGTCCCGCGCAGATTCTTCAGACCGTTTTTCGCCTCATTGCGGATCGGCTCGCGGGTCTGCTTGCTGCGGAACTGCTGATCGAGCCCGCCGCCCTGAATCACGAACCCCGGCACGATGCGGTGGAAGATCGTGCCGTCGAAGAACTTCTCATCCGTGTAGGCGAGGAAATTCTCCACGCTCACCGGCGCCTCCTCGGGGTACAGCTCCACCGTGAAGCCGCCGTGAGATGTCTCGAATCGAATCAGCGAATTGCCGGCCATTGGCCCTCCGTCATGCGCTCAAGCCCCGCCAGATCGCGGTGCGTGCGCACTGTAACAAAGCCACGCCCGGCAAGCTCGCCCGCGACCGCCGCGCCCTGCGCCGCGCCGTGCTCGAGCAGCAGCCAGCCGCCCGGCGCGAGGTGCGCGGGCGCCGCGTGGATGATCTCGCGCAGGCACGCCAGGCCGTCCGGCCCGGGCGTGAGCGCCATGGACGGCTCGTAGCCGAGCGCCCCGAGCGCCGCCTCGCCGGCGGCGATGTACGGCGGATTGCTGAGCAGCAGGTCGAACGCACCGGACGGCAGGGCCGCGCACCAGCTGCCCTGCCGGAACAGGATGCTCGAGAGGCCGAGGGCGGCGGCATTGGTGCGCGCCACGGCGAGCGCCGCGGCCGACAGGTCCGTTGCCACGACCTCCCACGCGGGCCGCTCGCAGGCGAGCGCGAACGCGATCGCCCCGGAGCCGGTGCCGAGGTCGGCGACCCGGCCGTACGGTGCCGGCCGCAGTGCGAGCGCCCGCTCGACGAGCAGCTCGGTCTCCGGCCGGGGCACCAGCACGGCCCGGCTGACCGCGAGCTCGAGTGTCCAGAACCCCTTGCGCCCGAGCAGATAGGCGACGGGCTCCCCGGCGGCGCGCCGCTCGATCAGGTCCCGGTAACGCAGCGCCGCGCCGGCGGCAGGCCGCTCCTCGGGGTGTGAGCGCAATCGCGCGCGCGGCGCGCCCAGCGCCTCGGCGAGCAGCAGCTCGGCATCGAGCTCCGGGGTGCCGCCGCGGCCCTCCACCGGCGCCTCGCGCAGCCGCCGAACGCCGGCGGCGAGCAACTCACCGACCGTACCGGAACCCGGCTCAATGGCGATTCGTGTCATGACACAGTTATGATTGGCCGATGGCCATTACACTTTATCCTCCCACACGCCCGCGCACCCTCGCGGAACTGCTCGATGCGAGCGTGAAAATCTTCCGCGTCACGCTGCCGAAGTGCCTGCCGTACGCCTCGATGGCCATTCTCTTCGGCCAGCTCTCCACCCTCTACGACCTCGCGCGGGGCCAGATGCCCGCGCCGCGCGACATGAACAACCCGGTGTGGATCACCCTGTACACCGCCGGTTCGATTCTCTTCTTCATCCTGTGGATGGCCATGCTGCTGCGCCAGGCGGCCGTGGCAGCCGGCCGGCCGCCGGGCGCGAGCGATCTGCTCGATGCGCTCAAGCAGGCCCCGGCGATCCTGGCGATCTGCCTGATCGGCAGCACGGTGATCCTCCTGCTGATCGCGCCGCCGCTCACCCTCGCCGAGCCGTACCGCTCTATCGGCTTCGGCGTGATGCTGCTGCCGGCGATCTACATCTCCATCGGACTGTCGCTCGCCCTGCCCGCACGCATGCTCACGCACAAGAGCGTGATGCAGAGCATCCTCTACAGCCTGCGTCTGATCCGCGGAAACTGGTGGCGGAGCGCCGCGCTGTATGTCATCGCCGTGGCGATCATCGCCGCTGGCTATCTGTTCACGGCGGTGATGGTCGCGATGATACTGCCCGGCGCCGGCCGGGCCGAAGCGGCCGCGCGCGCAGGCATGACCGCCGTCGTGCTGGCCGTGGGAGCGATGGGCCTGATCTTCTACACGGCCATCCTGCTCAGCCTGTTCGGCGACCTCGAGCTGCGTCAGGTCGCCCGCCCCCCCGGCTGACCGGCCGCGGGGGGCGGCGCTAGCCGAGGTTCGGCGCGAGCCACCGCTCGGCCTCCTCGAGGCTGATGCCCTTGCGCCGCGCGTAGTCCTCAAGCTGATCGCGGTCGATCTTGCCGACCGCGAAATAGTGCGACTCCGGATGCGCGAAATACCACCCGCTCACCGCGGCGGTGGGATACATGGCGTAGCTGTCGGTGAGGCGGATGCCCGCGCTGCGCTCGACGTCGAGCAGCTGCCACAGTTTGGCCTTCTCGGTGTGATCCGGGCAGGCCGGATAGCCCGGCGCCGGGCGGATGCCGCGGTACTCCTCGCCGATCAGCTGCTCGTTGGTCAGCTCCTCGACTCCCGTGTACCCCCACAGCTCACGGCGCACGCGCTCGTGGAAGTGCTCCGCGGCGGCCTCGGCCAGCCGGTCGGCGAGTGCCTTGAGGATGATCGCCGAGTAATCGTCGTGCGCACGCTCGAAGCGCTCGATGTGCGGCTCGATGCCGAGCCCTGCGGTCACCGCGAATGCGCCCAGATAGTCGCGCACGCCGCTTGATTTCGGCGCGACGTAGTCCGCGAGCGACTCGTGCGGCTGGCCGGCAGGCTTGTCCTTCTGCTGGCGCAGGAACGACAGGGTGAGCAGCGGCCGCTCACGCTGCTCGTCCGCATAGAGCTCGACGTCATCACCCACCGCGTTCGCGGGAAACAGGCCGATCACCGCCTGGGCCTTCAGCCAGCGCTCCGCGACGATGCGATCGAGCATGCGGCGCGCATCGGCATACAGGTTGCTCGCTGCTTCCCCGACCTTCGGGTCGGTCAGCAGGTCGGGGAATTTCCCCGAGAACTCCCAGGCATTGAAGAACGGCATCCAGTCGATGTAGCCGAGCAGCTCGCTCAGCGGATAGTCGGTGAAGCGCTGCACGCCCGGGAAGCGCGGCACCGGCGGGTCATAGCTCGCCCAGTCGATGCGCCGGCGGTTGGCGCGCGCCTCGCCGAGCTTGACCGCCGGCGCCTTCACCTTGCGCCCGGCATGCTGCTCGCGGCGGCGCTCGTGCTCGATGCCGACCTTCTCGATGAACGCCCCGCGCGCCTCGGGGTTGGCGAGGGTCTGGCACACGCTCACCGAACGCGAGGCGTCCTTGACGTACACGACTGCCGCACGGTACTCGGGGGCGATCTTGACCGAGGTGTGCGCCGGGGAGGTGGTGGCACCGCCGATCAGCAGCGGCACCTTGAAGTCCTGCCGCTGCATCTCGCGGGCGACGTGCACCATCTCGTCGAGCGAGGGCGTGATCAGTCCGGACAGCCCGATGAAATCCGCGTTCTCGCGGCGGGCCGTCTCGAGGATGCGCTCGCAGGGCACCATGACGCCGAGGTCGACCACCTCGAAGTTGTTGCACTGCAGGACGACCCCGACGATGTTCTTGCCGATGTCGTGCACGTCTCCCTTGACGGTGGCCATCACGACGCGGCCGTTCGAGCGGCGCGCACCGGCATCCTTGCTCTGCTCGATGTACGGCACCAGGTGCGCCACCGCGCGCTTCATGACACGTGCGCTCTTGACCACCTGCGGCAGGAACATCTTGCCGGCGCCGAACAGATCACCGACGATGTTCATCCCGTCCATCAGCGGCCCTTCGATGACCTGCAACGGATGCGGGAAGGCGAGGCGCGCCTCCTCGGTGTCCTCGATGATGAAATCGTCTATCCCCTTGATCAGCGCGTGCTCGAGTCGCTTGGCCACCGGAAGGCTGCGCCACTGCAGATCGTCCTTGCGCTTGACGCTGCCGCCGGCCTTGTAGCGCTCGGCCAGCGCGAGCAGCCGCTCGGTGGCGTCCTCGCGGCGGTTGAGGATAACGTCCTCGACCGCTTCGCGCAGCTCCGCGGGAATCTCCGCGTAGATGGCCAGCTGTCCGGCGTTGACGATGCCCATGTCCATGCCGGCCTGGATGGCGTGATAGAGGAACACCGCGTGCATCGCCTCGCGCACCGCGTCGTTGCCGCGGAACGAGAAGCTGACGTTGCTCACCCCGCCGCTCACCATGACGTGCGGCAGCATCGCCTTGATCTGGCGGGTCGCCTCGATGAAGGCGAGCGCGTAGCCGTTGTGCTCCTCGATGCCGGTGGCCACCGCGAAGATGTTCGGATCGAAGATGATGTCCTCGGGCGGGAAGCCCACCTGCTCGGTGAGCAGCCGGTAGGCGCGCGAGCAGATCGCCACGCGCCGCGCGACGGTGTCGGCCTGCCCCTGCTCATCGAAGGCCATCACCACCACGGCGGCGCCGTAGCGGCGCACCGCACGGGCGCGCTCGAGGAACGCCGCCTCGCCTTCCTTGAGGCTGATGGAGTTCACGATGCCCTTGCCCTGCAGGCACTTCAGGCCCGCCTCGATCACCGTCCATTTCGAGGAGTCGAGCATGACCGGCACGCGCGCGATATCCGGTTCGGCCGCCACCAGGTTGAGGAAGCGCACCATGGCCGCCTCCGAATCGAGCATGCCCTCGTCCATGTTGATGTCTATCACCTGGGCGCCGCTGGCGACCTGCTGGCGGGCCACCTCGAGCGCCGCGTTGTAGTCGTTGGCCTCGATCAGCTTGCGAAAGCGCGCCGAGCCGGTGACGTTGGTGCGCTCGCCTACGTTGACGAACAGCGAATCCGCATCGATGTTCAGCGGTTCGAGGCCCGCGAGGCGGCACTTGACCGGGACGGTGGGCACCGCCCGCGGCCGATGCTCGCTCACGGCCTGGCGGATCAGGCGGATGTGATCGGGGGTCGTGCCGCAGCAGCCCCCGACAATGTTGATGAGTCCCGCGGCCGCGTACTCCCCGATGATCGCGGCGGTCTCGGCGGCCTGCTCGTCGTACTCGCCGAAGGCGTTCGGCAGACCCGCGTTCGGGTAGGCGCAGATGTGCGTGTCGGTGAGGCGGCCGAGTTCCTCGATGTACGGGCGCAGCTGGCGAGCGCCGAGGGCGCAGTTGAAGCCGACCGCAAGCGGGCGGGCGTGGCGGACCGAATTCCAGAATGCCTCGGCGGTCTGACCCGAGAGGATCCTCCCCGAGGCGTCCGTGATGGTACCGGAGATGATGATGGGCACTTCGATGCCGCTCGTCTCGAACAGCTCGAGTGCCGCGTAGATCGCAGCCTTGGCGTTCAGCGTATCGATCACCGTCTCGATGAGCAGCAGGTCCGCGCCGCCGGCGAGCAGCGCGCGCGCGGACTCGAGGTAGGTCGCGGCCAGCTCATCGAACGTGACGCTGCGAAAGCCCGGATCGTTGACGTCCGGGGAGAGCGAGGTCATGCGGCTCGTCGGGCCGAGCGAGCCGGCCACGAACGCCGGCCGCCCGGTGGTGGCGGAGAATTCCTCCACCGTCGCGCGCGCCAGACGCGCCGCGCGGTAGTTCAGCTCCGGCACGAGCGCCTGCATGCCGTAGTCGGCCTGCGACACCGCGTTCGAATTGAAGGTGTTGGTCTCGATGATGTCGGCGCCGGCCTCGAGATAGGCCCGGTGGATCTCGGCGATGATCCGCGGCTGGGTCAGCGTGAGGATGTCGTTGTTGCCCTTGAGGTCGCGGCCGTGGGCGGCGAAGCGCTCGCCGCGGAACGCCGCCTCATCGAGCCGGTGGCGCTGCACCATGGTGCCCATCGCCCCGTCGAGCAGCACCACGCGCTCATCGAGCAGGCGCCGCAGGCGCCGGATGCGCTCACTGCGCGCCGCCTCGTCGGGCGGCTCGATGACGAAGGGCACCGCCGGCGCCGGCGCCTCGCGCGCAGCTTCGTGCGGGCCGCGCTCGTTGAGCCCTGTAGAGTGTTCGGCGTGCTGGCAGCGGGTCATTGAACGACTCCAGCGGCTTGCCCGCGTGCGGCACAGGCGGGGTCTTGCGCAGCGGGACGCAATCCGAGCATATGGCAGATGGCGTAGGTGAGTTCGGCGCGATTGAGAGTGTAGAAATGAAAGTCGCGCACCCCGTGCCGCTCGAGCAGCTTGACCTGCTCGATGGCCACGCTGGCGGCGATGAGCCGGCGCGTGTCCGCATCCTCCTCCAGGCCGGTGAAACGCTCCTCGAGCCAGCGCGGGATCGTCGCGCCGCAGCGCTCGGCGAAGCGGCGCACCTGCGTGAATCGCGTGATGGGCAGAATCCCGGGCACGATGGGCGCTGCGATGCCGGCGGCCGCGCAGCGGTCGCGAAAGCGCAGAAAGGCCTCGGTGTCGAAGAAGAACTGGGTGATGGCGCGCGAGGCGCCCGCGTCGATCTTGCGCTTGAGGTTGTCCAGATCGAACTGCGCCGACGGCGCCTCAGGATGGGTCTCGGGATAGGCCGCCACGGAAATGTCGAAATCCGCCACGCCGCGCAGCCCGGCCACCAGATCGGCCGCGTACGCGAACCCGTCCGGATGCGGCACATAGCGCTCGGCGCCCTGGGGCGGATCACCGCGCAGCGCCACGATGTGGCGAACGCCCTGCTCCCAGTATTGACGGGCGATATCGAGCACTGCGCCGCGGCTCGCTCCGACACAGGTCAGATGCGGCGCGCCGGTGAGCGAGGTCTCGCGCTGAATGCGGCTGACCACCTGATGGGTGCGCGCGCGGGTCGAGCCGTCCGCGCCATACGTGACGGAGACGAATCGCGGACCGAGCGGCTCGAGCCGCTCGATGGAGCGCCACAGCGTCGCTTCCATGTTGACGTCCGCGGGCGGAAAGAATTCGAATGAAACGTTGATCACGATCGCTCCCTATGGCTTGCGCGGCGCGCGGCCGCGGCTCGTACGCGCCTCACCCGGCGCGGCTCATGGACAGGCCCCCGTGCGCCGGCACGGCGGATGCGGCCAGCACGTGCTGGCCATCGGCCTCGATCGGCCGGATTCGCTGGCACTCGAGCGCGGCATCGGCGAGCCGGCGCCGCAGCCGCGCGATCGGGTGCTCGACCACACGCTCGGCGCCTGCGGGCGGGTAACGCTCGAACAGCCAAAGCCGCCCCTCGGGAGCGAGCGCCGCATGCGCCGCTTCGAGCAGTGCCGGCGTTGCGCCGCCCGCGAGCGCCAGATGATCGATGACGACCGCCTCGAACGTCCCGCCCAGACGCTCGAGGTCGCGCTGGGTCAACAACTCCCCGCCGGACGCCAGCAGGATGCGGCAGTCGCGCTGCTCGCGCTCGAGCACCGCCCGGGCGGCTTGCACCGCGCGGCGAGAGTGCCCAATGGCCGTGCACTGCAGTGCGCGCCGCGCCGCGCTCACGAGCAGCTCCGGATGCCCGATGCCGACCAGCAGCACCGAGACCGGTCGCAGCGCCAGTTCCGCCTCGAGCACCGCACGCAACTCCCGCCCGAGCCGCGAGGCCGCCGGTCCCGCACCGGGCGCTGCCGCCGGCGCGCGCACCCGCTGCAGATCCCGAGCCAGCGCCGGATCCGAGCGGTTGAGCTGTCCCAGCACACCCAGCACGAAGCTCGCGGCCGGCGTGCCGCGCACCAGACGGTAGTGCACCCATTGGCCCTGGCGAACCCGCTCAACGAGCCCGGCCTCGGTCAGGATGCGCAGATGGCGCGAGACCCGCGGCTCGCTCTGGCCGAGGATCTCGGCCAAGTCCGAGACGCTGAGCTCGCGCTCGGCGCACAGCGTCAGCAGCCGAAGCCGCGTGTCCTCGGCCGTGGCGCGCAGCCAATTGAGCAGATCGGGGAACTGGGCCACGTCTAATTCAATAATTGCACAAATCCTTAATCCTAGGATACCAGAACCGGGAGTGCGAAGCGAGACGGATTGGCTGACCCGGCGCAGCGGCGAACATCTCACAATTGCTATGTTCTAGTTTTAGTTCGGCGTCCCGATGATTCCGGTGCCGAGACGACCGGGTAGGATGTCTCGGCAATTGCACGCGCCGAAGCAAATTTTTCTTCTCGGTCCGGGGGAGATCCGCAAGGTGAACAGTGGGCAATCGACGTGGTTCGGGCGGCAATGCCGACCACCGGATCCGGGCGGCTTCGACATCGAGGCGCTCTTCGGGTCTGCCGGCTATGGGCGGCGCGCGATTGCGCAGCGGCGCCGGACACTCCTTGAGCAGCCGGCGCTCGCCCGCGAGACGCGCAGCGTTCACCGCCACTGCGCCGCGCTCCGAGGCGCGGGCGCAAGCATCAGGACCGGATCGCTCTTGCTGCACCGGCCCCCCCACGTGCGCCAGCCCGCCCCGTGGCGTGGCGGCCGGGCCGAGCTCCCGCGGTGCCTTGCGCAGAGCGGCTTGGAGCTTGCGTCACTGTGCCGCATCGAGCGTGCGCGGCCGGCCGGCCCCTCCCCTTCGCGCAGAGCCTGCCGCCGCCGGCGAGAACTCCTCCAGCCGATGATCCTCGCGAGACTCTGCACTGCCCCGACGCCACTGCTGAATGCCGATGCGCACCAGGCCGGCAGCCTCAACGTGCAGCTTGCGCATCGATCCTCTCCCGCAGGAACCGCCGGTGCGGCCATACCCTGATCCTGCATTGCTCACCTCACCGTGTGGATGCGAAGAACCGGCGGCCGATCCTCAAGAATGTCTCCTACGGACCCTTCGACCGCAGGCAACTGCCCCGCGGGGGCCGGCACGCCGCCCGAGCGAGCCAGACATGTCAAGAGCACTCTGTGCGGCCACACGCCCGCGCACGCTGTGCATTGCAGCTGTGCGGCTGGTGAGCACCGTTGCCAGCAGCGCCGACACCAAATCTCACCGACTCAGGCGGCGCCGATCCACAACGCCATGGGGGCAGGCCCCGGAGCGCTGAGAATTTTCGCAGTCGACTTCGGGCTCGCCGACGGCAATTTTCACTCCAGCGACACACGCCACTGCCGCCTGGGCGCAGACGGGGATACGCGTGTGACCAAATTTGGCGGCGACAGGGAGCTCGGCGACCCAGAGCCCCTGGGCGTCCTGCGCATCGGCTGGCAGCCCGTGCTTCAGGGCAACATGAGTTATCGGAACTCATCTGCAAAATCCAACCTCAGGGGACGACACGAGCGAGCTCTGGATACTCCTAATGCAACTCGGTGGGGGGCTTTTGGACCTCGCGGAGATTCAACTTCGCGCCCACAGTGATGCTTCTTCATGGCCATCCGCACGAAGCCTATTCGGCGCGCAGCGCCGACGGTGAGCAGAATCTCTCGCAGCTGAAGCAGCTCGGACTGGTCGGTTGGCGCATCGACGCATGGGCACCGAGACCCGGGCTGAACGTCCAGCACATCCTCGTCAGCGATCGCGCGCTCGTCACGTTCTCGCCCGATGCCGCAAGCTTCTTCACCCATGGGTTCGAACGCTCGAACGCCCCTGTGAGCGTGGAAGGTGAATCGCGCTTCGTGACCCACAACGAGCCCCATGGACGGCTGGTGCCGGACTTCCTGATCCAGCCCTGGGGGTCCAGTGGCTTGTCCTCGGCGCGTCTTACATCTGGGGAACCGACATCAGCGGATGGACGGTGGGCGTTCATGCGCGTGTCGACAATGGATCAGTTCGCGCTCGCGCAATGGGCGGCGAGCGCCTCGGCGTACTCGAGCCGACGCAGCCGGCGACGCTCGCCGGGGCCGCCGCGTTGGATGTATGCGGCGGCGCTGCCCCTGCGCGCAAGCGTCAAAGCGCGATGGCAGAGCCATGCCCCAGGAGCGCGGACCGTTGGGTTATTCCTCGCGCCCGCGCGGTTGCGCGGCGAGTGCGCGCTCAGTGGATCAACGGCGAGATGTCCGCGGCGCCGCTATCGGTGAACAGCGCCTCGACGGCCTGCGCATCGAAGCGGTAGGGGCGGCGGCAGAACTCGCAGGTCACCGTAACCGCGCCCTCCTCGGCGAGAATCTCCCGCACTTCCTCGGCCCCCAGCGCACGCAGCAGCGTGGTCACGCGCCCCTCGCCGCAACGGCATTCGAATGCGACCGCAATGCCGCGAAAGAGGCGCACGTCGTGCTCGGGCAGCACGATCCCGAGCAGCGGCTCGAGCCCCTGGCGCAGCAGCGCCCCGGCATCCAGGCGCCGCATGCCCCGCTGCACCGCCTGCCACAGCGCCCCGATGCCGGAGCGCTCTTCGGTCTGCGGCAGTTTCTGCAGCAGCAGGCCCGCACACTGCTCGCCGTCGGCAGCCAGCTCGACGCGAGTCGGCAGCTGCTCCGAGGCGCTGAAATACGCCTCCAGAGACTGTGCGAGTGACTCCCCCGTGAGCGGCACGATGCCCTGATAGCGCAGATTGCGCTCATCCGCCTCGATGGTGACGGTGAATCGGCCGCCTTCGCCAAGGAGCGCGCGGAACGCCTCACCCACACAGGCTTCGCCGCTGATCGCGGCCGCCTGCGAGTCGTCGTAATGCGCGACCGCGCGAACCCCGAACTCGTGCGTGCATTGTGCCACGAGCAGCCGCACTGCGCCGTGGCCCTGCATCTGCAGTGTCAACCGCCCCCGGAACTTCAGCGTGGCGGCGAGCAGGACCGAGGCGGCGACGGCCTCTCCGAGCAGCGCGCGCACCGCCGGAGGGTATTGGCCGTTGGCGCGCAGCTCGCGCCACGCCGCGCCGAGGCGCACCCAGTGGCCCCGCACCGGCTGGTCCTCGATGAGGAACCGGCGAACCGTATCGAACCCGACATCAGCGTCCATGTTCCCAGCATGGGGCATCCGCCCCGGCGACTCAACCGGGAAGCTTCTTCTTGAGCAGCTCGTTGAGCTGAGCCGGATTGGCCTTGCCCTGGGTCGCCTTCATCACCTGGCCGACGAAGAAGCCGAACAGCTTGTCCTTGCCTGCGCGATAGTCGGCGAGCTGGGCCGGGTTCTTGGCCATGACTTCCTCGATCGCCCGCTCGATCGCACCGGTGTCGGTGATCTGCTTCAGCCCCTTCGCCTCGATAATGGCGTCGGCGCTGTGCCCGCTCGCCCACATCGCCTCGAACACCTCCTTGGCGATCTTGCCGGAGATGGTCTGATCGGCGATGCGCACGAGCAGGCCGGCCAGGCGCTCGGCCGGGAGCTTGCCCGAGCCGATCTCGAGCCCGTCCTGGTTCAAGGCGGCGGCGAGCTCGCCCATCACCCAGTTCGCCGCGAGCTTCGGCTGCGTGGGCACTGCGCGCGCCACAGCTTCGTAATAATCGGCCAGATCGCGGCTCGCGGTGAGCACACCGGCGTCGTAGGCCGACAGCCCGTACTGCGCCACGAAGCGCTCGGCCTTCGCGTCCGGCAGCTCCGGCAGCGCGGCCCGCACCGACTCGATGTACGCCTCGTCGAGCTCGAGCGGCAGCAGGTCCGGATCGGGGAAGTAGCGGTAATCGTTCGCTTCCTCCTTCGAGCGCATCGAGCGCGTCTCGCCCTTGTCCGGATCGTACAGGCGCGTCTCCTGCACCACCTTGCCGCCGGACTCGATGAGCTCGATCTGCCGGGCGACCTCATACTGGATCGCCTTCTCGACGTAGCGGAAGGAGTTGATGTTCTTGATCTCGGCGCGGGTCCCGAACTTCTCCGCGCCCACCGGCCGCACCGATACGTTTGCGTCGCAGCGGAACGAGCCTTCCTGCATGTTGCCGTCGCAGATCTCGAGGTAGCGCACCAGCGTGTGCACCTTCTTCATGTAGGCCACCGCCTCCTTCGCCGAGCGCATCTGCGGCTCCGAGACGATCTCGATGAGCGGCGTGCCGGCGCGGTTCAGGTCGATGCCGGTGAGCGCGCCGAGGCCCTCGTGCAGCGACTTGCCCGCATCCTCCTCGAGGTGCGCGCGCGTCACCCCGATGCGCTTGGCCGACCCGTCCTCGAGCACGATGTCGATCGCGCCCCCGGCGACGATCGGCAGCTCGTACTGGCTGATCTGATAGCCCTTGGGCAGGTCCGGGTAGAAGTAGTTCTTGCGCGCGAACACCGAGTGGTGCGCGATGCGCGCGCCGATCGCGAGCCCGAAGCGCACCGCCATGCGCACCGCCTCGGCATTGAGCACCGGCAGCACGCCCGGATAGCCGAGGTCGACCAGGCAGGCCTGGGTGTTCGGCGCGGCACCGTAGGCGGTGGCCGCGCCGGAGAAGATCTTCGAGCGGGTGGCGAGCTGGGCGTGGATCTCGAGCCCGATCACCGTTTCCCACGCGCTCATGCGTACTCCCCGGGGATGCGCAGGTGCCAGTCGGTCTCGAGCTGCAAGCGATGCGCCGCGTTAAGCAGGCGCTGCTCGGCGAAATGCGGTCCGATGATCTGCAGGCCGGCCGGCAGCCCCGCAGCGAACCCGCACGGCACGGACATCGCCGGCAGGCCGGCGAGATTCGCGCTGATGGTGTAAATGTCGTTCAGATACATGGTGATCGGATCGGCGGTCTTCGCCCCGAGGGCGAAGGCGACCGTGGGCGTGGTCGGGCCCATCAGCAGATCGACTTCGCCGAAGGCGCGCTCGAAGTCCCCGGCGATGAGCCGGCGGACGCGCTGCGCCTTGAGGTAGTAGGCGTCGTAGTAGCCGGCCGACAGCACATAGGTGCCGGTCATGATGCGCCGCTTGACCTCAGCGCCGAACCCCTCGGAGCGCGAGCGCTTGTACAGATCCTCCAGGTCGCGCGCCTCCAGGCAGCGATGTCCGAAGCGCACCCCGTCGTAGCGCGCGAGATTGGACGAGCACTCCGCGGGGGCTACCACGTAGTACACCGGCACCGACAGCGGGATGTTCGGCAGGCTCACCTCGCGCAGGTTCGCCCCGAGCCGCGTGAACACGGCGAGCGCCTCGCGCACGCAGCGCTCGTAGGCTGGATCTAGCCCCTGGTCAAAGAACTCCTTCAGCAGCCCGATCTTCAGGCCCGCGAGCGGCGCATCGAGCCCGGCGAGGTAATCGGGCACCGGGACATCGACGCTGGTCGAGTCGCGCGGGTCGAATCCGGCCATCTCACGCAGCATCCGGGCGGCGTCCTCGGCGCTCGCGGCAATCACCCCGCCCTGATCGAGGCTCGAGGCAAAGGCGATCATCCCGTAGCGCGAGACCCGGCCGTAGGTCGGCTTGATACCGGTCACGCCGCAGAACGCGGCGGGCTGGCGAATCGAGCCGCCGGTATCGGTGGCGGTCGCCGCCGGCACCAGGCGTGCGGCCACGGCCGCCGCCGAGCCGCCCGAGGAGCCGCCGGGCACGAGCGTGCTGTTCCAGGGGTTGCGCACCGGCCCGAAGTGGCTCGTCTCGTTCGAGGAGCCCATGGCGAACTCGTCCATATTGAGCTTGCCGAGCATCACCGCCCCGGCGGCCTTCAGGCGCGCCACCACGGTGGCGTCATAGGGCGAGATGAAGTTCTCGAGCATCCGCGAGCCGCACGTGGTGCGCACGCCGGCCGTGCAGAACAGGTCCTTGTGCCCGATCGGTACGCCCGCGAGCGCGCCGCCGCGGCCGGCCGCGAGCGCCCGGTCGGCCGCCTCGGCCTCGGCGAGCGCCTGCTCGGCGGTGATGGACACGAAGGCGTTCAGCGCCGGCTGGCTCGCTTCGATGCGTGCCAGGTACGCGCGCACCAGCTCTACGCTGCCGACCTTGCGGGCACGCAGGTCGGCGGCCAGCTGCGTCAGAGTTTGACGGTGAATCACGGGTTCAGGGGCCTCATTCGATGACCTTGGGCACCAGGTAGAGCCCCGAGGCGACCTGCGGCGCATTCCTCTGGTAGAGCTCGTGCTCATCGCCCTCGGTGACCTCATCGGGGCGCAGCCGCTGGGCAAGACCCGCTAGCGGATGGGCCATGGGCGCCACGCCCGCGGTGTCCGCGCGCTCGAGCTCGCCGATGAAATCGACGATGCTCGAGAGGTTCTGCTGGAACTGGGGGATCTCGGCCGCCTCGAGCTCGAGGCGGGCCAGATGGGCGATGTTTTCGACTTGCGCGCGGGTCAGGGCCATCGGAGGTTCGGGCACGGAGAATTACGTCCCGAAATCATACATGTTGCCTTGCTCAATGTGCTATCGGTTGCTAGATTACGCGCCACTTTATGTAAGAGCGGCCTCGCCAGAGGCTCTCCCACCCACCGCCTCATCCGCACTCGGACGCTTCATGCTCAAACGCTTGCGCGGCTACTTCTCCAGCGATCTGTCGATCGACCTGGGGACGGCCAACACCCTCATTTATGTCCGCGACAAGGGGATCGTGCTGAACGAACCCTCGGTGGTCGCGGTCCAGGACGAGCCGTCTCGGGGCGGCAAGGTCATCGTCGCAGTCGGCTCCGAGGCCAAGGGGATGCTCGGCCGTACCCCCGGGCACATCACCGCGGTGCGCCCGATGAAGGACGGAGTGATCGCCGATTTCACCTATACGGAGAAGATGCTCCAGTACTTCATCAACAAAGTGCACGGCAACCGGATGCTCAAGCCCTCCCCGCGGGTGCTGGTGTGCGTGCCGTTCGGCTCGACGCAGGTCGAGCGGCGCGCGATCCGCGAGTCGGCCGAGGGAGCTGGCGCCCGCAACGTCGGGATCGTCAGCGAGCCGATGGCCGCGGCGGTCGGCGCGGGGCTGCCCGTGCACGAGGCGCGCGGCTCGATGGTTCTCGACATCGGCGGCGGCACCTCGGAAGTGGCGGTGCTCTCGCTGAACGGCGTCGTCTACGCCAACTCCGCCCGTATCGGCGGCGATCGCTTCGATGAGGCGATCATGAGCTACGTGCGGCGCAATTACGGCATCCTGATCGGCGAGGCGACCGCCGAGCGCATCAAGATCGAAATCGGCTCGGCTTACCCCGGACAGCAGGTGCGCGAGCTGTCGGTCAAGGGCCGCAACCTCTCCGAGGGCGTGCCGAGAGCCTTCACGCTGAACAGCAACGAGATCCTCGAGGCGCTGCAGGAACCGCTGCAGAACATCGTCAGCGCGGTCAAGCAGGCTCTCGAGCAGACCCCGCCGGAGCTCGGCGCCGACGTGGCCGAGCGCGGCATCGTGCTCACCGGCGGCGGCGCGCTGCTGCGTGACATCGACAAGCTGCTCACCGAGGAGACGGGCCTGCCCGTGGTCGTGGCCGACGACCCGCTCACCTGCGTCGCGCGCGGCGGCGGGCGCATCCTCGAGCTGATGGACGAGATGGGCCCCGGCCACTTCGGGCTCGAGTAGCCGCTCTCGCCGTGGCGGGTTTCGGCACCCGGAGCGGATCGCCGCACAGCCGCGGGGGCTCCCCCGGGTTCCGTTTCACGCTCTACGCGCTCGTCTCGATCGTCATCATGGTGCTCGACCAGCGCCTGGACCTGCTCGAGCGCGCGCGCTACGCACTGCAGGCGCTCACCTACCCGGTCGAGCTCGCCGTCAACTCCCCGATCGCCGGCTGGCAGTGGCTCGAGCGCTCCTTCACTTCACGCCGCGCTCTCGAGGCGCAGAATGCGCAGCTGCGCACGCGCATGCGCGATCTGGAAGTGCGCACGCTGCGCTTCGATGCGCTCGCGCGCGAGAACGCGGCGCTCCTCGGGCTTAAGCACTCGGTGCCGCCGGTCGCCCGGCGTTGGCTGCCGGCCGATATCGTCGATCTGCAGTTGAGCCGGCTACGCCAGCGGGTGCTCATCGACCGGGGGACGCACAACGGGGTGTTCCGCAACCAGGCCGTGCTCGATGACTACGGCGTGGTCGGGCAGACCATGGACGTCGGCCCGTGGAGCGCGGTCGTGCTGCTGATCACCGACCCGGAGCACGATCTGCCGGTGCAGATCGAGCGGACGGGCTTTCGCACCATCGCAGTCGGCACGGGCGATCCGAACGCTCTCGCACTGCCGTACCTGCCGGCCAATGCCGACGTTCGGGTCGGCGACGTGCTGGTCACATCGGGGCTCGGCGGGGTGTTCCCCTCCGGCTATCCCGTGGCGCGCATCACTCAGATTCACCGCGGCGCGATCCAGCCGATGAACCAGGTGTTGGCCAAACCGTTCGCACACCTTCAGACCGACCGGGCCGTGATGCTGCTCTGGTTCCGCCATGACAACCCCGCCGCGCCCCTGCCGAGGCACCACGGACAGCTGCTCGCCGGCACGCCCGGCGCGCAGCCCCTGCCGCCACCGCCTCATCCGGCGGTGTGCACCCCGGCCGCGGCAGCGGCGCCGGTGAAATCCGCCTCACCGCCGGGCGCGCCGGCGACGCGCAGCTCGGGCACGCCCGCCTCAGCAAAGCCCAAGCCAAAGTCCAAGCCCGAGCCCGCCAAGTCGGCAGCGCCCAAACCTGCCCCGCCGCCGGCGCGGCGCGCTCACCGGCGCACGCCATGAACGTCTCGCCCCGCGGTGCGATCTTCAAGTCGGTGCTCCTCGCGCTGGTGCTGACGCTCGTGCCGCTGCCCTCGTGGCTCGCCCTCGCGCGGCCGGACTTTCTCGTGCTGGTGGTGTTCTACTGGTCGATCCAGACCCCACGCAGCGGCGGCATCGGTCTCGGCTGGGTCTGCGGATTGCTGCTCGATGCGTTCCAGGGCCCGGTGCTCGGCGAGCACGCGCTCGCGGTGGCCCTGGTTGCCTACCTCGGGGTGCGCGAGCATCAGCGCATCCGCACCAAGCCGCTGCTGCAGCAGGCGCTGATGCTGCTCGCCGTGCTGGTACTCTATGAATTCGTGCTGTGGGCCATCGACGGGTGGAGCGGACATCCGCTCACCACGCCGCTGCGCTGGGTGCCGGCGTTCACCGGCGCGCTGCTGTGGCCGCCGGTGGCCTCGGCGCTCGCCCGTACCTACCGACCGCGCGCCTGACGGCCGCTGCCTGCGCGATGTCTCCCGAGATCGGAA
>JAKAYU010000214.1 GCA_021809525.1 Pseudomonadota bacterium | reverse complement strand
GCGTGCCTTAACGTCATCTTCCAATTGGCGCACTATGATTTGGGCCATGAGGAACCTCCGAGAAATGCTATCATGATAGCACTAGAGGGTTCGATGTTCAAGAATGGGCATGACCGAGAGAACCTGCGCACCGAAAGCAGCATCCGCCGACGCGCTTCTCTTGGGTGCGGCGGCGATGTGTTTGCGCGCCGTCAGACCCCTAACGTCGCCCCTACTCTCGTATTCCCGCCCTGCAATTCCTGGGTGATCACGTGCTAAATGCTGGGAACGCCGGATCATCTGGTCCTGCGCACAGCAGTCCTGGCGACGGCGGCCTCCTTCGCAATCTTCCGCCGGCGGCCCCTGCCGCGCCCGTCATGGCGGGCCTGCCCCGGCACTCACTCGGCCGACCGGCGTCACGCGAGTGCCCGCGATGATGCCTTGACACCGTCAATCCGGCGCCAATCAGCACATCCAGATGGCCTATCGGGATTTCTTGCTGGCGTTAGGACGTGGAAAACGCACCTAACACTTTAGTTCTATGGAGGCTAGGGTCGGAATCGAACCGGCGTAGACGGCTTTGCAGGCCGCTGCATGACCACTCTGCCACCTAGCCTTGAGCGAAATGACCCCGGGGTGGACACCGGGACTCGCGCAGACGCCGGCACAAGCGCCTCATCTGCATTCCTCGGCGCAGAATCATTTTCTAAGTCATTGAATTGCAATGACATCTTGCGCCTCAAGGAGCGGGAATGCTACACCAGCCCTCACCCCTTGCCAAGCAGGACGCGCCGCGAACAGCAGCCGGCTCATCGTGCAGGCGGACGCGCCCATTCGAGCCGGTAATCCGGCCCATCGCGCAAGCGGCACGCATAGCTGAGATACGCGGGCGAATCCTCCTTCCACTGCCGCGTGAAGCGCCGCCACCAGGCCGCCTGCTCGTACGGCAATTCAACCGCATCGCAGCGCAGCGCTCCGAGCTGCACCCCGTAGAGACTCCCGGGAGGCACTCGGGTATCCGCCGCAATCCGCGTGACGAGGCCTGCAATCCGCCCACGGAAATTCGGCATTCCGGCCGCGCCATTGTTGATCAACAGCGCATCGCCCGCTGGCGTGCGCACGGTCCGGGCTGCGGGCAGGCACGTATGTGAACAGGAAATGATGCGCGCGCCTGCATGCTGGAACTCCCCTGCGAGCCAAGCTTCATCATGCGGCTGCGCTTCAAGGCCAAGCATCGCACGCAACTGCTGCGGCGCGCCGGGAAGGCGCTCCGCGGCGAACGACCAGCCGGCGAGGGAGAACGTATCGCCGTGCAGCACGAGAACCCGCTCACCGGCAACGCGAACGGCCTTAAACGCCGGCAGCGCGGCGAGCAGGCGCAGATGTTCGAGGAATCCCTGGGCGCGCTCATGCAAACGAGCCATGATGGCGTTCGACCACGCTACCGTGCTGTCCGGGACATAGTCCGGATAGTCACACCCGCAACCCGCGCCACTGTTGCGCGTCAGTTCCCGCTCCACATTGCCGCTGATGGCTTCCCAGCAGATCGCGGCTCGCTCATGATCGTGCGGGCCCGCCACAGGTTCCAACACGGCTGCGATCGCCGCGAACTCCTCCTCTGCAACGTCGAACCAGTGAAAATCCCCCGCCAGCACGATGCGCACGCGTCCGGTTTCGCGGCGCACGAGTGACTGCAGCGAGCGCAGCGCCTCAGTGTTGCCGTAGAGTCCGCCGACGGTGTAGAGGACATCGGCGTAGCCGTCGTCCGCCCCGGCCAGCGCACCTGACGGATAGCGATAATCCGACGGGCAGCTGCGGCCCGCGCCACGCAACGAGCCCGCCTGCCCCATCTGAGCGGCCTGCGCCGAGGATGTGAACTCACTCATCCGCGCACCTGTCTGCGGGGCTCTCACAAGAGCGTCAGCGGATCAGGCGCAAGCGCCTCAAGCGGCCTGCCTTGCGCCTCGATGCCGAAGCGGCTCCAGAACAGCATGGCCGCAGAGCCGAGTACCCAGAAGCCGCTGAGCACCCATAGCGCCGCGGGCACGCCAGCGCGCTGCGCGACGAACAGAATCAGAAACGGCGAGGCCAGCGCGCCGAGCCGACCAAACGCGACGCTCGCCCCAACGCCGGTCGAGCGCAGGCGGGTCGGAAACAGCTCCGTGAACGTCGGATAAGCGCCGATCCAGCTGGCGGTCGCGAGCAGGTTTGCCAGCGTGAACCCCGCGAGGATCCAGTCACGGCCCCGCAGGCTCACCTCGGCCAGCGCCACCATGGCAAGCGCGGTAAGCGCATAGCAGAGCGTCACCGTCCGCTTGCGCCCGAAGCGCTCGAGCAGCGAACCGACCGCCACCCCGCCGGCAAGCGCGCCGAGATTACCGATGAGATAAAACCACGGCAGTGCGCCCGCTGGCCATTTCAACTGCGGCAACACCACGAGCGGCAGGAAGGCAAACAGCCCGTAATACCCGGCCGCTTCGGAGAAATCGAGCGCACAGCCAAGCGCGAGACGTCCCGGATATTGGCGCACCAAGCTGAGCAGCCCCTGCCACAGGCGCTCGCGGCGCTCGCCAGCGAATGCCGCAGGATCTGTAGCGTCTTGCGGCGGTGGTTGCCGCGGGAAGGCAACCTGCCCCTCGGCGATGCGCTCGACGATCGCCCGCGCCGCCGCCGCCTGCCCTTGCTTCTCGAGCCAGCGGGGAGATTCGGGCAGATGGCGGCGCAGCATCAGCGTGGCGAGCGCGATCAACGCACCGAAACCGAATGCAGCGCGCCAGGCGAGCTGCGCGGGCAGCGCCCGCAGAAGCACCAGCGAGAGCAATGCCGCCGCGATCGCCCCCACAGGCCAGAAGCTCATCACCAGCGCCCCAGCCCGGCCCCGAACGGCCGCGGGAATCAATTCGCTGATCGCCGCATTGATCGCGGCATACTCCGCGCCGACGCCAATCGCCGTCAGCAGCCGCAGCGCCAGCAGCCAGCCATAGGTCGGCGCGAGCGCGCTGACGGCCGTGAATCCCCCGTAGATGACGAGGCTGGACAGGAACACGCGCTTGCGGCCGAAGCGGTCGGCGAGCGCCCCGAATCCCCATGCCCCGAGCATCAGGCCGATGAACCATACGCCGAGCAGCCAGCCCATCGCGGCGCCGTCGAGCCGCCACTGCGCGCGCAACACCCCGAGCATGTTGCTGATCAGCGTGACCTCAAAGGAATCGAGCGCCCAGCCCACCCCGAGCGCGAGCAGCGCTACGGTGTGAAAGCGGTTCCAGGCGAGGCTGTCGAGGCGGTCCGCGCCGGACGGTTCGGTCGTGGTGGACATTCCCTGCTCTCAGCGGGCTCCTCGGCCCATGGGTGGGACACGGCCCGGCCAAGGTGGCCAGCCTCAGGCGCGCCGAGCCACCGCGGGCAGCCGCGGAGGGACGAGGAGCCTGACAGACAAGGATTCTACGATGAGTGGGACAGGCCGGGCGGTGCGGTCCGGTGAGCAGCGCTCAGGGTCGGGTTTCCTCGGACGGGGGCGGATCCTGGGCATCGAGGCCAAAGCTCATCCAGTCCGGACCCCAGAGCTCCACCGGGTGCTGCGCCCGGTCGGTGCCATTTCCACACCGCATGGCGTCGGCGGGACAGAACTTCTCGCACCCCCAGCAGATGCGCTCGGGGTGCCCGGGATGCTCGGGGAACTTAGTGGCCACAAAAAGATGCTACCCGCCGCGACCGGCAGGCGCCTTGACATCCGTCAAGGCACCTGCCGATCCCAATGGTCGAGATTGCGCTTCAGCTACGCGCCTCGGCCGCCAAGCGCTCCATCATCGAGCGAGTCTGCGGCGCGTAGCCGCCGCCAAAAAGAATGACGTGGTTCAGCACGTGGTACAGGTCGTAGGGTTCGGCCCTGACCGCGTGACCGGCGGGCAGCGGCGCAGCGTCCTCGTAGGCCGCGTCAAAATCCCGGCCAAACCCGCCGCACAGGCGGGTCATCGCCACATCCGCCTCCCGATCGCCGTGGTAGACCGCGGCCACCCCGTCCGCGTCCGCACACCAGTTGCCGGCCCACGGATCGCCATGCAGCAGCGCCGGCTGGGGCCGGTGCCCGGCGAGCAGCGCCGCACTCGCCTCGAGCAGCCGACCGAAGCCGCGCCGCACCGCAAGCTTGAGTTGCGGGCGCAGCCGCCGCTCGCGCCAGAACACCGGCCATTGCGCCTGCCAGCCATTGAACTGCGGCGTCGGGGCGATGCTGTTGTCGATGCGCCAGCCGAAGCGCTCGGCCCGGACCGCGTGCAGCGCAGCGAGACCTTCCTCGAGCCGCCGCTCGCTGCGCACGCTTGCCGCACCCGTCTCGATCCACTCGAGCGCGAGAAAGGCCTGTGCGCCGGCGAATCCCCGGGGCCCACACCTGCGGCACGCGCAGCACGTCCGCTTGGGCGAGCTCATTCAGGCCAGCCGCCTCGGCAGCGAGCCGCACATGCGCCTCGGCCGCGGCGACCTTCACGAACACCGGTCCCGTTGCGCATTGCCAGCGCTAGCAGCGGTGCGCCCCGCTGGCGACCAGACGCTCCGGCTCGCTCCCACACTCGAGGCCGAGCGGCGCGGCCAGCGCGTGGGCGAGTGCCTGCACGAGACAGCCTCCACCATGACCGGGATGCGCGCTACTGTACGTCAGGCTGTACCGGCGAGCACCACCCCGCCCGGTGCGCTCGCGCACCGGCTCAATGCTGCGGACAATAGCCGCTCGAGACACGCCATCCGCTGCGATTGAGGAACTCCAGTGTCGGGCGCAGCATCCGCGCGACCAGTGTGCGGCGGTGCACATTGGCGAGGGCACGTACGCGCCACAGCCGCGCCGGCGCGAGTCCGGCGCGTGCGTAAATAGCGGCAGACGGGAAATACACATAGCGCGCATAGAGGTCGAACGCCACAGACAGAGCCGGCGCAAGCAGCGCCCGCTGCCAGGCTGGGCAGCGCGCTGCGCTCTGGCGGCACTGCTCGCGCGCAAAGGCGCAGTGCATGGCCTCATCGCGCGTGTGAATGTCCGCGATCCGGTAGACCACCGCGCTCAAGGTCGCCTCTTCGACGCCACGGCGCAGCCGGCGGTTGAGTTGATCGGGCAGCTCCTCGCCGATGACCACCATGGCCCAGAACAGCGCGGAGCGGCTCGAGAGCAGATTGCCGCACAAGTCCACCGCTCGGGTACCGAATCCGCGCGCGCCGGCAGCCCCATAGCCGCTGCGCTGCAGCAGCTCGACGAACATCAGGCTGTGACCGGCCTCCTCGCGCACTTCGTGCAGAAAGCGCGCACGGTGCGCGACGTCGGCGCTGCGATGCGCGAGTCGCGCGAGGCGCCCCATGAACTGCGATTCGAGCCACAGACCCGCCTCGAGCAGGTGCACGTACTCCAGGTGCGAGACCTGTTGCCGCGCCCTGACGGTGAGCTGCTCGAACTCCGGCACGCCCGCGAGGGAGAGCAGCTGCGGCGGCAGCCACCAACACTCCCGATCGATCCCCTGCCAGTCGATGCGCTCAAGCGGATCCTCGTACCGGATCTGCGGCAATTCGGTTAGGCTCGACACGCTGCTTACCTCGGCGGGGAAATCACGTGCTGCTCGATTTGTTCTACGAATTGGCCATGCCACCGTGGATCGCGCGCTCCGAAGCGCAGGCATATGAGGAGGCGCTCGAGGAAATCGAACTCGCCGACCGGCTCGGCTTTCACGGTGTGTGGCTGGTCGAGCACCACCTGATGGCCGGCTACTCTCACCTGTCGAAACCCGATCTG
>JAKAYU010000213.1 GCA_021809525.1 Pseudomonadota bacterium | reverse complement strand
AAAAGGTTTTGCAGATTCCCCGCGCATGTCTATTGTGCAAGTTTAGTGGGATTCCCCACCGTTCGCACAGGCCCCTAGCCCCCGCCATTCACGTCATTGCCAGCGAGGAGGCGAGGAGAGCGTCGCCGGAGGCGCGCGGATGCGGAGGCTCGGCGCACCTAGGGCACCCCGATTCCGACGCCTGCCACGATCTGGCTAAAGATTTAGCAAAACCCCAAAACCCGGACATACGAGGAGTCGTCGATAAGCTGCACGCAGAGTGCGAAGCTGCGAAGCGGCTCACCCGTCCCGTTGTACGCGCTCCTCGAGCGCATTGAGTCTGGCGCGGATCCCCTTGCGAGCAGCTTCCTGAAACAGTCCCAGGCTTAGCTCGACTCCCGCCTGCTGATCCCTGAGTGCCTTGACGTGCGGCTGAGATACCTGAGTACCGGCATGCATCAACATCGCAATGCCGCGCAAGGAGTGCAAGTAATTAAGGACGGAGTTGTCGAGCGCGTGAGCCTGATCACTCAGTTCCGGGAAGAACAGCTCAACGATCGCAGCGATACGAAACATGGGAGCCTGTATCGGCACGAATCCTTGCCCCTCCGCCGTAGACGCCACCTTTCGGGCAGACTCTTTCCAGTCTACGAGTTCCTGGCAGCGTTGCAGCAACTCCTCCCCGCGCGACAGCAAAAGTTGGCGGTCTACTTCCTGTCGTTCTCGCGCCTTGTCCTTCACCTGCCAGGTTCTTTGGAGCGCAGTAACAACGACCGTCGCGCCGGCACCAATGATGCCACCGCCCGACGACCACGCCAAAGAGCGTGGGGGCAGCCTTTGCCCATTCAGTCCACCATGGAACGACGCAGGACGCGGCGGCTACGCTACTCGGATTCAAGGCTGCCCCCTTGCCCCTACCGTCTCACGCCCAGATCCCGTCGGCGAGCTATCGACTCCGAGAACTGGGCGACAGCCCCCGCTGCAGTTCCGAGTCCGACAAGGAGCAGTCCCCAGCGGCCAAGTTTATCGCTTCGATTTTCCCAATTCTCATAGGCGGAAGTCTTGTTTAGCGTCAATGCGTCAACCGTAATGTTTGTCAATTCCTGACCTCGGAATGGGCTGATTACGGGATAGGCAGCAAGCATTGCTCCCCCTAATCCGAGCGCCAGGCTTACGATGTTCAGGCATAACGCTACACGAATGCGCATTTCTGGTTCTCCTCGCCGAATCAAACTAGGTGGCTTTCATACAGGCGTCGAATTCGCTGGTCCCGGTGTCCGCCGGCGCTGCAACCAGCCTAGCGACGCGGGAATCCCGGAAGGAGCACCCCACCCGGTCCGCCTCAGGTCTAACGGCATTCTAATGTCCCGCCAAAGTCGGGGGGAACCGAGCAAGAGCGAGACGCCGGTAAGATCCTATTCTCCTTGGTGTTCGCCCTTGCGCCCCGGGAACCGCGTCCTTGTAGCGCGCGATACCGGGATGTAGGCCAAGGGCGGCGAGCAGAATGGCTTGGCGGAGATCCCTCTCCCATGAGCGCCTGTAATCCCACAGGCGCCGTGGTTCGGCGAGGGGTGGCCAAGGGCGAGCGCTCGGCATGGGAAGCGCCAGAGGGTATCTCCCTCGAGACGTCACCGGCCGGCGCGCCAGACGAGCGAAAACCCGGTGCGGAAACCACCGTCGGGTAATGCTCGATGAGCCAGGCGCGCCATCGCGGATCGTACTCGAGGAGCTGCCGACGGTACGTCGCGACGTAGCGCGGCGTCGCGCTGTGATAACGCGCCACCCGGGTCCAGAATCCCCCTCGGTCCTCGACGAGCTGATCGTGGATCCGCCAGGCCGCGAGGAACCAGGGATAGCAGGTCTTGCCCTCCACCGCACGCGGTGTGATGCCAAATCGCCGGAGCGAGGCGAGGTAAGCGGTATTGAACTGCAGCGGTCCCACGTCATAGGTGCCGTTCGCGTCGTGAGACCAGGTATCGGTGCCCCCCCGCTCGACCGAATAGACTGAGAGCAGCGCATCCGCCGGCACGTCGTAGCGAACGCTGGCGGCGAGCGCGCACCAGATGAGCGCCGTGGGCATCATCCTACTTTCCCCTGCTCTTGCGTGGCTTCGGTGACTTCGCGTCCTTAAAGCGTTTCCATTCGGCCGCGCGGGCGGCTCGGGCCGCGCGCCAGCGCGCTTGCGCAGCACGCTTGGCGAGCGCCGAGCGTTGCGCCGGGGTCAGGGACTGAGCTCTTGCTGCCCCGCCCTTTTGGCCATACTTCGAGAACACCTTGCGCACGGCGGCATCGAGTCCCGATGACCCGGTGTGATCTGGTTCGCGTTTTGAGCGATTGGGCTTCACGGTCACAGTCTAAGCCCATACGTAGCCGTCAAGCAATGACAATAGCCTCCCACGAAACAGCCGAAAATATAGCCACTGGATCAATGTGTTACCACATTGTATCGCGACAAATTAACTCTCTTAAGTTTGTTCTTCCCCGTTGCAATGTTGCGCTGATTTGTGCATGATGGAGCCGTTGGAGAGCATCGAACGAGGAGTTTGTTCTGCGGGTGCGGCGGAGCCGAGGAAGCAGAGCACGTTCGGGCCCAAGGACTCCAGCCGACCAATTCGTCAAGTCGTAAAAAGGTTCTTCTCAGGTCAAGGATGACGACGCCTTCCACAACACCCCCGTGAGGGGTGCGCTCGTTGGGCCCGGGCAGTAAACGACTGAACTCCACCGCCTCCTGACGGCTGCTGTTCTTGTTTACTGACTCGAGGACCATCATGCCTACCACCGAGCGTACCCTCATCCCCTCAATCCTCCTCGCCGCGCTCGCGGCCGTCACTCTCGCCGCGTGCGGCGGCGGTGGGGGCGGTGGCGGCAGCCCCACCAGCCCCGGCGGCGGGTCCACGCCACCATCGGCACAACTCGCGAGCTGCACCGTCACCATCTACAACGATGCGGTCGACCAGGGCGTCGCGCCCTGCCTCACCGTGACGGGTCTCGCGAGCGGGCAATCCGTCTCCGTGTCCGATGGCTCCGCCACACTGACCGAGAGCAGCAACGGGACCTTCGACTTCCCGACCATCGACAACGGGACGCAGAACGGCGGTGTGGTGCCTCCGTCCGCGACATTCTCCATTACGGCCACCATGGGCGGGGCCACGTGCTCGCTGTCGGGGGGTACTCTCGCAACTACCCCGTATGCGGTAAGCGCACTGTGCGCGAAGTACCCGGCGGTGAGTCCGGACTTGCCGAAGGTCACCACGATGCCCGGCATCAGCGGAACGGCGCAGGTGATCGCCTCACCAGTCATCGTACCCGTCTACATCTCCACGGGATCGCTGGCGACGGGCAACGAGGCGAACGACGCGACGTTTCTCAGCGAACTCGTGAGCTCGCAGGAGTGGGGACTGCTGTCGCAGTACGGCGTCGGGGCTGCCACGGTCGATGCGGCCGTGACGGTCAATCCTGGCTCCTGGTCGCAGTACCACACCGTGACGAATGCTGATCTCAGCACCATCGTGCAGGGCGTAGCGGCCCAGGGCGTCACGCTGACGCCGAGTTCGGTGCTCGTGGTCTATCTGCCCCCGACGGTGGCGGTCTCCCCGACCGTCTCCGGCGGGACGGGATACACTGGCACGGTGGCCTCCGGCAGCACGAATGTCCCCTTCGCGCTGGTCACGGATGACTCGACCAATGGGCAGTACATCGCCAATTCCAGCGTGTACTGGGAGGCCGCGGCCGGCATCGTCAACGACACGACGAACGCGAACGGCAACGGCTACGCCTGGATGAGCGCGAACCCGGATCTGTGGCTCGGAACTAGCGTCGATTACGCTGCCGGGGTAAACGGCGAGTACGCGAGCGGCGCGACGACTGTCGGTGTCGGCACGGTGTGCGTGGGCCTCGGTGGCCCGCTTCAGGCCACGGACATTTCTACCGGCGACATCTTCCCGATCTGGTCGCAGAGCGATGCCGCCGCCGGCCGAAATCCTTGCCAACCAGCCGCGGTCGTAGTCAATGGGACTACGCAGGTCACGCTATCCGATCCCAGTACGCCCTTCGTCGGAGTGGTTCCCCAGGGCACGACGGCCGTGTCTGGCACGCTCGGCGGGGTTGCGCGGACCGATCAGGCGATCGTGGTTGCGCCCGGGCAGTCGGTTACCGTGCAGGCTCAGGTGTTCACCACGGCGGCCGTGCAGGATATGGCGGCGAGCATCGGCGTCATGTCTTACATCAACGCCCAGGGCGTGACGAGTCAGGAGTCCGGCCAGCCGAGAATCACTGTCAGTCCCATCAAGAACCTCACACGGCCGGACGCGACGGGAATCAACAACGGCGACACCATCGAGTTCACCGTCACGGCATCGTCCACGCCTTTCAAAGGCATGTACATCCTCGAGGCGGCCACGAACAATGGCCCGATTCCATTGCCCATCGGCGTGACCAACAGCACGACTTGGCAGTGAGCGCGGACTGACCCAATGGCCGAAGGCACCCGCAATCCGCGGGTGCCTTCGGCCCCCAGGACTGTAGGCAGGTTTGGAGGACTCTCATGCTCCACTCTCAAGAACCGAAGTACGGAATCCGTGACGGACAAATCGTGAACCGCTCGAGCGGCGCACCCATCCCCGATGACGAGCCGATCTTCATATTTCGGGCGAAGGACCGACTCGCCGTTCGAATCCTCACGGCTTACTTCAGCGCCATCGAAGACTCAGAGCACGCCCGCGCGGTGGCGGGTCGGCTTGAGGATTTCAAGCGCTTCGCCCGCGAGCATCCCGAACGGATGAAGGATCCCGATACCCACTCTGCTCAGGCGGAATAGCCCCGAGCCGTCTGCGATCTCAATCTATCCTGCCGTTCCTTCGGCATACAATCGATGTTTGCTGAACATGAGCGCACGTATGCCATGAATCCCACTCATTTCCTCAACCGCCCGCAATGCGCTGGATCCGGGTGACCAAACATCATCGTTATTTCCCAGTACGGCTTTCGTACGGGTTAGATCGACCTAGATCTCTCGCCCCAAGGCCCGATTTTCCTGGGATTCGCGCGCAGCCAGCTCGTCCAGCACATCTTTGAATGCACGCGGCTTTTCCACTCCGTACCCTTGCGCGTATTGCACGCCAAGCTCGCGCAATCGCTCGACGATCTTGGCGTTTTCCGCGTACTCCGCCACGGTCCCAATACGAAGATCCCGGGTGAGGCTCACGATTGCCCGAACCATAGCGGCTGACTGTGGGTTGCCGAGAATGTCGGTGACGAAGCTACCATCGATCTTGATGTGATCAACAGGCAAGCTTGTCAGATTCTTCAAGGAATTGGTTCCCGTTCCGAAATCATCGAGCGCAAAACGGCATCCCATCGCACGAAGTTCACGGATGAACTTGACGGCCTTGCTCATATTCAACACGGCGACGGTTTCCGTGATCTCGAAGGTGATCAACGAGGGGGCGATCCGCGACCGGCGGATCAACCGCTCGACGCGCTCGAGGAAGGTCGGATCCGTCAGGGACGACCCCGTGATGTTGATGGCAAACCAAGCGTTTGCAGCGCGCAGCGCCGAGTGATAAGGCGCCGCGTCCGCGAGAGCGTGCTCTACGACCCACAAATCAAGTACCGGCGCCATACTGCTGCGATGAGCCGCGGCCAGCAGGTCTGCCGGGGCGTGATCCTCACCGGGCATCCGTAGCAGCAACTCGAAACCTCCCGTGTCGCCTCGCCCATGCAAAGGCATGATCCGCTGGGCAACCAAGCTGAAGCGGTCATTGTGGAGGGCTT
>JAKAYU010000212.1 GCA_021809525.1 Pseudomonadota bacterium | reverse complement strand
GTCGGCGACGCGCGTCGCTGCAGCCGAGAGTGTCCGGTATGGTGCTGGGCGGGGCTCGCTCAGGGTAACTCCGTGGAGAGAAAAACGATGAAAGCGCTGGTTCGTTTCCCTGTTGCGCAAGCCTCGGCGCTGCGCATTCTGACCGGAGTGTTCGGTGTGGTGTGGCTGCTGAATGCGGCATTCCAGGCGCAAGGCTGGCTCGCCGCCGCGAATGCGCGGGCGAATTTCCTCCATGCGCTCGCCAAGGCCGCAGCGCATGTGCCGGCGGGGATCCGCCCGCTGCTCACGGGGATCGACCGGGCCATCGAGGCACTCGGACCTGAGGTCGTGGCCGTGTGCATGGTGGCGATCGCGTTGCTGCTCGCTCTTGCGCTGCTGACGCGCACGAAGCTCGCATTTGCCGCCAAGTTCGGCATCCTCTACAGCCTGGTGTGCTGGGTCGTATTGAACGGCTTCGGTTTCCCGTACAGCGGGGGCCAGACGGACCCCGGGGTGTTCATCGCCTACGCGATCGCCTTCCTCTTCGTCCTCGCCTGCGTGCCCGCGCTCAACGGGCAGAGGCAAGGCGCGCCGGTGCAGGGCAGCGCGCTGTGGAATCGCGCGCGGCTGTGCTTCGGCGCGCTGTGGCTGTTCGATGCGGCCTTGAAATGGCTCCCGGCGTTCCTGCTGCATTTCCGCAGCCAGATCACCTCGGTCATCCCGGGTCAGCCGCACTGGGTCGCGGTCTGGCTGGGCTTCGTTGCCGCAATCGTCATTGCGATCGGGCCGGTGCTCGTCGCCACGGTCGTCGCACTCGTCGAGACCGTGATCGCCGTCGGCCTGCTGAGTGGCCGCTGGCTGCGTGTGATCATCCCGTTCGGCATGGCCTATTCGCTGGCAGTCTGGACGAGCGCGGAGGCCTTCGGCGGGCCGTACACCTCGGCGGGAACCGGTGTCCGCGGCAACGTGCTCGGCAATGTGCTCATTTACCTGATTCCCTTCGCGTTCCTGTGGATCGGGGCGCAGGCTCAGACCGCCGCCTGACATCGCGCGCACGTGCGCGCAAGGCGCTTCCCCGCCAGGGCGGGGAGGCTGGGGGCGGGTACGCGGCCTTACCTGCACGTGTTGCGCCGAGCGCGGACTTAACCGTTTCCCTGTGAGTTCGGTGTAACTTTGTTCCTGACTCACGGGGAGCAGGGGCCGGCGTATACTTTTCGAATGGAAGTCTGGGTCATCACAATCCTGGTCTGCGCGCACGGGCACGTGCTGTGCAGGCGTCGAATCGACGACGCGTACTTTCTCAAACGCGACGCCTGTGAATTCGTTCTGCAATACCTGCCGGCCGGCGAGCAGCCCCGCTGCGCGCCGCGATCGCGGCGCAAAATGGTCGCGCTTGGCTATGCGCCGGTAGGGCACGTGCCGACGGATTGACGCAGGCAGACGCGTGAAGGGGCGCCTCGGGAGCGACGCGAGGGGGCGCTGCGCGTGTGCGAAAACGTTGCCAGCAACGGTGCCTGTTGTGGGCTGCGAGCGCCGCGCTCGAGGGGTGAGCGTGTGCGGACGTCCGTTCAGGAGGCCCAGTGCGTCCCCAGTGCATCGATGTGCGAGCCCGGGGTGATACATCGAGTGTGCGTGTCGAGGCCCTGCCGACGCGAGGGCGCGGGCTCGCTTCGGTCAACAGTGGCACTTCCAGCCGTCGTGAAGCGTGACTAGAACGTTCTCTGCAATCCGATCATCCGCGCGCCGTTGGCAACGAGGCGCTGCAGGATCATGATTCGACTGCGGGCTTCTGATCAC
Organism: Pseudomonadota bacterium; assembly: GCA_021809525.1. Lineage (GTDB taxonomy): Bacteria > Pseudomonadota > Gammaproteobacteria > Steroidobacterales > Steroidobacteraceae > 13-2-20CM-66-19. Next base: position 3,978 of record JAKAYU010000212.1, on the reverse strand, counting down.
TCGGTGTCTGAGTGTGCCGCATTGAGTGTGCACGAGGGCGCGATCGACGCTGTCGGTCAGGGTCTGCGCGATGTGCCGCTACTCGATGTGGGTGTCCGCGCCGCCTGCGCGCATATTGATCTCGTGCACGACCCGGACCGTCTGAACATTGTCGATTTCAACATTGAAGTACGTGATCAGTTTGCTCGGCTTGCGCGCCGGGCCGATTACCACCAGGGTCGCGCCGGCCTGCCGGGATACCGAAATCCTCGCGCGCTGGCCCGCGGTGGGGTGGGAATAATTGACCCTCACTTTGCGCAGCGCCGCGATCGGTGCGCCATCGCTGAGCACGCGCGGCGTGCGGGCGCGGCGCAGATTGCCGGCCAGTGCGGCCACCAATGGCGCAGGGGCACGAGGGTCTGCGCTGTGCGGTCGAGCGAGAAATCGTACGGGTCGAAGCGCAGAACGAGAATCGTCTGTCTGCGCAGGGCTGCGGTTTGCGCGGCCGATGCGCCCGGAGCGCGGATCGCTGCACCCAGTGCCAGCACCAGCGCGATCGCGCAGGAGGCGGCCCGATGTAATGTTTGCACCGTCCGCAGGGCGCGGGCGATGTGCAAGTTCTTCATGCAGTTTCCTGTCTCCGTCATGCGATGCGCGCGTGACCTGTGCCGATGCCGCTCGGCCGGTGCGCGTACTGGCGCATCCGGCCGGGCTCGGTGTGCTGCGCGCAGTACCTACGGCAGGCTATGCCACGGCGCAGCCGGCCACCAATTCGCGGTGCAGTCGGGTTTCATCGCGAGCCTTGCGCGCGCCGTTGGTGTTTGCGCACGTCATCGTCTATTCTCGGCAAAGCATTCGGTAAACGCTGCGGTTTGCAGCCTTCGTCGCGCGGGTGAGGCTCTCGCGCGTCCACCCATGGGAGTCGGTTCATGAGCAGTTCCGCTGCGCCGAAAATCCGCGCCGCGATGGGGTTTGCAGCTGTGCTGCTCGCGGTTTTCTCGGTACGACCGTTCGTGGCCGCTGCGGCACCCAGGGTCACATCGAGTGGCATTGCGCTCAATGTGCCGTGGAAAGTGAAGATCTACGAACTCGCGCGCCGGCACTTTCTGCATCCGGCGTGGGGCTGGCAGCACTGCGCGCGCGATTATCTGCTCGCCCTGAGGATTGCCCGGGACGATCACCTCAAGATCGACAAAGATGCGCTGTTCGCTGCGGCATTTCTGCACGACATGGCCGCGTTCCGTCCCTGTGCGGACAGGAAGATGGAGCACGGGGCGTGCGCGGCGCTGCAGAGTCCGGCGATCCTGAAGCGCGTGGGCTTCCCGATGCAGAAGATCCCGATCGTGCAGCAGGCCGAGCGCGGTCACATGTATTACAGCAATCCGGGCAGTGACCCGACGGCGATCGTGCTGCACGATGCGGACTCGCTGGACTTTCTCGGAGATATCGGCGTGGCGCGCATCCTTTCGCTCACGCGCGCGAAGGCGCCGAGTTTTGCCCCGGCAGTCAAGACGTTGCGCGGATTTCTCACCGCGATCCCGCCGCGGCTTATCACCCCCGCGGCGCGCCGCATCGGCAGCAGGCGCGTGGCCGAACTCAGGGCGTTCCTCGACGCGCTGCAGCGTGAGACTTACGGCGGGCGCGCCATGTAGCCTGGAGTGGCGCTGCGGGCGTCGGACCTTCTTCAGAATATCGGCGCGCGCTTCTTGGTCAGTCGAGCTCCGTCAGTCGCACGCCCTGGCGGCGCAACGCATCGATCAGCGGCTCGAGGTGCGTGCGATACTGGCACCAGCGTCCGGTGGAGGAGCGGTAGATTGGGCGGCGCACCTGTGCGGCGCTCTGGGTGAGGCACAGCGCGTCATTGCGCTCGATCTCCACCGCGCCGTCGCGCCACTTAAGACCGCACCAGCGCGCGATTCCGGCAGCGATCCGGGCCGGATCGCTCACCAGGTCCTCGTAGTGGACCTCGAGGAGTGATTCGCCCAAGGCCTCGCGCCAGTGGGCGATCAGGTGCGAGTACGAGGCGTAGTAGCGGGCGAGATCGTCGAAGTCGTAGCTGAACTGATACGCCTCGCCGAACAGCGTGCGGTACATCGCAAAACAGATGTCGAGTGGCGAGCGGCTGACGAGTACGAGCCGCGCCTGCGGCAGGGCGCGATGTATCGCGCCCAGATAGAGGTAGTTCATCGGCTGCTTCTCGAGGAGCACTCCGCCGCTGTCGTTCGGGTCGGCGCGCCGCATGTAGCCGGCGGCGACGGCGTCCCAGTCGGCAGCAGCCGCGCGCGCGAACAGATCGCGGGCAGGTCCTGCAGCCGCGGCCGGCGGCGCAGGGGGGGTACTGAGCAGTGTGCGCGCAAAGTGATCGGTTTCACCGTTGGAGCGCACTGCGGGCAGACCGGTAAGGATCCGCTCGAGCAGTGTCGTGCCTGAGCGCGGCAGACCGACGATGAAGACGAAGCGGCTCGAGTCGACTGCGCGTCTCGCCGTGTACTGCCGGTCGCGTGGAAAAGCCTCGATGATGCGGCGCAGTTTGTGCTCGTCGACCGTCACATCGTAATTGAGCAGACGGCGCCGCTCGCCGGCCGCGAGCGAAAATGCACCGAACGCCTCATCGTAGTGCCCGAGATCATCGAGTTCCTTGCCGAGGGCATACCCGAGCAGCACGCGTGAGTGCGCATCGAGGCCCGGGCGGGCGAGCTGGTGGCGCAACTGGCTGATGTGATTGGCGGCCGGCGTCTGCAGGCGCAGTTCGGCGCGCAGGAGGTAGCTGCGGTACTCGCGCTCATCGAGCGCGATCGCCCGATCGCACGCGGCCTCCGCCTCCACGAGTCTGCCGAAGGCCCGTTCGCTCGAGGCGAGATTGAACCAATGCGCTGGCACATTCGGATCGAGCTGCACGGCGCGCCGGAACAGGGCATTGGCGCGCTCGTGGCGCCCGAGGGCGAGGGACACCTTGCCGAGGGCATCATAGGTCTGCCCAACGCCGTGTGCGTGCCGCAGTGCGCTCTCGATCACGGCATCCGCCTCGACCGGACGGCCGAGCCGCAGCAGGATCGCGGCGAGCAGGCCATGGGACGGCGAGCAGGCGCTCGCGCCCGCCACCGCCCGCTCGGCATGACGCAATGCCTCGGCCAGACGCCCGGCCCGTAGCGCGCGAACGGCCTCGGCATGAGGATCGGCTGCTGGGGTTTTCGACCGGAACTGCATCGCTGCGGCAAAGCTTATACCGGCCGGTCCGGGTGCTGTCGAGCAGCGGGCGGGGCGAAGCTCCGCATCCTGCTGTCAGCCCTCCTGCGGATCGCAGTTCCCTCACCGCGGGGTGGCGCTGCTCCTGGGTGATCGCTGCGGCGATCGCATCGCCCGAGGGAGGCGATCGATGTATCGAGTTGTGTGTGTGAGCGGGATTGCCTCTCGATCCGCAAGCCCCGCTGCCGCCAACTGACAGACAACGGTGCGCTCACTCCCCGGGTGGTGCTCCGCGCGCGAGGCGTCGCGAGAGCACGAACGAGTACACGCTCGTGACCACGGAGGCGGCGATCATCACGCCGGCGCCGAACAGTGGACTCAAGGGACTGCGGGTGATCAGGGCGAACGCTGCTGCAAGCGCTCCTCCCAGCGCGAACAGCCAACCGGCCACCCGGTGTGTTCTCGACCAGACTTCACTGCTCGAGAGCGTCCACGGGAATCGGATTCCGATCAGACGGTTGCGCGGCACCTTGCCGAAACTGTTGCCGAGCGCAGCGAGCAGAATGCCGATGCCAACGGTGAGGTCGGTGGGAATGTCCAGGTGTGCCCCGACTCCGGCGAGCAGCAGCAGGACGGTCATGTACAGCATGAACCCGGAAACCACTGCCACCATCGCCGGGTATATCGAATGCATTGCGCCAGCTTGCGGCTCGCGCCAGTTGCGCGGCTCGCCGGCTATCATCAGTCCGACGATCGCGAGCGCAGTGAGAGGCTGTATGAACGCCCCGATGTCCTTGGGCATGCGCTGATCGA
>JAKAYU010000023.1 GCA_021809525.1 Pseudomonadota bacterium | reverse complement strand
GGAAGGGATCACCATCGAGACGCCCAGCCAGACCGAGATCGTGGTCAAGGGCGCCGACTGCCAGAAGGTCGGTCAGGTATCGGCGGAGATTCGTGAGATCCGTCCGCCGGAGCCCTACAAGGGCAAGGGCGTGCGGTACGCCAATGAGCAGATTTCCCTGAAAGAGGGGAAGAAGAAATGAGCCTGAGCAAGAAGGACCGGCGGCTGCGCCGCGCCGTCAAAACCCGCGCGCACATCCGCAACCTCGACGTTGCGCGCCTCACGGTGCATCGTACGCCGCGGCACATCTACGCGCAGGTCACCGATGCGGCCGGCGCCAAAGTGATCGCCAGCGCCTCCACTCTGCAGGAAGCGGTGCGCACGGGCCTGAAGGGCACCGGCAACATCGAGGCCGCCAAGGCCGTCGGCCGCGCGATCGCCGAGCGCACGCGGGCCGCGGGCGTCACCCAGGTGGCGTTCGACCGGGCGGGATTTCAATACCACGGGCGCGTCAAAGCGCTCGCCGATGCGGCCCGCGAAGCGGGTCTCGAGTTCTGAGGTCAGGTACATCCTATGGCAAGAACGGAAAAGCCCCAGTCGGCCGATGAGCTCGTCGAGAAGCTGGTCGCGGTCAATCGTACGGCGAAGGTCGTCAAGGGTGGCCGGCAGTTCGGCTTCACCGCGCTCACGGTGGTCGGCGACGGCGCGGGCAGCGTCGGGTTCGGTTTCGGCAAGGCGCGCGAGGTGCCGGTGGCCATCTCCAAGGCCATGGCGCAGGCGCGCAAGAGCATGGTGACTGTGGCGCTGAAGAACAACACTCTGTTCTACCCCGTCAAGGGCATTCACGGCGCCACGCGCGTGTTCATGCAGCCGGCGTCCGAAGGTACCGGCGTCATCGCGGGCGGTGGCATGCGCGCCGTGCTGGAGTGTGCCGGGGTGCGCAACGTGCTCGCCAAGAGCTACGGCTCACGCAATCCAATCAATGTGGTGCGCGCCACGGTCAAGGCGCTCGCTGCAATCCGCTCGCCCGATGACATCGCGGCGAAGCGGGGCAAGACCGTCGAAGAGATCACGGGCTGAAACACATGGGCAAGCAAGCAAAGGCGCTGAAGGTCACGCTCGTCAGGAGCCTGCACGGCCAGCTCGCCAACATCGCCGCATCGGCGCGCGGTCTCGGCCTGCGCAAGATCCACCAGTGCGTCGAGGTGGCTGACACGCCCGAGAATCGCGGCATGATCCAGACCGCCGTGCACTTGCTGAAGGTCGAGCAGGGCCGCTGAGAGGAATTGCGAACATGCGACTGAACACACTCAAGCCTTCCCCCGGCGCCAAGCGCCCGCGGCTGCGCGTCGGGCGCGGAGCCTCCGCCGGCCAGGGCAAGACCTGCGGCCGCGGAGTAAAGGGGCAGCGTGCGCGCAAGGGCGGCTACCACAAGGTCGGCTTCGAAGGCGGCCAGATGCCCATTCAGCGCCGGCTGCCGAAGGTTGGCTTTCGCTCCGCGCTCGCGGTGACGCGCGCCGAGGTGCGGCTCGATGAGCTCGCCAAGGTCGAGGCGGCCGTGATTGACCTGGAGGCCCTGAAGAAGGCCGACATCGTGCCCGTGACCGCCGAGCGCGCCAAGGTCGTGCTCTCGGGCAAGCTCGAAAAGGCCGTGACGCTCAAGGGCATAGCCGTTACCCGCGGCGCGCGTGCCGCCATCGAAGCGGCCGGCGGCAAGGTCGAGGCGTAACTCGGGGCGAACCCCACCGCACCACCAGACTCATCCGGAAGACACCGTGGCGAACACGCTCAACAATCCAGCTGTCGCGCTCAGCGAAGCGGCCCGTCTCGGGGAGATCCGCTCGCGCGTGTTCTTCCTGATCGGGGCGATGATCGTCTACCGGGTCGGCACCTTCATCCCCGTGCCGGGCATCAACCCGGCGCAGGTGGCCCGTTTCTTCAGCCAGAATTCCGGCACGATCTTCGGCATCGTCAACATGTTCTCGGGCGGCGCGCTGCAGCGCCTGTCGATCTTCGCCATGGGCGTGATGCCGTACATCTCCGCCTCGATCATCATCCAGATGATGTCCATGGTGGTGCCGAGCCTGATCGAGCTGCGCAAGGAGGGGCAGGCCGGGCAGCGCAAGATGACCGACTACACCCGCTACGGCACGGTCGCGCTTGCGATCTTCCAGTCGTTCGCGGCCTCCGGAGCGCTGCTCAAGGGTGGCATGACCGAGGTCGGCGGCTGGCAGTTCATGTTCACGGCCACCGTGACCATGACCACCGGCACGATATTCCTGATGTGGCTCGGCGAGCAGATCACCGAGCGGGGCATCGGCAACGGCATTTCCATGATCATTCTTGCGGGCATCGTCGCGGGCCTGCCGGGCGCGATCAGCTCGGCGGCCGAAGCGGTGAGCTCGGGGGCGATGCAGGGCCCGTTCGCGCTGCTGCTGATCATCGTGGTGGTCGGCACCACCGCATTCGTGGTGTTCATGGAACGAGCTCAGCGGCGCATCGCGGTGAACTACGCCAAGCGCCAGGTGGGCCGGCGCATGTACGCCGGGCAGAGCAGCCACCTTCCCTTCAAGATCAACATGTCGGGCGTAATCCCGCCGATCTTCGCCTCGAGCATTCTGCTGTTCCCGGCCACCATCGCGAGCTTCCTCGGCACGGGCGCCAAGGGCGGCTTCGCCAGCGTCATGCAGGACGTCGCCGCGGCGCTCGGCTTCGGCCAGCCCCTGTACATGGTGCTGTACGGCGTGCTGATCATCTTTTTCTGCTTCTTTTACACCGCGCTGGTGTTCAACTCGCGCGAGACCGCGGACAATCTGAAGAAGTCCGGGGCGTTCATTCCCGGCATCCGGCCCGGCCAGCAGACCGCCGAGTACATCGACAAGGTGCTCACCCGGCTGACCCTCTGGGGCGCTCTGTACGTGGCGGCCGTGTGCATCCTGCCGGTGTTCCTCGAGGGTCAGCAGGGCGTGTCGTTCCAGTTCGGCGGCACCTCGCTGCTGATCGTCGTCGTGGTGGTCATGGACTTCATGGCGCAGCTGCAGGCGCACCTGATGTCGCACCACTACCCCGGCCTGATGAAGAAGGCCAACCTGCTCGGCTACGGCCGCACGGGCGGCCAGGGCGGATGAGGGCAGCGCGGATGACGAAACGTTCTTTCCCGGCGCACGGCGCCAATTCAAGCCGCGGACCGCTTCGGTCCGCCTCTACGACTGCGCGGAGCGCATCATGAAAGTCAGACCCTCGGTCAAAAAGATCTGCAAGAACTGCAAGATCGTGCGCCGCCGGCGCGTGGTGTACGTCATCTGCTCGGATCAACGGCACAAACAGCGCCAGGGATGAGTGCCGGGCCCCCAGGGTCGCTGCTGCGGCCAGGAAGGGGCAAGGCCTCGCAAGTATTTGGAATAGGTCGAATTTTTGTTAAAATACCGCGTTTTCCCCGCGGCTTCGGTACAGCAATATGGCACGCATAGCCGGCATCAACATTCCTTTGAACAAGCACGTCTGGGTGGGGCTGACGCACATCTACGGCGTGGGACGTACCCGCGCGCGCAACGCCTGCGAGGCCGCAGGCATCAACCCGCAAACCCGGGTCAAGGATCTCACCGAGGCCGAGATCAACGCGATCCGCAGCCAGATCGCCAAGTTCGCCGTCGAGGGCGATCTGCGGCGTGAGGTCTCCATGAACATCAAGCGGCTGATGGACCTCGGTTCCTACCGCGGCATCCGGCACCGCCGCGGTCTGCCGGTGAACGGGCAGCGGACCCGCACCAACGCGCGCACCCGCAAGGGACCGCGCAAACAGGCCGTGAAGCTGAACGCGCCTCCGGGCAAGGCTTGAATTTGAGGAATTTGCAGCATGGCTGAGCAGAAACAGCAGCAGGGCGGCGGCGCCGCCAAGAAGCCCAAGAAGGCGCGCAAGAACGTGCTCGATGCGATCGCGCACGTGCACGCTTCGTTCAACAACACCATCATCACCATCACCGATCGGCAGGGCAACACCCTGTCCTGGGCGACGGCGGGGGGCTGCGGATTCCGCGGCTCACGCAAGAGCACCCCGTTCGCCGCGCAGGTGGCGGCGGAAAAAGCGGGGGTGGCGGCGCAGGAGCACGGCGTGAAGAACGTCGAGGTGCGCGTCGGCGGTCCCGGTCCTGGACGCGAATCCGCGGTCCGCGCCCTGAACGGCTGCGGGCTGAAGATCACCAGCATCGCGGACGTCACGCCGATTCCGCACAATGGCTGCCGTCCCCCGAAGAAGCGCAGAGTCTGATCGACTCCGACCCGGCAAGAGAGAATTCAAGCATGGCGCGTTATCTCGGTCCCAAGTGCAAGCTCGCTCGTCGCGAGGGCACGGATCTGTTCCTGAAAAGCGGTGTCAAGTCCCTCGAGAGCAAATGCAAGCTCAGCGTGCCGCCGGGCGGCATCAAGGGAGAACGCCGCACCCGTCTGTCCGACTACGGCCTGCAGCTGCGCGAGAAGCAGAAGCTGCGCCGCATGTACGGCGTGCTCGAGCGGCAGTTCGGCAACTACTACACCGAGGCGGCCCGCCGCGCCGGCGCCACGGGCGAGAATCTTCTGCGCCTGCTGGAGTGCCGTCTGGACAACGTGGTCTACCGCATGGGCTTCGCCGCCACCCGCGCCGAGGCGCGGCAGCTGGTGAGCCACAAGGGCATCACGGTCAACGGCCGCACGGTGACCATTGCCTCCTACCAGGTCAAGGCGGGCGACACGGTCGAGGTCCGTGAGAAGGCGCGCAAGCAGCTGCGCATTCAGAATGCCATCAACATTGCGCAGCAGGTGGGTCTGCCCGAGTGGGTGGAGGTCAACGACAAGGAATTCCGCGGCGTGTTCAAGGCGCCGCCGGGCCGTGATGATGTCCTGCCGGATATCAACGAGAACCTGGTCGTGGAGCTCTATTCGAAGTAATCGGTCGCGCGGCGCGGGCCGGCAACGGCCGTCCGCCGTTCGCGCCCACGTTTTTCGCTTTTTGCGCCGGTCATCGACCGGCAAGGTGAGACTGCTATGCAGGGATCCGTCACAGAATTCTTGAAGCCGCGCATGGTGAAGGTGCAGCCTGTTGCTCCGCGCCAGGCGCGCGTCACGATCGAGCCGTTCGAGCGCGGCTTCGGGCATACGCTCGGCAACGCGCTGCGGCGCGTGCTGCTTTCCTCGATGCCCGGCAGCGCAATCACCGAGGTCGAGATCGACGGTGTGCTGCACGAATACACCAGCATCGAGGGCGTGCAGGAGGATGTCGTCGACATCCTGCTGAACCTCAAGTCCGTCGCGCTCCGCATGCACACGCGCGACAGCGCCGAGCTGCGTCTGCACAAGAAGGGCCCGGGACCAGTCACCGCCGGGGACATCCAGACCGACCACGACATCGAGGTGGTCAACCCGGAACTGGTGATCGCGAACCTGACCCAGGCGGGTGAGCTCAGCATGACGCTGCGCGTCGAGCGCGGGCGCGGCTACCGCCCGGCGGCGGCTCGGGTCGCCTTCGAGGAACAGAGTCGTCCGATCGGCCGGTTGCAGCTCGATGCATCGTTCTCCCCGGTGCGCCGCGTGACCTACGCTGTCGAGGCGGCGCGCGTGGAGCAGCGGACCGACCTCGACAAACTGGTGATCGACATCGAGACCAACGGCACGATCGACGCGGAGGAGGCCATCCGCCGCGCCGGCAGCATCCTGAAGGATCAGCTCTCGGTGTTCGTCGATCTGCAGGGCGAGGAGGAGACGACCGCCAAGGTCACCGAGATGCAGTTCGACCCGATTCTGCTGCGTCCAGTGGACGAACTCGAACTCACCGTGCGCAGCGCCAACTGCCTGAAGGCCGAGAACATCCACTACATCGGCGATCTGGTGCAGCGCACCGAAGTGGAGCTGCTGCGTACGCCGAACCTCGGCAAGAAGTCGCTCACCGAGATCAAGGAAGTGCTGCACAGCCACGGCCTGATGCTCGGCATGCGGCTCGACGGCTGGCCGCCGGCCAGCCTCAAGCACGGCGACGAATCTACGATCTAAGGATTTCCTGCAATGCGTCACCACCTGACTGGCCGGCAACTGTCGCGTAACAGCTCGCACCGGCACGCGCTGATGCGCAACATGAGCGTGTCGCTTCTGCGGCACGAAACGATCCGGACCACGCTGCCGAAGGCCAAGGAGCTGCGCCGCGTTGTCGAGCCGCTGATCACGCTGGGCAAGACCGACGGGGACGCCAACCGGCGGCTGGCATTCGCGCGGCTGCGCGATGCCGCAATCGTTGAGAAGCTCTTCACCGACCTCGGTCCGCGCTTCAAGGCGCGCCCCGGCGGCTATACGCGCATTCTGCGCATGAATCCGCGCCCGGGTGACTCTGCGCCGATGGCGCTGATGCAGCTGGTCGAGGGTCCGGCTGCGGCGGCGAGCGAGGCGCCAGAGCCGCAGAAGGCCCGGCGCAAGAAGACGGCGCCGAAGACCGAAGCGGCCGAAGCCGCACCAGCGCAGGCGGCAGCCCCGGCCGAGGAAGGCAAGCAGGCGCCGCGGCGGGGCAAAGCGAAGACCGCCTGAAGGGCGCGACCCTGGCGGACAACGGGCGGGCGGCGCAAGCGGCCCGCCCGTTGTCGTTTTTGCGGTCCGCACGCCGTTCGGCTAGGCTTCAAGGCCACCGACCCGTGGGAGGAGTCTGGCCGTGAGTCTTCTGTCCGAATTCAAAGAATTTGCAATCAAGGGCAGTGTGATCGATCTGGCAGTGGGGTTCGTGATCGGCGGCGCGTTCGGTAAGATCGTGAGCTCGCTGGTGGCGAACGTCATCATGCCGCCGCTCGGGCTGCTCATCGGCCGCGTGGATTTCAGCAGCTTGGCGGTGCCGCTCGGCGGCGGCACGGCCGGCAAGCCGGTATTGCTGAAATACGGCTTGTTCGTTCAGGCGATCTTCGAGTTTCTGCTGATTGCAATCGCGCTGTTCGCAGTCATCAAAATAATCAACCGCCTGCGCCGTCCCGCGCCGGCGGCGCCCGCCGCGCCACCGCCCCCGACGAAGTCCGAGGAGCTGCTGGGGGAAATCCGCGACCTGCTGGCAAAGCGCTAGCGCGGACTGACGAGCGGATTGCAGCGCAGGAGGCCCGGTGCGTTGTGGCCGTTGTGGCGGTTGATTGCGGCTGTGCGCAGCGGCTGCACTCATGAGGATGCCCATGAAGAAGATCGATCTCGCAGCGAGGCCCCCGACGCTCGGCAGCAGCTACCCTGCGCCGTATGACGAGCCTTGCCGGTCCCGTGAGCGCCGGCGGCTTGGCGACCTCGCGGGGCTTACGCAATTTGGCGTCAACCTCCTGAAGCTTCCGCCGGGCGCGTGGTCCAGTCAGCGGCACTGGCATAGCGCAGAGGACGAATTCCTCTACGTGCTGCAGGGCGAGGTCGTGCTCGTCACCGGCGGGGGCGAGGAAGTGCTGCGGGCCGGGGAGTGCGCCGGGTTCAAGGCGGGCGAGCCCGACGCGCATCATCTGCAGAATCGCTCCGGTGCAGAGGCGCTCGTGCTCGAGGTCGGCACGCGCAACCCGCGGCATGACACCGTCGAATACCCGGATATCGACCTGCAGCTGCCGAACGGCGAGCGGCGCTTTTGTCACAAGGACGGTACGCCTTATCCGCCGCGCACCGGCTGAGTCGATCCGGCTCCGCGCGTTGTGGGCAGGGGCAGGCTCAGCAAGGTGGACCAGGCGGATGCGCCATGAACAGGACCTCCCGGCTGGTCAACTTGATGGATGCGCTGCGCGGCCGGCGTCGGCCGGTCAGCGCGGCACGTCTGGCCGAAGAACTCGCGGTCTCGGTGCGGACCGTCTACCGGGACGTGTAGACGCGCGCGCTTCTCGGCGCGGCGATCGAGGGCGCGGCAGGTGTCGGCTACCTGCTGTGCGCCGGATTCTTCCTGCCTGCCCTGGTGTTCGGCGAGCAAGGGTTCGAAGCACTGGTGCTCGGCGCCCGGTGGGTCAAGGGTCAGGGGGATCCGGCGCTCGCACAGGCAGCCGATTCGGCTCTGGCGAAGATCGTCACGGCCTCGCCGCCGGACCTGCGGGACAAGCTTGCTCAGACGGGGCTCTGGGTGCCGCGATGCTCCGCGGCTGCGCCGATGCCGGATCTGCATGTCGTCCGCGAAGCCACACGTCGCGAGCGCAAGTTGAGCATCCTCTATGTCGATACCGCCGGCGGCCAGACTCGACGCACGATCTGGCCGCTCGTGTTGGCGTACTTCGAGGGCGCGTGTCTCATCGGTGCCTTGCGAATTGCGCGGGGACTTCCGACACTTCTGGGCCGACCGGATCGCGCGCCTCGAGGTGATGGATTGCCGATAGCCGCGCCCCCGGCGTGCGCTCGAGAAGGACTGCCGATGCGCGCAGAGGCTCCCCGGGCCGGTCTGCGTGGCACGAGGCGCCGGGGGGGCTGCTGACAGAGGCTGTCGCGGGTGTGGGACAGGATGGGTGCGTCTGAACACCCTGCGGAGCGTGACCCATGCATCTTTATCGTCATCCGCACGACAAACGCCGGCCGGGCCGTGATGACCGCCGCGCATCCCGGCATGGCGGCCACTCTCGTCACGGTCGATCTCGCCAAGGGCGAGCACCGTCAGCCGCAGTCCGTCAAGCTCAATCCCAACCACAAGGTTCCGGTCCTCAAGGACGACGGCTTCATCTTGTGGGAATCACACGCCATCATGCAGTATCTGTGCGACATCACTCCGTTGCAGACGATCGCTCCGTCCGCGAAGCGTGCGCGGGCGGATGTGAACGGCTGGCGCTTCTGGTGTGCGCAGCGCTTCGTCTGGGCAGCGAGAGCCTCAACTGGGAGCATTGGGTCAAGGGACTGCTCGGACCGGATCCGAGGGCGCTTTAGCCCTTCGCCGATTCGCCCTCGATTTTGACCCTGGACGGGCCGTCGGAAGCGGCCAATCAGGCACTTGCGCGCGTGCCGGGGCCGGAAGTGGCTGTAGTGCAGATATATGGACTCCCCCGCGATGCAAGCACGTTGACGCCTCTGGTTGCAGGACTGGACTGCTGCAATATATCCGGCCTCGTGGTGCGTCCGTCGACGCGGGCCCTGATGACTTTCGCTCGTAGGCGCCTCGCAACCTTGGCGGTGTCACAGCCACCGTCTGCACTATCAGGCTGGTCCCACGACGGTCTGACCTACTTCCATCAGTGTCGAAGTGCTGGCAATCCTGGAGGGTGCTCTCCTTTCGCTGCGCTGAGTATATCGGGTCCCGTGCCTACGTCAGACGACGACGGACGCCGGCCCAGCGGGTCGATAATTGGAATCATGGGCCAAGATCGCCCAGGCAATCCGCGCGTGCTTGGCCGCAACTGCAACCGCGGCGACATTCACGTGCCGGCGCTCTTTTAAGCGTCGCGCCCATGCGCTCTTGGCGTCGGACTTTCGGTCTACGCTTCTCAGGTACGATCGGGCTCCGTGTACGAGCAATGTTCGTACGTACGGGTCGCCCTGCTTGGTGATCTGCCCCAACCGGATCGTACCTCCGCTGGAATACTGGCGCGGTGTCAGGCCGAGGGAGGCTGCGTAGTTGCGCCCGCTGTGGAACACTTTCAAATCACCCATGCTGGCCACGATGGCCGTCGCTGTCATCGCGCCGATGCTCTCGATCTGCATCAATCGCCGCGCAGGCTCACTGGCGCGGGCCAGGATGCGAAGCCGAACATCGTAGGCGGCGACCTGCCGATCATGCTCGTGTAGCTGTTCACGCAGATCACGATGCCCGAACACCGACGGCGTGACGAGCGCACGGCACACGCAGCGCAGCCGGCCGAGCGGTACCTACTGCGCCGGGCGCGACGACCCGAAGCATCCACGCGCCGTGATGCCCGTGCCCGCATTTGCATCGACTGCTCAGCAAGTATAGCCTGCCAGCCAATCATACCAACGCCGTCAGCCGGATCGGTACCCTCGGCGATTACCGCGGGAGGGGCCGCCGCATCCGCTCACACTCTCCTCACCCCGACCCGCGAATCCTCGTGGAGGCTTGCTCGATCATGACGAAATCTTTCCGCATCGTCTCTTGGGCAGTGGTGATTGCCGCCAGCCTGGCATCGGCCCTGCCGGCGAGCGCCGCCATGGGCGTGAGCCCCGCGACCTATGCCGGTCTGAAGTGGCGCAACGTCGGTCCATTTCACGGCGGCCGCGCCGCCGCGGTCACCGGGGTCATCGGCGAGCCCGGCGTGTACTACGTAGGCACGCCCGAGGGCGGCATCTGGAAGAGCACCAGCGCCGGGGTGACCTGGTTTCCGATCTTCGATCACATCAAGCAGGTCGACAGTATCGGGGCGATCGCCGTGGCCCCCTCCGATCCGAACGTCGTGTACGCCGGCACGGGCGATCCCACCATCATCAATCCGTTCGTTGGCAGCCTGGGCGATGGGATGTGGAAATCCACCAACGCCGGGCGCACCTGGCGGCACATCGGCCTCGCGGCGACCGTGATGATCGACAGCATCGTCGTCGATCCGCACAATGCCAACCTGGTCGTGGTCTCGACCCTGGGCAACGCCACGCACCACGGCGGTGGCGTCTACCGCAGCACCGATGGCGGCAAAACCTGGACCCGGGTTCTCGATCCCGCGCACTATCGCGGGACGCGTGAAGTCGTATCCGACTGGGGCGATCCGCACATCCTGCTGGCGGTCGCCGCTGGCAACGGCGGTCCGTTCTTCAAATTCCGCCACGGCCCGAAGGCCAAGCCCAAAGCGCCGCTGCTGTTCAAATCCACCAATGACGGCCGCACCTGGACCGCGATCAAGATTCCCCCGTTCCCCGGCCGCGTGAGCGTGGCGATCGCCGACCATGGCCGACGCATCTACATCGTCGGCAACACCATCGAGCATGGATCCGGGCTGTTCCGCTCCGATGACGGCGGCGCCACCTGGAAGCACATGGCGGTCCACGACAAGCGCATCAGCAACGGCCAGGGCAACTACAGCTGCGGCGTGTTCGTCGATCCGCAGAATGACAACGTCCTGTACACGGTCAGCACGGCCATGTATCGCTCCACCAATGGCGGCGTCACCTTCCACGCCTTCAAGGGCGCCCCCGGCGGGGAGGATTACCACTCATTGTGGATCGACCCGCGCAACGCCGCGCGTATGGAAGTCGCCTCCGACCAGGGCGCGAGTGTCACGCTCGACGGCGGCCGCACCTGGAGCCTGTGGTACACCGAGCCGATCTCCCAGATCTACCATGTCGCCACCACCAGCCAATATCCCTATTGGATCGCCGGCGCTCAGCAGGATACCGGTGCGGTCATGATCCGCAGCCGCAGCAACTGGGGTCAGGTCGACTTCACCGACTGGAGCCCGGTGCCGTCTTCCGAATTCGGCTACATCGCGCCCGATCCTCGGCACCCGCACATCCTCTATGCGGTCGGCTATGGTCCGGGCGGCGGCGGTGGCGGCCTGGTCAAGATCAACATGTTCACCGGCCAGTGGGAGAACATCGCGCCGAACTTCGGCGCGCGCGCCAAGGATTATCGGGCGAGCCGCAGCCTGCCGATGAAATTCGACACGGCCTTCGACCCCGGCGCCCTTTACGTCGCCTATCAGTGTCTGCTGGTTTCCCGCAATGGCGGACATTCCTGGCATGCTTTCAGCCCGACCCTCACCACTGCCAAGGGCGCGCCGCCGGTGCCGTGCGGCACGCCGCTGCCGCGCGCGAAGAAAAAAGCGCGCCGGCCCCGCAATCCCTTCAAACCCGCCGGACCGGTCATCGTGGACTTCTCGCTCTCCAAGGTCAGGCCGGGCGTGGTCTGGACCGTCAGCAGCAACAATCAGATCTACAACACCATGGATGGCGGCCGGCGCTGGAACAACGTGAGCAACATCACCGGCCTGCCGCCCCACGCCCACCTGCATACCATCGAGGCCGGCGATTCGGTCGATACCGCCTATGTCACCGCCCGCATCTCCCTGCCCCGCAGTCACAAGGCTGCGGCGCACGGCCAGTCGCCCAAGGCCGCCCCGCCCGTCCATCCGGACACGGACCTGCCGCTCATCTGGCGCACCACCGACGGCGGCAAGACCTGGGTGAGCATCACCCGTGGACTGCCCCGCAACCAACGCAGCGGCAGCTGGGTGAATGTGGTGCGCGCCGATCCAAAGCGGCCCGGCCTGCTGTTCGTGGCCACCGAAACGACGGTTTACGTCAGCTTCGACAACGGCAGTCACTGGCAGTCGCTGCGCCAGAACCTGCCCAGTACCGCCGTCACCGATCTCGTCGTTCACACCGGCCACCACATGAACGACCTGGTGATCAGTACTTTCGGCCGCGGCTTCTGGGTGCTCGACGATTTCACGCCGCTGCGCGCAATTGCCGCCCATGCCCGGGCCATTGCCGCCTCGCCGGCTTACCTGTTCCGGCCCGAAACGGCCATTCGCGCCCGCGAGAACAGCAATTGGGATCAGCCGTTCGACATCGAAGTGCCGCATGCCCCCAACCCGCCCTATGGGGTGATCGTGGATTATTATCTGCGCCACAAGCCCAACGGACCGATCACGCTGCAAATCTTTGATGCCCGCGGCAACCTGGTGCGTACCCTCACCAGCACGCTGCCGCCGCCCATCAAGGGCCAGCTCTATCCGCGCTACTGGCTGGCCTCGCCCGAGGCACGCGCCCTGCCGACCCATGTCGGTCTGAATCGCTTCGCGTGGAACATGCGATATGGCCCGCCGCCCGCCGTCCAACACGATCTTGAAAATCAGATGAACACCGTGGCCGGCGCCACCACCCCGGGCCCGCATGGTCCGCAGGTGATACCCGGTGTCTACACGCTCAAGCTCACCGTGGACGGGCACGTCTACACCCGTCACGTCACCGTCATGAACGATCCGCGTGTCGGGCAGAGCCGCGTGCTGCTGGCCGCGCTGCGCGCCCAGAACCGCATCACCAGGCGCGCCTACCGGGGCATGCAGAGCAGCTACCGGGGTTATCAGGAGGTGCACGCGGTCAAGGTTCAGTTGACGGCGCTCATGCACACGCACCTGAGCAAGTCACTGGCGACTCAAGCCAAGGCGATCAAGGCCCGCCTCGACAAGATTGGTGGGAGTAAGGCAACGGGAGGCTTTCTCGCCAGGCTTCTGCACCCGCGGCCGCGACCGAAGCCCGGCGCGCTGCGCTCTTTCGTCGGTGAGAACAACGCCTACAACAGCCTGGTCAGCCTCATGCAGGTCGGTATGGATATGCGGCCGACACCGGCCCAGCTCGCCACACTGGACGCCGACTGTCGTCACTACGACCACACGGTGGTCAGCTGGATGAGCCTGCAGACAGGCCAGCTCGCCGCGTTCAACACCGCGTTGGCCGCAAGCCATCGGCGCGAGCTGCGGCTCGCGCCGGTCCGGCTCACCGTTCCGGCCTGCGGCTTCGTGCTTGACGGTCGCTGAGCGTGGTCCGCCCCGAGCTTGACCCGCCCGCACGGCGTGCGGGCGGGTCGAGGTTCTCCGGGAGTTCGCGGCCGTGAGCCGCGCAGCCTACTAGCCCTTCGCCGATTCGCCCTCGATTTTGACCCTGGACGAGCCGTCGGAAGCGGCCAATCAGGCACTTGCGCGCGTGCCGGGGCCGGAAGTGGCTGTAGTGAAGACCTGCGGGGGGCAATCCTTTAGAAATCAACTAGTTCTCCATGGCCGACCCCGCGAATCGGCGAAGTAGGGTTAGCGCGGGGAGCCACTGGCTGCGCAGTTTGCGGCCATTCTCGAGACGCATCTCGCCGGCCGCGACTGGATCTGCGCCGACGCGTTGTCGCTCGCGGACCTCTCCATCGCCGCGCCTCTTGCGGACACCGCGCGCGCCCAGCTGCCCGTCACCCGCCTCGCCAATGCGCAGCGCTGGTTTGACCGAGTGCAGGCACTGGAGGCCTGGCAGAGGACCGAGGCGGCTTGAGCGCCGGGGGACGAGTCCCGCACGCCGCTGCCCCGGGCGCAAGGGGGTCGCTTTCGCCGGCCTGCCGAGCGGGGGCGAGCGGTTCCTTACCGCTCCCCGCCTTCCAGCGCGAAGGCGTCCCGGGTCAGGTTCTCACACCCCGTGGCGGTCACCGCCAGGTCGTCCTCGATGCGGATGCCGCCCCAGGGCCGCAGCGCCTCGACCCGCAGCCAGCGGATCAGCCGAGCGCGCGAGTCGCTCTGAGCGGCCGCGAGCAGCGGTTCGATGAAATAGATTCCCGGCTCCATGGTGACGACGAAGCCGGGCTCGAGGGTGCGGGTCAGACGCAGGTAGGGGTGGCCTTCGGGCCGCTCGATGTCGCCGCCCTCGGGCGAACGCATGAATCCCCCGGCATCGTGGACCTCGAGTCCGAGCAGGTGGCCGATGCCGTGCGGCAGGAACACCCGCGTCACGCCGCTTGCGACCGCCTCCTCGGCGCCGCAGCTGACTAGGTCGGCATCCCGCAGCAGCTCGGCGGCAAGCCGGTGGGCGAGCAGGTGTATCTCCCGCCAGTCGACGCCCGCTCGGACGCGCGCGCACAGGCTCTGCTGCAACCGATCCATGCGCTGGATGAGCACGGCGAAGTCCCCCTGCGCCGCCGCGTACGTGCGCGTAATATCGCTCGCATAGCCGCCGAATTCCGCGCCGGCGTCGATCAGCAGCGAGCGGCGCGTCTCGGGCGGGTGCTTCTCGAGCACCTGGTAGTGCAGCACCGCGCCGTTCTCGTTCAGGGCGATGATCGGGTTGTACGGCAGCTCCTGCTCGCGCTGACCGCAGGCGGCGAGGAACGCAAGCTCGATCTCGAACTCCGACCCCCCGCCGGCGAAGGCCTGGGCGGCCGCCCGGTGTCCGCGCGCCCCGAGGCGGTTGGCCTCCCGCAGGCAGGCGAGCTCATAGGCGCTCTTGCGCGCCCGGGTGAAGTCCAGGTGACGCATCAGCCGCGGCGGATTGACCGCGCCGACCGCCCAATCGGTCAGCCCCCCGAAGTCCTCGCCCAGATAGGCGGTGCCCGCCAGGCGGCGCGGCAGCGCCGCACGGGCGGCGGCCAGATCCGCGCACGGGAGGATCTCGAAATGCGTGCTCCAGTAGTCCTGCGGCAGCGGCGCTGGCTTGTACCAGTAATCGGTCGGACGGTGAAACAGCAGCTGCGGCCGGCGCCCCGGCCGGAAATGCACGAAGCAATCGGGCACGTCGGCGAGCGGCGTCCAGACCTTGAACGGGGCATTTGCCTCGAAAGGGTAAGTCCGGTCGTCCTGGAAGACCGGCAGCAGCGATCCGGAATGCACCAGCAGCGCCTCGAAGCCGCAGGTCTCGAGGGCGGCAGCCGTGCGCTCACAGAGCGCCGTGAAGTGCGGGCCAAACAGGGCCGCGAGCGGCTCGGCATGGGTGTGGGGGGCGGCGTCGTTTGCGGGCATCGTTGGCACTCGTCAATGAGTATTTGAGGCATTCTAAAGCCGCCGGCGGAACTCCGGGGGCGCGCTCCGGTCCCTGTTCTCGAGACGCCCTGCGCATCCGGTGGCGCTCGCGCGTTCCCGCCCGTTTCCCGCAGTTCCTTGCGGTAATCCCCTGCTGTCGTCATCCGGCGACAGCTCGACGGTTTCAAATCAGATTATTAACCTATAAAATCCTTGACCGCGCGACCCGTGAAGGACTCGCGGAACGACTATAACTCGTTCAAAAACTGTTCTTTCCTCTGAAGCTCAATTCACCGGGGTACTATCGATGAATACGAAAGTTGTTCTCAGCGCGCTTGCTGCCGCTGTGCTCCTGACCGCCTGCGCCAAGCAGCCGTCCGAACAGCAGGCCGCTCCGGCCGCCACGCCGCCGGCCTCCAGCACCGCCGCGCCGTCCTCTTCCGGCACGAGCACCACTGCGCCGTCCAGCAGCACCTCGGGCAGCAGCAGCTCGGGCAGCAGCAGCTCGGGCAGCAGCAGCTCCACCACCACGCCGCCGGCCTCGGGCAACGGCAACTCTTCTTCTACGACCACTCCGCCGAAGAAGAAGTAAGCAGTCGTCCACGGGGCTTACGCCCCGGCTGACGTCAGCTTCACGCGGCCCGGGCGGCGCGCCAGAGCGTGCCGCCCGGGCCGTGTGTTTTCGGGCGCCGGTGCCCATCAATCGCTCGCCGTGCCGCCTTTCTCCTGCGCCGCCAGCAGCGGCCGCAGGTACGCCCCGGTGTGGGAGTGCGGATGGGCCGCCAGCTCCTCGGGCGTGCCCGCAGCGAGAATTCGGCCGCCCCCTTCGCCCCCTTCCGGTCCGAGATCGATCAGCCAGTCGGCGCACTTGATCACATCCAGGTTGTGCTCGATGACGACGATCGTATTGCCCTGATCGCGCAGGCGCTGCAGCACCGCGAGCAGCTGCGCCACATCGTGGAAGTGCAATCCGGTAGTTGGCTCATCGAGGATGTAGAGCGTGCGGCCCGCGGTGTGCTTGGCGAGTTCGCGCGAGAGCTTGACCCGCTGCGCCTCGCCGCCGGAGAGCGTGGCCGCGTTCTGTCCCAGGTGCAGGTAGGACAGTCCGACATCGCGCAGCGTCCCCAGTTTGCCGACGATCGCCGGCACGTTGGCGAAGAATCGCAGCGCCTCCTCGACCGTCATCTGCAGGACTTCGTGGATGTTCTTGCCGCGGTAACGGATTTCGAGCGTCTCGCGGTTGTAGCGCTGGCCGTGGCAGAGGTCGCACGGCACGTAGACGTCCGGCAGGAAGTGCATCTCGACGCGGATCAGCCCGTCCCCCTGGCAGGCCTCACAGCGCCCGCCCTTGACGTTGAAGCTGAATCGCCCTGCCTCGTAGCCGCGTGCCCGCGCTTCGGGCACCGCTGCGAACAGTTCGCGCACCGTACCGAAGAGATTGGTGTAGGTCGCAGGGTTGGAGCGCGGCGTGCGGCCGATCGGGCTCTGGTCGATGTCGATCACGGCCTCGATCTGCTCGAGGCCGTCGATCCCGGCGCACGGGGCCGGTTGCTCGCCTCCCCCAGTGAGCCGCTGCCGCGCGTAGTTGAACAGCGTGTCGATGATCAGCGTCGACTTGCCGGAGCCCGATACGCCCGTGACGCAGGTGAGCAGGCCGAGCGGAATGTCCACGTCCACCCCGCGCAGATTGTTGCCAGTGGCGCGGCGAACGCGGATCTGCCGCTGCACTGATCGTGGCACGCGTGGCCGCGGAACCGGAATGTGCCGCCGGCCGCTCAGGTACTGGCCGGTGAGCGACGCCTCGTCCTGCTCGATCTGCGCCGGGGTTCCGCGCGCGACCACCTGCCCGCCGTGCGCGCCAGCGCCGGGGCCGAGATCGACCACATAGTCGGCCTCGCGGATCGCCTCCTCGTCGTGCTCCACCACGATGACGGTGTTGCCCAGGTCGCGCAACCGCTTCAGCGTCGAGAGCAGTTTGCGGTTGTCGCGCGGATGCAGTCCGATCGATGGTTCGTCGAGGATGTACATCACTCCGGTGAGTCCCGAGCCGACCTGGCTCGCCAGGCGGATGCGCTGCGCCTCGCCGCCGGATAGGGTTTCAGCGCTGCGATCCAGTGTGAGATAGCGCAAGCCCACGTCGGCGAGGAAGTGCAATCGGGTGAGCACTTCGCGCACGATCTGCCCGGCGACCTCCCCGCGCCAGCCGGGAAGCTGCAGGGCGCTGAGGTACTCGAGCGCCCGCTCGATGCTCAGGCCCGTCAGCTCCGGCAGGTTCTTCTCGCCCACGAATACCCAGCGTGCAGTGCGGCTCAGCCGCGCACCGCCGCATTGCGGACAGGTGCGCACGCCGCGAAAGCGCGCAAGCTCCGCGCGCACGGCATTCGAGTCGGTTTCCCGATAGCGGCGCTCGAGGTTCGGCAGGATGCCCTCGAACGGATGGCGCTTGCCTACCGCGCCACCGACCGTCCCGTAGCGGAATGTGATCGCTTCGCTGCCGCTGCCGTGCAGCAGCACCTCTCTCACCTGCGCGGGCAGATCCTGCCACGGTGTTTCGATGTTGAAATGATAATGCTGCGCGAGCGATTGAATCAGATGGAAGAAATGCGCATTGCGCCGGTCCCAGCCACGTACCGCGCCCCCCGCGAGCGACAGTTCCGGATGCTGGACCACCCGTTCGGGATCGAAGAACTGCTGGGTGCCGAGGCCGTCGCACGCCGGGCAGGCGCCGAGCGGATTGTTGAACGAGAACAACTTCGGCTCGAGCGGCGGCACGCTGTAGCCGCAGATCGGGCAGGCCTGGCCGCTCGAGAACAGCCACTCGCCGCCGGCCGGAGCTTCGCTCCGCGATGGCTCCTCGAGCAGGATCACCCGGGCCAGCCCGCCGGCGAGCGCGAGCGCCGTCTCGAACGACTCGGCCAGGCGTTGCTGTATGTCGGGCTTGACCCGCATGCGGTCGACCACCGCCTCGATCGTGTGTTTGCGCTTCGGGTCGAGTTCGGGCGCAGAGTCGAGCTCGTGAAGGCGCCCGTCGATGCGCGCCCGCACGAAGCCCTGCGCGGTCAGCATGCGCAGGGTCTCCTCGTGCGATCCTCTGCGGTCGCTGATGAGCGGCGCGAGGAGCGCGATCGGGCTGCCGGAGGGCAGCTTGAGCACCTGATCGACCATCTGGCTGACGGTCTGCGCGGTGAGGTCCTGGCCGTGCACCGGGCAGCGCGGCACGCCGGCGCGCGCAAACAGCAGCCGAAGGTAATCGTAGATTTCCGTGACCGTGCCGACCGTCGAGCGTGGATTGCGCGTGGTGGCCTTCTGCTCGATGGCGATGGCCGGGGAGAGGCCGGCGATGTGATCGACCTCGGGCTTGTCCATCACCGAGAGGAACTGGCGCGCGTAGGCCGACAGCGACTCGACATAGCGCCGCTGCCCCTCGGCATAGAGCGTATCGAAGGCCAGCGAGGACTTGCCCGAGCCCGACAGTCCAGTAAACACGATCAGCCGCTCGCGCGGCAGGTCGAGATCTACGCCCTTGAGGTTGTGGGTGCGTGCCCCGCGGATGCGAATCTCCTGCATGGCCGTCCAGTGTACGCGCCTTGCGCTGCGCCGCTCACCCGGGCCGGGCGGCGGCATTTCTGCACGGGAGCAGTGCCTGCTGTGCTTCGCGCCGGGGGCCCGGCCGTCTACAATGTCCTTCTTTTCCGGAGGGCATGCTCATGGCGCGTGGGGTTAATAAGGTCATTCTCATCGGTAATCTGGGCGCTGACCCCGAGACCCGTGCCATGCCCTCGGGCAGCTCGGTCGCGAATCTGCGCATCGCGACCACCGAGTCCTGGCGCGACAAGCAAAGCGGCGAGCAGCAGGAGCGCACGGAGTGGCACCGGGTGGCTCTCTTCGGCCGCCTCGCGGAAGTCGCTGGCGAGTACCTGCGCAAGGGCTCCCAGGTGTACATCGAGGGCAGCTTGCGAACCCGCAAGTGGCAGGACAAACAGGGCAACGAGCGTTACAGCACCGAAATCGTTGCGAACGACATGCAGATGCTTGGCGGCCGCGGTGGTGCGACCGGTGGCGTTGCCGGTGGTGGCGGCGGCGGGCCGCCCCCCCGTGAAAGCGCCGATCACGGCGCGCCGGCGGGCGGCGGCGGGAGTTCCGGCGAGGGGACCGATTTCGACGACGACATTCCGTTCTGAGGCCTTCCGGGCGGCCGTGCACGGTGAGCGAAGTGAGAGTGCGGCACGCCCGCGTGCCGGGGTGCGCGGCCTCGGGCTGAGTGCCGGGCTTCTGGCGGCGGCGCTCGCGAGCGCGCCACCGCGAGTCGCTGCGGGGCCGGCGCAAGCGATCTCCGGCCCGGCCCTCCGCGCTGGGCAAGCGCGCTCAGGCGGTGTGCACGGCCGGCGCGGCAGTGCGCCGGGCGTCAAGTGGCGATCCCGATCGTGCTGACGCCGCGGGGTGGCCGGCTCGGCGCTGAGCGCCCCCTGGCGCCTGAGTTCGATCTGGCCGACGCATTCGACAACCGGGCCTACCGGTGCCGTCCGCCGGGCGCCTTGGTCGCGCCCAGGGCACTCCCGCGGCTGAGAGCCCGGCTGCAGCACATGTGCAGTCGGCACGCCTGCCCAACAGTCCTCTGCACCTGGGGATGTTGGACGTCTGGCATCTCACGCGGCACGGTTCGCGGGAGAGGCTGTGTTTGACCACCGACCTGCTGCGGTCCGCCGAGGTCTTCTCGATCGTCAAGCCGCACGGCCGACTGCAGATCACCGCTCTGCGGCGCGAGCCGCGGGGCAAGTGCTCCTATCGGCGTGCTTCCCCGGCGCGCTAGGCTCGCGGGGGCCGCAGGCCGCCGCCCCGGGCGCCGGGATGGCGCTGCGCAGCCCGGCCCCCTCGGTCCAGATCGCCACAACCTGCTGAAAAATAATAAAATAGCCGGCCGGCCGCGGGTGCGACCTCAGCTGCCGTGCGGCCGGGCAGCCGAGGCCGTAAAATTCCGCTTCCTGTACCCCAGAGCCCATGCCTCGCCATTACTACATCAAGACCTTCGGCTGCCAGATGAACGAGTACGACTCCGCCCGCATGGCGGACGTGCTGCGCGCGGGAGTGGGCCTCACGCCCACCGATGATCCCGCCGAAGCCGATGTGCTGCTGATGAACACCTGCTCGGTGCGCGAGAAGGCGCAGGAGAAGGTCTTCTCGCTGCTCGGGGAGTGGCGGCGCCTGAAGGCGCAGCGCCCGGAGGTGCTGATCGGCGTGGGCGGCTGCGTGGCGAGCCAGGAGGGCGAGGCGATCACCGCACGCGCCCCGTTCGTCGATCTGGTGTTCGGCCCGCAGACCCTGCACCGGCTGCCGGAGATGATTGCCACGCTGCATCGCACCGGGCGCGCGCAGGTGGACGTGAGCTTTCCGGAAATCGAGAAGTTCGACCATCTGCCGGCGCCGCGCGTCGAGGGCAGCTCGGCGTTCGTGTCCGTCATGGAGGGCTGCAGCAAGTACTGCAGCTTCTGCATCGTGCCGTACACGCGCGGGGAGGAGGTGAGCCGGCCATTCGATTCGGTGCTCGAGGAAGTGCGCCAGCTTGCCGAGCAGGGGGTGCGCGAAGTGACTCTGCTCGGCCAGAACGTCAACGCCTACGCCGGCATGATGGGCGACGGCGCCGAAGTCGACCTGGCGACCCTGATCCATCACGTCGCCGCGATCCCGGCGATCGAACGCATCCGCTTCACCACCTCCCATCCGGTCGAGTTCGATGACAGTCTGATCGAGGCGTACGCGAACGTGCCGAAGCTCGCCAATCACCTGCATCTGGCGGTGCAGAGCGGCTCGGACCGGATCCTCGCGCTGATGAAGCGCGGCTATACCGCGCTCGAATTCAAGGACAAGGTGCGCAGGCTGCGCGCCGTGCGGCCCGATATCAGCATCTCTTCCGACATCATCGTGGGTTTTCCGGGTGAGACCGAGCGGGACTTCGAGGCGACCCTCGCGCTGGTGCAGGATGCCCGGTTCGATCAGTCTTTCAGTTTCATCTACAGCCGCCGTCCCGGCACGCCGGCCGCCTCGTTCCCGGATGAGACGCCCGAGCCGGTCAAGCTCGAGCGCCTGGCGCGGCTGCAGGCGCAGCTCGATGCGCAGGCCCGCCGGATCAGCGAGGGCATGGTCGGCAGCGTGCAGCGCGTGCTGGTCGAGCGGCCGGCCAAGAAGGACGCGCGCGAGCTCGCGGGCCGGACCGAAAACAACCGTTGGATCAACTTCGCGGGCCCGCCGGAGCTTATCGGGCGCTTCGCCGACGTCGCGGTCGCCGCGGCCCTGCCGCATAGTCTGCGCGGGCGGTTGTGCCAGTGAACGTGTCGGACGCGCCGCGCGATTTCGCTCTCACGCCGGCCGACAACGCGCGCCTTGCCAACCTGTGCGGGCCGCTCGATGAGAATCTGAGGTTGCTGGAGGCCCGGCTCGACGTGCAGATCCGTCGGCGCGGAGACAGTTTCCAGGTGCTCGGCGCGCGCGCCGACAGCGCCGAGGAGACGCTGCGTGAGCTGTTCGCGCTCGCCGAGAGCGAGGAGGTGACGCCCGAGCGGGTGCACCTGGCGCTGCGCGAGCACGAGTCGGGACGGGCGCCGGGCGGGCAGGGCGAGGAGTCCTCGATCCGTCTGCCGCGCGGCGGGCTGCGCGCGCGCGGACATCATCAGCGCCAGTACCTGGCCAGCATCCGCGCCCATGATCTGTCCTTCGGCATCGGTCCGGCCGGCACCGGCAAGACGTATCTGGCGGTCGCCTGCGCCGTCGAGTCGCTGCAGGCGGAGACCATCCGGCGCGTGGTGCTGGTGCGGCCCGCGGTGGAGGCCGGCGAGCGGCTCGGGTTTCTGCCCGGCGACCTGACCCAGAAGGTCGATCCCTACCTGCGCCCGATGTATGACGCGCTCTATGAGATGCTCGGCTTTGACCGCGTCTCGCGCTTCATCGAACGCAACGTGATCGAGGTGGCGCCGCTTGCGTTCATGCGCGGCCGCTCGCTCAACGACTCGTTCATCATCCTCGATGAGGCGCAGAACACCACCGTCGAGCAGATGAAGATGTTCCTGACTCGCATCGGCTTCGGCTCCAAGGCCGTGGTGACCGGGGATGTCACCCAGACCGACCTGCCCGCCGGCCGCCAGTCGGGCCTCAGCCACGTGATCGACGTGCTGCGCGGCGTGGACGGTGTGGCCTTCACGTTCTTCGATGCGCGCGATGTCGTGCGCCATCCGCTGGTACAGCGCATCGTGCAGGCGTACGAGTCGCGCTCGGGCAGTCCCCGCCAGGGGGATCGCTCCTGATGGGGCCCGTTCGCGCACGCGGTGCACGGCGTGCTCTGCGCCTCGATGTGCAGCGGCGGGTGCGCACCTGGGCGCCGCGCAACGCGGACATTGCCCGCTGGGCCGCCAGCGCGCTCGGGCGGCGCGCCGCTGGGCGGGAAATCGGCGTGCGGGTGGTGGGCCCGGCGGAGAGCCGCCGGCTCAACGCGCGCTATCGCGGCAAGGACAAGCCCACCAACGTGCTGTCGTTTCCCTCAGCGCCGCTGCCGGCGGGGGCGCGCGGCTCGGTTCATCCGCTCGGCGATCTGGTCATCTGCGCACAGGTGGTTCGCGCCGAGGCGCTCGCGCAGGATAAGCCGCTGCGCGCGCACTGGGCCCACCTGGTGGTGCACGGCGCGCTGCATCTGATCGGCTACGATCACGAGCGCGAGCCGGACGCCCGCCGCATGGAGCGGCGCGAGATCGCGGTGCTGCGCTCGCTCGGCTTCGTCAATCCCTACCGGAGCGTGCCATGAGCCCCCCGGGTGAGACGCGACAGTGGCTGAAGCGCCTGTGGCGCACGTTTGCCGCCGAGCCGCGCGACCGGCAGGACCTTCTGCAGCTGCTGCGCGAGGCGCGCGAGCGCGGACTGTTCCAGGCGGACGCCCTGGCGATGATCGAGGGGGTGCTCGCGGTGTCCGATCTGCATGCGCGCGACGTGATGGTGCCGCGCGCGCAGATGGTGTGCGTGCAGCGAGACGAACCGGTCAAGCGGATCCTGCCCATAGTCGTCGAGTCGGGGCACTCGCGCTTTCCGGTGCTCGACGAGGACCGCGATGACATCGCGGGCATCCTGCTCGCCAAGGACCTGCTGCGGCTGTGCGGCCACGGGGAGCAGGAGCGGTTCGACATCCGCGAGTACATGCGTCCGGCGGTGTTCGTTCCCGAGTCGAAGCGCCTCGACGTACTGCTGAAGGAGTTCCGCGGCAACCGCCAGCACATGGCCATCGTGGTCGACGAATACGGCGGGGTCGCCGGCCTCATCACCATCGAGGATGTCATCGAGCAGATCGTCGGGGAGATCGACGATGAGTTCGATGTCGAGGACGATCAGAACATCCGCAAAGAGGCGGATCGGCAATATCTGGTGCGCGGCATCACCCGCATCGAGGAGTTCAATGAGTACTTCAGCGCGCGGCTGCCGGAGGAGCAGGGGTTCGAGACCGTGGCGGGGCTGCTGATGCGCCGCTTCGGCCGGTTGCCGCGCCGCGGCGAGGCCGTGACCATCGATGGATTCGAGTTCCGCATTACCCGGGCCGACCGGCGCCGCATCGATGCGCTGCGCGTGGTGCTGCCCGCGGGAGCCGCCGCGCCGCGCGAGCCGGAGTCGACGGTTTGAGTGCCGAGCCGTCCCCGCGGCTCGCGGCGCGCTTGCTGCGCGCCGGGCCGGGGCGCACCGCCCTCAGCACTCCGGCGGCGGCCGTGCTGCGCCACGCCCTTGCGTTCGGCGCCGGCGCGCTGCTCGCCTGCGCCTTTGCGCCGCGGGGCTGGTGGCCGCTCGGGTTGCTCAGCCCGGCGGTGCTGATCGGATTATGGGAGCGCGCCAGCGCGCGCCAGGCGGCGTGGCTGGGGTTCTGGTTCGGTTTCGGGCTGTTCGCCGTCGGCACCTACTGGCTCTATCACGCGATCCATCTCGACGCCCCGTTGTGGCTGGCCCTGCTGGCGACGCTCGCGCTGATGGCCTTGATGGCGGGCTACCACGCGCTCACCGGTTATGTCGTCGTGCGCGTCTTTCCGGCCGGCCCGGCCCGCTGGCTGCTCGGCACGCCGGGCGTGTGGCTGATTGTCGAATGGCTGCGCGGCTGGCTGCTGTCGGGGTTCCCGTGGCTGACCCTCGGCTACACCCAGACCGGCACGGCGCTGGCGAACCTGGCGCCGCTCGCGGGCGTCTACGGCATCAGTCTGGTGCTGCTTTTGAGCGCGGGGGCGCTGGTGGCGTTGCTGCGCGGCTCGCTGCGCGTGCGGATCATCGCTGCGGCCGTCCTGGTGGCTCCATGGCTTGCCGCGGCGGGATTCGGCACGATCGCCTGGACCCATCCCTCCGGTCGGCCCGTGTCGGTGGCGATCGTGCAGGCGAACATTCCTCAGCAGGAAAAGTGGCAGGACGTACACGCTGCGCGGATCCTCGAGCGCTATCAGCGCATGACCGAATCGGCCTTCGGCGCGCGCCTGATCGTCTGGCCCGAGTCTGCGCTGCCGGATCTGGTGAACAACCTGTTTCCGTACGTGGCCCACCTGGACCGGGCCGCGCGCGCGCACGGCTCGGCGCTCGTGCTCGGCGTGCTGCGCGAGTCGTCCTCGGGGGATTACTACAATTCGATTCTGGCGCTCGGCAAGCGGGCCAGCTGGTACGACAAGAGCCACCTGGTCCCGCTCGTCGAGACGATTCCCCTGCCGCGCTTCGTGCTGCGCTGGCTCGCGCGGATGAACCTGCCGTCCTCGAGCTTCACCGCCGGCGGCACGCATCAGCAGCCCCTGCCGGTCGGCGGCCTCGAGCTCGGGCCCACGGTGTGCTACGAGGTCGCATATGGCGGCTACATGCTGCACATGCTGCCGAAAGCGAACGCCCTGGTGAACGTCACCGACGATGCCTGGTTCGACGACAGCTCCGAGCTCGACCAGCAATTTCAGATGGCGCGGATGCGCTCGCACGAGGAGGGCCGCTACATGATCGTCGCCACCGATGACGGCATTTCGGGCGTCATCGGGCCGCGCGGGCAGGTCATCGCCCGGGCGCCGGCCATGCGCCAGGTCGTGCTGCGCTCGGCGGTCATTCCCATGGCCGGCATGACACCCTTTGCGCGGGTGGGCAACGGGCTTGCGGTGCTGCTCTCGAGCGCCGCCCTGGCCGCGGCGCTCGCGCTGCGCCAGCTCGGCCGCCGCCGTACAATGACACCGCCCTGAGGCGCGCGACGAGCCGCGCAGTCCCCGATCACCGATGAGCATACAGACACCAGGCAATTGCCCGATGGAAGAGATCTACGATCCGGCGGCCGTCGAACGCGCCGCGCAACAGTACTGGGAAAAACACCGGACGTTCCAGGTGCGCGAGGAGCCGGGGCGGGAGAAGTTCTACTGCCTGTCGATGTTCCCGTATCCGTCGGGGCGGCTGCACATGGGACACGTGCGCAACTACACCATCGGCGATGTGCTGGCCCGCTACATGCGCATGCAGGGGCGCAACGTGCTGCAGCCGATGGGTTGGGACGCGTTCGGCCTGCCGGCCGAGAACGCCGCGATGAGCAACGCCGTGCCGCCGGCGCGCTGGACGCGCCAGAACATCGAGTACATGCGCGGTCAGCTCAAGTCGCTCGGATTCGGCATCGACTGGAGCCGCGAGCTCGCCACCTGCGATCCGAGCTACTACCGCTGGAACCAGTGGCTGTTCCTGCGCATGCTCGAGAAGGGCATCGCGTATCGCAAGACCGGCGTGGTCAACTGGGACCCGGTCGATCAGACCGTGCTCGCCAACGAGCAGGTGATCGAGGGGCGCGGCTGGCGCACCGGGGCGCTCGTCGAGAAGCGCGAGATCCCGATGTACTACCTGAACATCACGCGCTATGCGGACGAGCTGCTCGGGGACCTCGAGCGGCTGCCGGGCTGGCCGGAGCGCGTCAAGCTGATGCAGGCGAACTGGATCGGTCGCAGCGTGGGCTGTGAAGTCGCGTTTCCGTACGCGCCGGATACGCGGGCCGCGCTCGGCGCGGGGGGCGCACTGAAGGTGTTCA
>JAKAYU010000211.1 GCA_021809525.1 Pseudomonadota bacterium | reverse complement strand
GCACATCGATCTGTCGGGTCGACGGGCAGAGGATCTCAACCGCGAAAACGGGATTGCGCACGCCTGTGCCTGCGCGTTCTTGCGGCCGACAAGCCACCATCAAGTCCGGGTAGTAGACGATCTCACTGCAATCGATCCGGGTCTCGAGCTTCGCATCCAGGATGAAAGGCCCGCAGGGACTGTCCAGCAGAAACGCTTCGAGCGCAACGAGGAGCCTGCGCGCGATGCGCTTGTGAGCCAGACTCGCCCTGCCCATCGCCTATACCAACCCGTTGACATACTCATGACGCAATGCGCTCCTCGCTTCGAGGCGCAGGGACTCCGCGTGCCTCACGGACAAGGGCTGTTCGGGTGCTTCCTCAAATTTCCGCTCCCTGACCTCGCTGACCCCAGTCCCGCTCGTGCCCATGAACTCAGCGAGCCGCCGCGCGATACGCGCGAGCTCATCGGCCGGAAGACCCAGGAGCGATCTGCTGATCGCCGCGATGGGATTCATGCCTCCCGCCGAACGATCGGGTGGATCAGCCTACACGGATGCATGAACTCGCGAAATAGTCTCTTTTTCTCCGTTTCGGACAGAAACAACGCATCATTCGTCAAACATCAGGTCATCATGCGTAATTCTGACGCCAGCTCCTCGGACGTCAGATCACCACGGGATAGATACGCTTATCGCCAGTCAGAGAACCAGACGCAATTCCGTACGTCATGCCCGACAGACGGACTCGGGCACAACAGGCGGGCAGTCAGGCCTCGGCATCAGTCCCGAAAACGCGAAGCAAGTCCTCATAAGTCGCCTGGACATGCACTCTCGCCAACTCTCCGGCCTGCGCAGCATCGCCGGCCATCCACGCGGCGAGCAAGGCCTCATGCTCGCGCCGGGCCCGCGAGATGCGCCCGCTCGGCTGCAGGTGTAGCCGCACGTAGCGCTGCGCAAGGGTGAGCAGGCGCTGCACGACCTCCGCGGTCAGCTTCTGCCGCGCAGGCACCACGAGCGCCAGATGAAACGCGCCGTTGAGATCACCGGCCTCCTCAAGGCGCCCGTGCTCGAGCGCCTCGTGCAGCTCGCGGGCGGCAGCCTCGGCGCTGTGGCGCTCGAGCTGCCCGGCAAGCTGTGCGCCGCGGGCAATTGCCTGCGGCTCGAGCGCAAGGCGCAGCCTGAAGATCTCGTGCGCTTCGGCCTCGCTCACCGCGCGCACCTGGAAACCACGGTGCGCGAAGATCTCGACCAGCCCTTCGGCGCGCAGCTGCAGCAGTGCCTCGCGCACCGGGATCTTGCTGACGCCGAATTCGGCGGCGAGCACATCCTGCGGCAGAGCAGCGCCCGGCGCATACGCGCCGCTCACGATGCGCGCGCGCACCCGTTCGGTCAGCTGCGCACTCACGGTGCGCACCAGCGGCTTGGCGGCCAGCGTACCCATCAGCTCACCACGAACCCTTGCGGGAAGGGCTCGCGCTCATCGATCCAGATCGTGTTGAATCCGGTCGCATACGCGCTGCCCTCGATGGCCGGGATGATCGCGCGCGTGCCGGCGAGATCGACCGACTCCAGCACCCGCGCACTGAAGCGGCTGCCGATGATGCTCTCATGCACGAAGGTATCCCCGGGACGCAGCACCCCACGTGCGGCCAGCTGGGCGACGCGCGCGCTCGTTCCGGTGCCGCAGGGCGAGCGGTCGATGGCCCGCTCGCCGTAGAAGACTGCGTTGCGGGCATGGGCTCCCACCCCGCGCGCCCGGTCGGTCCACATGACGTGGCTGACGCCGCGGATGGTGCTATCGAGCGGGTGGACCGGCTCGTAGATCTCGCGCACGCGCGAACGCACCAGCGGACTGTAGCGCAGCAGCCCCGCCGCGCCGAGCGCATCGATTCCCGGATAACCGGCCTGCGGTTCGATGATGGCGTAGAAGTTGCCGCCGTAGGCGACATCGAGGCGCAATCGCCCGAGATCCGGCACGTCGATCTCAAGGCCGCTCGCGGCCAGATACGCCGGCACGTTGCGGATGGTCACGCTCGTGACCTTTGCGCCCTCGCGCAGGTATTCGATGCCGATGAGGCCGGCCGGCACCTCGATCGCAAGCCGGCCGCTCGTGCGCGCGCGCAGCAGCCCGTGCTCGATGGCGAAGGTGACCATGCCGATGGTCCCGTGACCGCACATCGGCAGACAGCCGCTGGTCTCGATGAACAGAATGGCTGCGTCGTGGGCCGGATCGAGCGGCGGCAGCACGAAGCCGCCCGACATCATGTCGTGGCCGCGCGGCTCGAACATCAGACCGCGGCGGATCCAGTCGAAGCGCCGCTCGAAATCCGCACGCCGCTCGCTCATGGTGGCGCCGGCGAGAAACGGCGCGCCGCCGGCCACCAGCCGCACGGGATTGCCGGCGGTGTGCCCATCTATGCAGAAGAACACCGATCTCACAGCGGCAGTCCCGTGCGGGTGGCGCAAGCGCGCTCGATGAGCTCGCTCACCTGGGCACGGCGCGCACCGGCGAGCGGCAGACGCGGCGGACGCACGCGCTCGCTGCCGCGGCCCATGATCTGCTCGGCGAGCTTGATCGACTGCACGAGGTCATGGCCGGCATCCAGATGCAAAAGCGGCATGAACCAGCGGTAGATCGTGAGCGCGCGCGCCAGATCGCCCGCGCGCAGCGCCGAGTACAGCGCGAGCGACTCGCGCGGGAAGGCGTTGGTCAGCCCGGAGACCCAGCCGCGCGCCCCGAGCAGCAGTCCCTCGAAGGCGAGATCATCGAGCCCCGCAAGCAGCGCGAAGCGCTGCCCGCAGGCGTTGATCACATCGGTGAAGCGCCGCGAGTCTGCGGAGGATTCCTTCAGCGCAACGATGTTGTTCACATCCGCCAGGCGCACGAGCGTATCGAGCTCGATCGCCGTGCGGTACGCCGGCGGGTTGTTGTACAGCATGATGGGCAGGCTGGTAGCGGCGGCCACCGCCCGAAAATGCGCTTCGAGCTCCACGGCGGTCGGCACGTAGACCATCGCCGGCAACACCATCAGGCCGCTCGCGCCCGCCGCTTCAGCGTCGCGCGCGAAGCGCACTGCCGCCGCGGTGGTCAGCTCCGAGACGCCCGCGATCACCGGGATGCGTCCGGCGGCGGCGGCGACCGCCGTCGCCAGCACCGAGCGCTTCTCATCGGCCGAGAGGGAGTTGTTCTCCCCGACGGTACCCAACACCACCAGGCCGTGCACGCCCTCCTCCAGCAGCGCACGCTGCACGGCGCCGGTGGCTCGCAGGTCGACCGCGAGCCCGGCATCGAACTGGGTGGTGACCGCCGGGAAAACGCCCGTCCAGTCGCACGGCAGGGGAGTGGTTGCTGCACTCATCGGAGCCCGTCCAGCTTGCCTCGGTCTTTATATCGTATACGATATAACCCTGCACGGTAAACGTTCTGCCCCGCGGAGTGCTTCCATGCGCGAGACGGCAACTTGAGTTCACAGGCGGACCCGCACGCCCGCGAGCGCATCGCCATCATCGGCGCCGGCATCGTCGGCAGCGCCATCGCCTGGCGCCTGAGCCGTGAGGGCCACCGGGTCCTGCTGCTCGATCGGGCGGAACCGGCGTCGGCCGGCGCATCGTTCGGCAACGCCGGGCACATCGCCTGCGAGCAGCTCGAGCCCCTGCCCAGCCTGCGGCTGCTCATGACCTTCTGGGGCGAGCTGAACGCCTTCGGCGGACCGGTGCACGTTCCGCTGCGCCGCATCGCGGCGCTCGCCCCCTGGATGGCGCGCTTCGCGGCGGCCGCATTGCATCAGCGCCGCAACACGCCGGCGCTCGCGGCGTTGGTACGGCCGGCCGCCGACTCGCTCGAGCGCGCCCTGCGCGAGGTCGGACACCCCGAGCTGCTCGTGCGACACGGACACTACGCGCTCTGGTGCGGGCCGAGGGCGCCCGAGCACGCCGCGCGCACCGCGCACGCGGCCCGTGCGCTGCAAGTGCGCACCGAAGCGGCCCCCGAAAGTCTGACCCGCGCCGTCGGCGCGCACGCGCCGGGCGCCGTCTCGGGACTGTGGTATCCGGACAGCGCGCACGTCATCGATCCGCGCAGCGTGGCCCGGGCGTTCGTGGATGCAGCCGTCGAGGCCGGCGCACGATTCGATCAGACCGAAGTGCGCGAGTTGCTCCCCGAGGGTGATCGCATCACCGTGTGCACCGAGGGGCGGCGGCTGTCCGTGCAGGCCGCGGTCGTGTGCGCCGGCGTGCAGTCAGGCCCGCTCCTGCGGCGCTTCGGTGTGAACGCGCCGCTCACTGCCGAGCGCGGTTATCATCTCGAATTTCCCGACACGCCGCCGCTGTGCGACGCCCCGGTGGTGTACATGACGCACAGCATCATCGTCACGCCGATGCGCGGGCGGCTGCGCGCCACGAGCTACCTGGAGTTCGAGCGGCACGACGCACCGCCCGATGCACGCAAACTCCGCCGTCTGCGCCGCTCACTCGAGCGCTTCGGCTATCGCAGCGCGACAGCCCATGCCGGCTGGGTCGGCTCGCGCCCCACCCTGCCGGACTACCTGCCCGGCATCGGCCGCGCCCCAGGGCCGGCGCCTCTCTATTACGCCCTGGGACACCAACATCTGGGGCTCACGCTCGCGGCACCGACCGCCGAGGCAATGGCCGCGCTCCTGGCGCAGCGCCGCCCGCCGCTGGATCTGCGCCCGTTTGACCTGCGCCGCTTCGGCGCGGCGCTGCCGCGGTGAGCCGGGCGCTGTGGGCCGCGGTCGCGGCCCTCACCCTCGCGGTGATCGGCCTGACCGCATGGCTCACACCGGCGAGCGGCCTGATCACGCGCGCACTGCTCGTTGCGCTCTCGCTCGTGGCGATCGGCTTTGTGTGGCGCTGGTCGCGCCTGCAGCGGCAGATCGGGGCCGCGCCGCGCTGGGCGGATCTCGCCCTGGGGTTCGTCGCGAACTTCTTCGACACCCTCGGGATCGGCTCGTTCGCTCCGACCACGGCGGTGCTGAAGTTCACCCGGCGGATTCCCGATGAGCAGATTCCGGGCACGCTGAACGTCGGGCACGCCCTGCCTACCCTCACCGAGGCGCTGATCTTCATCGCCGCCGTGCTCGTCGAGCCGCGCCTGCTGGTGACGATGATCGCCGCGTCGACGCTCGGCGCGTGGCTCGGCGCGGGTGTGGTCTCGAGGCTGCCGCGCCGGGCGGTCCAGGTGGGCATGAGCGCGGCGCTCGCGGCCGCCGCCGCGCTGTTCATCGCCGCCAACCTGCACTGGATGCCCCTCGGCGCAGCGGCCACGGGGCTCGGCGGCTGGCGCTGGGCGCTCGCGGTGGGCGGGAATTTCCTGCTCGGTGCGCTGATGAGCCTCGGGATCGGTCTGTATGCGCCGTGCCTGATCCTGCTCAGCCTGCTCGGCCTGAGCCCGCGCGCGGCGTTTCCGATCATGATGGGCTCGTGCGCCTTCCTGATGCCCATCGGCGGCATGCGCTTCGTGCGCACCGGCCGCTACAGCGCGCCCGTGGCGATCGGCTTCGCCCTCGGCGGCCCACCGGCGGTGCTGCTCGCCGCCTACGCGGTCAAGTCCATGCCGCTGCAGTGGCTGCGCTGGCTGGTCGCGGGCGTGGTGCTCTATGCGGCCGCCCTGATGCTGCATGCCGCGCGCCGCGGTGCCCGGGCGCAGCACACACCCGCCCCGCCTACTCCTTAAGGAAGAGGCGGGCCGATCCGGCGCGCCGCAGACGTTAGACTCACCCCGATGCCCTGGCTCAGCGAACTCATGGCCGACCTGCGCCGGCCCTCGATCCGGATCGCGCTCATCGTCGCGTCCGCGATGTTCATGCAG
>JAKAYU010000210.1 GCA_021809525.1 Pseudomonadota bacterium | reverse complement strand
TCGAACCATTTGCGGGCCTGCTCCTGCTCCTGAGCGGTAGGGGTTTGGATGCGGCGCCTCACCGTGCGAACGAGCGAGGCCACCGCTACGAAGATGATGACTTTCAACGGTGCGGCGATCATGGCGTTACCCTCCCCGACTGAAACGCCCGCCAGCAGTCTGCGGGCACGGCACTCCCGGCCGCCCGGTGCCAGCGGATCCGCTCGGCGCGGCTGAGCCGGTTGTACCACGCGATGCCGAGCTCCGCATCGGCCGGGATCTTCACCCCCGCGGCATGGGCCGGCTCGATCACCAGCACGCCACGGTCGGCATCGTGGCGCGCGGTGAGGCCCGACCGGGCGAGGGCCTCGGAGAGTCGGACCATGGGAACGGATCCGGCGATTAGCGCCGGCACGTCAGACTGCGCCACGGCGGGCGCGGTAGGATTGCGGATAGCCATGACTGAACCTCACACGTTCGGTTACGGTGAGCCGCTCGGGTGCGCACTGACGCACTCGGGCGGCGCTTTCGCCATGGTCGGATGCCAGCGAATCAGAGGAAGGCGGCGCAGGGACGGATTTGCGCTACTGCTACCGTACTGCTACGAGAGGGGGACGTTGGACCAAGAGACTGACGCGAGCCGTGCCGATCCGCTCACAATGTCCAGCAGGATCAATGGGTTGGTGGTGGGCCGTGTAGGGATCGAACCTACGACCAAGAGATTAAGAGTCTCCTGCTCTACCAGCTGAGCTAACGGCCCATATTGTGTCGCGGCAGGCGCTTGGGGCGTCTTCCGCCGAATTTGGGGTGGACGATGGGACTCGAACCCACGACAACCGGGATCACAACCCGGGACTCTACCAGCTGAGCTACGTCCACCGTCGTCGCATCCATCCCCCGCGCCGGCGCGTTCGGCCGCCGCAGCGGCTGGCGTGCCCGGCAGGACTCGAACCTGCGACCACCGGCTTAGAAGGCCGGTGCTCTATCCAACTGAGCTACGGGCACGCGAAACTGCATCGCCCACTCGCCCGCAAGCCAGACCTGCCGCACGGGGGCGCGAATGATACGGAACGGTGGGTGCCAGCGTCAATTTCGATTTGTCTCGGACCGCAAGCGCCGGGGGTTCCCGGCTATCATGCCTCGTCCCGGGCCCGCGCGGCCCGATCTGCCGGAGGCCGCTCATGCCCGCCGAATCCATGCTGCCTCCCCCAGATCGGCCACCCGTCCAGGACGATCATGAGATCGAATGGCAGCTGGCCACGGACGATCTGGCGCCCGCCCGGCGCTGGCTCGGGGCACACGTGTCCCTCGGCGGGCTGCGCATCGCTCCACTGCCCCCTCAGCAGCTGCACGACACGTACCTGGACACGAGCGACTGGCGGGTATTGCGCTCGGGCTTCGCCTTGCGGGTGCGCCGGCAAGAGGGGCGCGCCGAGGCCACGCTGAAGAGCCTGTGTTCGGCCCAGACGCACGTCGCGGACCGGAGGGAGATCACCGAGACGCTCGTTGACGGCGCGGCTGCACCCGCTCAGGCAGCCGGACCTGTGGGCGCCCGGCTGCGCGAGGTGCTTGCCGGCCAGCCGCTGCGGGCCCTGTTCACAGTGCATACGCTCCGCGAGCGCTTCGCTGTGCGCCAGACGGAGCAAGACGACGCCATAGGTGAAGTCGCCCTCGACGAGACCCGCCTGCTCGGGTCGGACCAGGAGCCGCTGGGAGAGCTGCGGCGTGTCGAAGTAGAGGTGCGTGGCGGCGGGCCGCCGGCCGCGCTGGCTCCCCTGGTCGAGGCGCTGCAGCGCTCCTGCGGCCTCACCCCGGCCCCGGAGAACAAATTCGCGGCTGGTCTGCGGGCTACCGCCCTTACGCCCCCGAGCAAGGCTCAGTGCGCGCCAGCGGAGAGCTCCGCCGACATCGCGGTTCGCGACGGTTTGGCGAACCAGACCAGGAACACCATCGCGACGAACAAGAGCCCCGACACATAGAAGATATCGTCGGCAGACATCATGAAGGCTTGGTTGTCCACCATATGATTGAGCAGCAGCGCGCTCTGCTGGCTGGTCAGCCCCTGCGCGTGCATTTGGGCCATGAACTGATGGGCCTGGGGATTGGAGGTCAGGCTCGCAACCAGCCGGTCATGGTGCAGCCGCGCGCGGCGCGACCAGAGCGTTGTCGTGATCGAGGTCGCGAAAGAGCTCGCGGTGATGCGCGCGAAGTTAATCAATCCTGAGGCGGATGCGATGCGCTCGGCCTCCAGCCCGGAGAACGCGAGCGCCAGCAGCGGGATGAAGAAGGTCGACAGCGCAGCGCCTTGAATCAGCGTCGGCGTGAGCATGACGTCAAAGCTTGTCTGCGTCGTGAAGTCCGCCCGCATGAACATCACAAGCGCGAAGACCAGGAACGACACGGTGACGAACCAGCGCGGATCGAAGCGGTCGACCAGCCGGCCGACCACCGGCGTCAGCACGATCGCCAATAAGCCGACTGGCGCGAGCACCCAGCCCGCCAGCGTCGCGGTGTAGCCCATGTACTGCTGCAGCCACAGCGGCAACAGCACGACGGTGCCGAAATACAAACCGTAGCCGATCGACATCGCCACCGTCGCCACCAGAAAATTCCGTCTGGCGAACAAGTGCAGATCCACCACGGGATGTTTGTCCGTCAGTTCCCACACGAGGAAGACCGCGAAGGAAATCGCCGCCACGATGGCGAGCGTGACGATGAACGACGAGCCGAACCAGTCCAGGTCCTTGCCCTTATCAAGCATCACCTGCAGCGAGCCCACCCATAGCACGAGCAGACCCAGCCCGACCTTATCGATGGGCACGCGCGCCGTTGGCGTCTCGCGGTGCCGGTAGACCGACCAGGTAATGATCGCAGCGACAACGCCGATCGGCACATTGATGTAGAAGATCCATGGCCAAGAGATATTGTCCGTGATCCAGCCACCGAGCACCGGTCCGACTACCGGCGCCACCAGTGTCGTCATCGACCAGACTCCCAGCGCCGCTCCGGCCCGCGACTTCGGGTAACTCGAGAGCAGCAGCGCCTGCGAGAGCGGAATCATCGGACCGGCCACGAGCCCCTGCAGGGCGCGAAACACCACCAGAGTGCTGAAGGTAGGGGCCAGCCCGCACAGCGCTGAGGTGACCACGAATAGCAGCGTCGAGGCCATGAACAGCCGCACCTGCCCGAGGCGGCGGGTCAGCCAACCCGTGAGCGGCATAGAAATGGCGTTCGCCACTACGAAGGAGGTAATCACCCAGGTGCCCTGGTCGGGCGAGACCCCCAGATCCCCGGCAATCGCCGGAATCGATACGTTGGCGATCGAGGTATCGAGCACGTTCATGAACGTCGCCAGCGACAGCGCGATCGTGCCGAGAACGACCGCCATGCCCTCAAGCGGCGGCAGCGCGCCCGGCGCCGCAGGGCGTGACACCGGCGCGGGTGCCGCGTTCGATTCGCTCATGGCGCGCAGGCTCCGCTCAATACAACCAGTGATCCGCGCCGAGCAGCCGCGTCGAGGTATTCCCTGCGCGGTGGTCCGCTGCCAGGCGCTGCCCGTCGTGCGCCGCGCTCACTTTCCCGGAGCGGCCACTGTCGAGACTCGCATCTTCGGCATGGGGACCCGGCCTGCGCGCTGCGCCCGGATCGTTGGCAACGATGATCTGGCGGATCGTGCGTGCGGCTTGCGCCTCGACCGAGCTGAAAACGTCGGTGGTTGCATCCGGACCATTGCTGGCCACTTCCGGCAGGCGGGGCGAACGGTCGTGGCGCACATCGACGTAGGCGTCCATCGACAGGCCGATCTGCAGCGGGTGCGCTGCCAGTTCCTTCGGATCGAGCGCGATGCGCACCGGCACGCGCTGCACGATCTTGATCCAGTTGCCGGTCGCATTCTGCGGCGGCAGCAGCGAAAATGCCGAGCCGGTCCCGGCGCCAAAGCCGATGATGCGGCCGTGGAACACGACCCCGCTGCCGTACAGGTCCGACACCAGGCGCACGGGCTGACCGATGCGCATGTCGGCCAGCTGCGATTCCTTGAAGTTCGCATCGACCCACACCTGGTTCAGCGGCACGACCGACATCAGCGGCATGCCCGGACTGACGTGCTCGCCCAGCTGCACGTTGCGTTTGGCGACGAAGCCGGACACCGGCGCCGGCAGCACGGTGCGCGCATAGGTCAGGTAGGCCGCG
The DNA here is from genome assembly GCA_021809525.1 of Pseudomonadota bacterium. GTDB lineage: Bacteria > Pseudomonadota > Gammaproteobacteria > Steroidobacterales > Steroidobacteraceae > 13-2-20CM-66-19. Next base: position 1,655 of record JAKAYU010000210.1, on the reverse strand, counting down.
TGCACTGCGGCGGCGGCGGCCTGCACGGCCGGATTGGTGGCAATGGTGGTGTTGTCCACCCAAGCGCGATTGGCAGCCAGGCGCTGCTGCGCGGCGGCCAGCGCCGCCTGCGCGGCATGCACCGCATCGAGCGCATGCTGCAGGTCCTCGCCCGAAACGGCCCCCGTACGGGCCAAGCGAGCCCGGCGGGCATAGTCGGATTCGGCCTGGATGAGGGCCGTGCGCCGAACCTGCACGTCGGCGCGCAGCTCGGCCGTGGTCGCGAACAAATTGCGCACCCGGCGCACCGTGCTTGCCAACTGGGCCTCCGCACGCTGCAGCGCCACTTTGGCGTTGGCCTGGTCGAGACGCACCAGTGCCGCGCCCGAGCTCACGAACTGCGTATTGTTGGCGTCGATGGCCACGACCGTCCCGGAGATGCGCGGGGTGATCTCCACCACGTTACCGTTGACGTAGGCGTCGTCCGTGTATTCGACGAAACGCGCGTAGGCGTACCAGTAGGCGCCATACCCGATGCCGGCGACGACGACGACCGCGGCGATCAAGCTGAGCCATCGCACTCTGGGGGTACTCCAGAGCGAACGCGTCCCGTCTGTGGCACTCGTCATGATCTGTACTCTCCTGGCGATGGCCGCCTGAATCCTCTCTCGCTGCCACGGCGAACTATGCCTAGGCAAGTTTCTGCGGTAAAAACCGTCGATCTCAGCCCGCGTTGTGCAGCATGCGGGTGAGGTAGTCTCTCAGCTTCTGCGCGTCGTCCTGCTCTAGCCCGCGCAGAAAGCGGTTCTGCACCGCCACGGAAATCTCCAGCATGCGCGGGTAGGCCGCTCGCCCCTCGTCGGTCGCCTCGAGGTAAATGAGCCTGCGGTCCTGCACGCAGCGCATCCGGCGCACGAGTCCCTTCTTCTCCAATCGATCGATCATCCGTGTCATGGCGCCCGCATCGTACGAAAGCTCCTTGCACAGGTCCGAGGCGGACTTGCGGTTCCCGGCGACCAGTCTCACCAACACCACGAACTGCGCAGAGGTCACCCCCAGGGAAGACAGGTGCGGGTCAGCGGCCAGCTCCCGGTCGAGCGCGGCAAGCATCTCAACCTTCACACGCGTCATCAGGTAGCCGATGCTCTGGCTCGGTTCGTAGCTCTCGACGTCGTAGATATTCGCCAATGGTCGCTCCGCGCGAATCTCCCGTAAGAGATATCTGAACATATCTCTGCCTAGGCTGACATTGTAGTGGCAATGATTGACGTATTCAATCCCTGGCCTGCATGCCGTCGCTACAGCTCTAACTTTATCTTGGCTGTAACACAGTTGCGACGGCCGTGTCCCGAGACTGTCACGCGAATCGGCGAACATACGCCCGAACCAGGAGCAAACGAGATGAATTCGGATATCCACAGCCGCTGGAAAGCCGCCCTGACGGCTGCGGCGCACCAGACCCTTGCGGCACGCTGGCGCAGCACCGTCCATGCCCTGCGCCTGGCGGAGCTCGAGTATCGCGCCCTGTATTCGGCCCACGAGGTCGATATTCAGGCACTGCGCAAGGCGGCGCAGCGCATCCACGACCTCAAGCAGCTCAAGAGCGTGCTTGCCGGGCAGTTCGGCGGCAAGCCGGCCTGAGCAGGCCGGCTTGCCATGCCCGCTCAGTAGCCCGC
>JAKAYU010000209.1 GCA_021809525.1 Pseudomonadota bacterium | reverse complement strand
GCGCCGGCGAGCACCCACCGCTCGCCCGGGCGGATCGTCCAGCTCACGTTCTCCAGGATGGTTTGCCCCCCTCGCGCGAGGCGCAAGCCCTGCAGGCGCGCCTCGATGAAATGGGCATCCGGTGTGCTCGTCATGCGGATTCGATGAATCGATGGCTGAAAAAAGTCATTCTGACACACTCCAGCTGCGCCGCGGACGGCGCCGGCCGGGCGCGGCGGTGCATAATGCGTCCCTCCGCATGCGCGCGCTGTCGTCCAAAACCGGGCCGGGTCGCTGGATCGTACCGCTGCTGCTCGCCCTCGCGCCGCTGTGGACGGTCGGTGCGCTCTTGCGCGGCCTATGGACCCCGGACGAGCCGCGCGTCGCGGACATCGCCTGGCGCATGTCGTGGCAACACCACTGGGCGCTTCCCCAGCTGGCCGGACGGCCGTTCCTCGAGCAGCCCCCGCTGTCCTATTGGGCGGCAGCACTCGCCGTGCGGGCATTCGGCGACAGCCCCGACGCGCTGCGCGCGCCGAACCTCGTGTACGCCGTCATCTTGGCGCTCGCCATGGGATGGCTAGGTTTCACGCTCGATGGTGCCCCCGCGGCGTTCGTCGCGGCGCTCACCGCCGGCAGCGCCATCACCGCGTTCCGCGTGTCGATGTGGCTCGCGCCGGATGCCTGCCTGCTGGCCGCGTGTGCCGTGGCGCTCCTCGGTGCGTACCTCGGTTACACCGCGCCGCGCGGCCGTCGGAAGCTGTACGGGTATCTGCTCATGCACGCCGGCGCGGCGGCGGGCTTCATGGCCAAGAGCGCGGTCGGCTGGCTGGTGCCGGGTCTGACGCTGCTTTCGCTTACCGCCTGGGAGCGCCGCTGGCAGGAACTGAGGCGCGGCGAGCTGTATGCCGGCTTTCTGCTGCAGGCGGCCGTGATCGGGCCATGGCTGCTCGCAGTGGCGCACAGCGCCCACGGCGCGCACGCATTGCGCGTCATGTTCTGGTACAACCTCGCCGGCCGGTTCATGAAGATCGCCGCGCCGACCGCGTATCAGTACACCAACGCGCACCACAACAGCTTCGGCAAATATTTCCTGCAGCTGCCGGTGTACCTGCTGCCGTGGAGCGCGCTCGCAGCGGCGGCCGCGCGGCGGGCGTGGCACCGCGCACGGCTGCCGGAGGCGCCCGGCACGCGCTGGCGCTTCGCGGTGTGCGCATCGCTCCCGTGGCTCGTGCTGCTGTCCCTGGCGGCCACGGCGCGGGACGTCTATGCGGCGCCGGCGCTCCTGGGCTTCAGCCTGCTGATCGCGCTCTGGGCGAGCGAAGCGCAGCGGCTTGCTGGGACGCCTCTCACGGCGCTGCGCTGGACCCGCTGGACAGTCGCCGTCATCAGCACCGTGTTCACAGCCACCGCCATCGCCGTGGCGGCCATTCACTGGCGCGCGCCCCCGCGCGCGCTCACCGCTCTGGGACTCGCCGCCGCGGGACTCGCCGCCGCGGCGCTGGCGCTCAGGCGCAGCGCGCAAATGCAGCGCAGCGGACGGATCATCGAGAGCGTCGGGTGGACCTATGGGGCCTATGCGGCAGCCTTCTGCCTGAGCGCGCTCGCCGTCTTCCCCACGATCGACCGCTGGCAGGACCTGTCCGCACTGGCGCGACGCATCCACGCCCAGACATTGCATCAGCCCCTTGCGCTGCTGAACCCGGACGAAACCACCGTCGCGATGCTCGATCATGGATTGCTGACGCGCTTCACGCGGCTCGATGTGCCCGCGCGCGCTGCAGGTTCGGCCGTAAGCGGCTGGTTCGCCGCGCATGGACCCGAGGCCCGCGTGCTCGTGCTGCTGCCCGGCCACGCCAACGGCCCGTTCACCCCGCTGCTGCGGGCGCTGGGGCTGTGGCGGGCACCGGGTGATGGCGAAGCTGGCCGACTGCAGGCCAGCGGTGCGGCGCTGATCGCGCACCGGTATCATCTGCCCCAGGGCCGGCGCTACGCGTTGCTCGCGCCGCCTGGGGACGCGGCTGGGGGCACCGTCGGCCGCGCGCGCGGCATGGCATGGCGAAAACGATGAACCACCCGCCCCGAACCCGCTTCCACTGCGCCGCCGGGACACCCCGGCGCCTCGATCAGTTCGTGGCCGCCGCCCGCCGGTACGCTCCGCTGCGCACCGCGGTGGTGCATCCCGTCGATACCGTCTCGCTGCTCGGTGCACTCGAGGCCGAGCGCGCCGGTCTGATCACTCCGGTGCTCATCGGCCCGGCGAACCGCATCCGCGCAGCCGCACGCGCCGCGCGCATCGACCTGGCGGACCGCACCATCGAGGCCACCGAGCACAGCCACGCGGCCGCCGCCCGGGCGGTGCAGATGGCGCGCCGCGGCGAGGTGGATGCAATCATGAAAGGCGCGCTGCATACCGATGAGGTGATGCACTGCGTGGTCGATCCCGACAACGGCCTGCGCACCGAACGGCGCATCAGCCACGTGTTCGCAATCGACGCGCCACACTATCCGCGCCTGCTGTTCATCACCGATGCCGCAGTCAACATCTACCCCACGCTCGAGGACAAGCGCGACATCGTGCAGAACGCGATCGATCTGGCTCAGGCGCTGGGTGTGCGCACCCCGCGGGTGGCGATCCTGTCGGCCGTCGAGCTGGTCACGCCGAAAATCAAATCCACGCTCGACGCGGCCGCGCTGTGCAAGATGGCCGACCGCGGGCAGATCACCGGCGGCCTGCTCGACGGTCCGCTCGCGTTCGACAACGCCGTCTCGCCGGCCGCGGCGGCGACCAAGGCGATCACTTCCGGCGTGGCCGGGCGAGCGGACATCTTCCTCGTGCCCGACCTGGAGGCCGGCAACATGCTGGCCAAACAGCTGGAATATCTGGCCGAGGCGCAGCTGGCCGGTATCGTGCTGGGGGCGCGCGTGCCGATCATGCTGACCAGCCGCGCCGATGACGCGCGCAGCCGCCTGGCCTCCTGCGCCATCGCCGTACTGTTCGCGCGGCGCAGGATGCCCGGCCGCCGAGGCCGCAGTTAGATTGGCACAGGCGGACGGACTCGCGCCCCTGCGAGCCGTTACGGCAACGAGATCACTTTGCCATCGGAGCCGAATAGGGCCGCATCGCCGCCGGGCACCACGCGGTGCGCGTACGTGCCCCAGATGAGATGCTACGGCGAATGCTCGAGGATCTCCCGCACGCCGATGGTGTCGAACACCTCACGGTGGTCCCGCTCGAGCATCGCCACCTTCGTCACCGTGAGCACGCGCGGCGGATGGCCTGCCCAGCAAGTATTCGCTTTAGCGCACCCTGCCCCTTGCGACGGAGCGCTTGAGTTTATCGCTGCGCCCTCGCGCGCGCACAGACCGCTGAGGAAGCAATCGGCTCCTCACAACGGGGCGCTGGTCTTCGCCGCACAGTAGATGCACTCAGGCACCGCGCCCGTCCAGCCGGGTGACTACGGGATGAGCAGGCCGCAACTCAGCAAGGCCGGCATCCACGGCAGCCCGCGCAGACCGCTCGGCCGCAAGCGCATACCGTCATCTGACCCAAGCTTCCTCAGGCGCTCGCTGAGCGCAGGTCAGCGAGCCGCCGGCGCAGATCTTCCGTCGTCTCGCCTTCGCCATCGCGCCGCCAGCCCGGCGGCGCGAACAGCAAGCCCAGGAGCTCCCGAAGGCTGCGCGCGTGGCGCAGATCCCGCAGCAGAAAAATCCAGGGATCGAATTCCACGCGCAGGATGTTATGAGATGTCTGCGGCCTGACCAGGCCGAACCGGCAGGGCACCTCAGGACGCTCCGCGACGTAGGTACCGAACAGCCGATCGAAGACAATCAAAACTCCGCCGTAGTTCGAATCCAGATACTCGATATTCGCCGCATGATGCACGCGGTGAGCCGAAGGAGTGTTCAGGACATACTCGAGCCAGCCCAGGCGCGGAATCCATGTGGTGTGCAGCCAGAATTGGTACAGCAGATTCAGCGACAACGCCAGCACCACCACGTCCGGTCTGAAGCCGATCCAGACCAGGGGCGCGAAGAATGCCGTCGCTCCGGTGATGTGCTGAAGCCAGCCAATACGATACGCTGCGGACAGCGTCAACTCGTTCGAGGAATGATGCACCGAGTGGGTCAACCAGAACCATCGGATGCGGTGCGACGCACGGTGGTACCAGTAATAAAAGAACTCCTGACCGACAAACAGCAGCAGGAACATCGGCAGGCCACCGATGTGCACGCTCCCCAGACGATGGCGCCAGACAGCATCGAGGATCAATCCGGAGGTGGAGATGCCAGTCATCAGGAGCAGGCGGCGGCCCAGCATATCCCCGAGCGAGACCGCCGCCGCTCGCCAATCGAAGCCTCGATGATAGCTGAGCACCAGTGCCTCAAGCACCGAGGCGCTCAACACGATGGCAAGCAATGCCAGGAGCAACCGCGGCTGTACGTGCATGAACAGAAGCATCCGGATTCGATAAGATGAGTATATGAGTGTTGCTCAGATTTTCGGCTCGGATTCCAAAGCGATGAAAGACACCCACAAATCCAAATCGAATCAATCACCTGCGCGCCGCGAGCCCACGCAGGCCCGTGCCCGACGCACGCGTCAACTCATCTTTGAAACGGCCCTGCGGATTCTCGATCAGGAGGGTGAGCCAGCGTTGACGACCAATCGGATTGCCGAGCTTTCGGGCTTCAGTATCGGCACCGTGTATCAGTACTTCGCCAACAAGCACGAGATCCTGGCGAATCTGATCGCCGAGGAGCGGCGCATGCGACTGGCACGCATCGCCGCCGAACTACAGGGCCTGTCGCAGGACGAGCGGACCACTGTACAACTGGCGGAGCGGGTCCGCGCCATTCTGCGCATCGTTCTCGGTGCATTCGGGGGCCGACACAAAGCGCGGCGGGCCTTGCTCGAGAGAGCGCTGCGAAATTCGGCAGGCCGTCTCATGAACGAGCCCGCCGCAGAAATCGCACGCATGCTGCGTGCTCTTTCCTATGGGAGCGAGAATCAAACGCCATTGACGGAGATCGAAGCGCTGGTTCTCGCCGAGGCCGTCTCCGGCACGGTTCGAGCCGCGCTGCTGAGCAACCCGAGCCTGCTGAAGAGCGCCGCATTTGAGCAAGCGCTTTTCGATCTCACCGTCGGCTTCCTCCGGCAACGCCGCACGCCGGCATGATAGGCCGTGTGCGGGACCTGCTCGAAGTTGATGGTGCGTGTGCGGACACGTCAGGTTCCAATGGTGTCAGACGGCGATGTCAAACGCATGGGCGTGAGCCGAAGGCTCTGCCAGCCAGCGACCTTGAGCCGCGTGATGTGACCGCTGGCGAGCAGCGCCCAACAGATCATGCAAGCCAGCCCGGCAATTCCTCCATGCCAATCGGCCTGATCGACATGGAACGTCCCAGTCGCGGCAGCCTTGTACAGCACACCCCGCCCTCCTGGCAGTTCGGCGCAGATTGCCGCACATGAGTAATCCGACTCATCGCGCACTCCCCGCCTGGTCACTTTATGGCCACTGAAGCAGGAGTCAGTTCACCTGGAATGCGCAACGCGCTGATGTATTGGCGCGCCCGGAGGGATTCGAACCCCCGACCACCTGGTTCGAAGCCAGGTACTCTATCCAACTGAGCTACGGGCGCGCGGCAGCGGCATTCTATCAGGAGGCGATGTTGCGCAGATACCGCGCGCCGCGGGGGCGAGCGGCATCATGCATTCGAGGTATGCGCGCATGAGACCGTTCACCGCCATCAGGGCCTGCGTCTTCGACCCCTGCGGTAAGCTGTTTGGTTTCGCGTCAGCCGCCGCGCAGTGCTCGGAGGTACCCGCGCACCGGCGAGGCGCTGGACTTC
>JAKAYU010000208.1 GCA_021809525.1 Pseudomonadota bacterium | reverse complement strand
TGCCAACAGTCGCACGAACGTAAGCGTGTAGTCCCGGCCGCATTGCGGCCGCAGGAATGCCCGGGCGACGATATGCCGCGGTGCGCGTGAGGTGTGCCGGGTCTGCTAGCGTCGTTTGCGGACGCGCTGAGGGGCCAGTCGGAAGCGACCTCCGTTGACCTCGTTGGTCACCACGCCCTCGTGAAGGGCCTTGCCGATTGCCGCATCCAGCCGTTGCAGCAGGTCAGGGAAGCTCTCCCCGTCGCGCCGGACGAGACTGGCGATCAGCTCTGTCTCGGTAACGGCGATGGCGGCGCCCTCGATCGGAGGCATCCGCCCGATGCCGATGTGCCCGCCGGCTTGATCCAGCAGTTCGGTGATGTTCGGCCACTGATCTGTCTGCGCAGAGGGCATCGAGAGGATCTCCGAGCGAGGGGATGGCATCAGGCCGCCTCGCGGACGGCTTCGGTCGGCGAGGGCAGCCGAACGTTCCAGGGGAGCAGTTCATCGATCCGGTTGATCGGGTGATCTGCGATCCGTTCAAACACGTGGCGCAGGTACGCCTCTGGATCGATTCCGGTGAGCTTGCATGATCCAATGAGGGTGTACATCGATGCGGCGCGCTCGCCGCCGGCGTCAGATCCTGCAAAGAGGTAGCTGCGTCTGCCGAGCGCCACATCGCGTAGGGATCTTTCGGCTGCGTTGTTGTCCATGTCCGCCCGGCCGTCCGAGCAGAAGTAGGTCAACGCAGGCCAGTGCCGGGGCTTGACGGTGTAGCGGATCGCCTTGGCGAGCGCGGAGCTTGCTGGTAGCCGCGCGAGCTGCGTCGTCAGCCAGGTATGCAACTCCTGAAGCAACGGCACGGAGCGAGCTTGTCGCTCGCGCAGCCGCGCCTCGGGGTTAAGACCCCGGATCTCCCGCTCGATGGCATACAGCACATCGATCCGCTCGACGGCTTGGGCCGCGATCGGTGAGCGCAGCGCGAGATGCATCTCGTAGAGCTTCCGTCTCGCGTGAGCGAAGCATAAGGACCGCTTCAGACGCGCAGGGCCCGCCCGCGCCTTGCGCTCTCGGGTGGGGAACAGTCCAAACAACTCGTTAAATCCCGCGTACGCATCGACGTGCACGACGCCTTGGTACCCCTGCAGGTGCCGGCGGGGATGCTCCCCGCCGCGACCGGGCGAGTACTTAAACCACACCGCCGGCGGCTCTCGGCTTCCCCAGGTGCGCTCATCGCGCACGTATGTCCAAAGATATCCGGTCCGGGTCCGTCCTCGCCCGGGGTCAAGCACCGGCAAGGGAGTGTCGTCGGCGTGAAGATGTCCGCCGCCCAGCACATGGCGGCGGACCGCCAGCACCAGGGGGCTCAGCAGCCGATCACTCGCCCGCACCCACTGCGCCAGGAGCGAGCGATCGAGCTCGAGGCCGGCGAAGCCGTATGCCTGGCTCTGGCGGTACAGCGGCTGGTGCAGGCAGTACTTGCTCGCCACCACGTGCGCCAGCAAGGCCGGTCCCGGCAGTCCCCGCTCGATGGGGCGCGAGGGGGCCCCCGCCTGCACGATCTGTGAGCAGCGCACGCAGGAGTGCTTCTCACGCACGTGGCGCAGGACCTTGAAGTAGCCCGGGACGTACTCGAGCATCTCCGCCACGTCCTGCCCCAGGTAGCGCAGCCGTCCGCCGCAATCCGGGCATGCACAGCCGTTCGTGACCGCCGGGTGCGGATGCATGACCGTCTCGCGCGGCAGATGGGCCGGTAGGGCGCGTCGCCCCGGGCGGTGCCGACGCACCGTCCGCCGCTCTTGAGCGGCGGTGGCGGCGTTCTGGGTATCTGGCTGCGGCTCCCCGGCCTCGGCGGGCGGGGCGAGCTGCTCAAGGGCCTGCAGGCTCAGCTCGATCTGGGTGACCTCGAGCTCCAGCTGCTCTCGAGAGCGGCCGAACTTCCAGCGACGCAGCTGCGCGAGCTGGATCCTCAGGCGCTCGATCTCCAAGCGGTGCTCGCGCACCAGGCGCTTCAGATCCGCTACATCATCGGGGAGATCGTGTGTCTCGAGCACACGTGGATTATACGCGCGGTGCCGCGGCACGCACGTGGGTGTTGGAAAATAATGCGATCAACTCAGCGGTGAAAAACTGCGCGCGCTCAACACCTACCACATCTTGTAGGTCTCCAGACCAACACCAGATCTGTGGCGCGACGATCAGCGTGATAGCGCGCGACAATCAAGTTGAGAGGCGGTGGTCGCGGCGATCGGATGATGGCGCGGTTGATTGACGCTGGCAAGGCTTATTCCTCCGGTTGATTGTCGCGCGTCGTGGTATGCGCGACATTCTTGGGCGTGGCGTAGTTGGCGGGCCGGCCCGGTCCCTGTCGCTTGCGCTCGAGTGCGGCACGACGACGATAGCTCTCGACGTTCATCTCGAAGATTGTGGAGTGATGGACGAGCCGGTCGACGGCGGCGAGCGTCATAGCCGGATCGGGGAAGATCCTGCCCCATTCGCCGAAGGGCTGGTTCGCGGTGATGAGCAGAGAGCGGCGTTCGTAGCGGGTGCTGATCAGCTCGAACAGCACCGAGGTCTCGGCCTGATCCTTGGTGACGTAGGCGATGTCATCGAGGATCAGCAGATCGAAGCGCTCGAGACGGTGGATGGCCGCTTCGAGGGCGAGTTCACGGCGCGCGACCTGGAGTTTTTGCACCAGATCGGTGGTGCGCATGAACAGCACCCGCCAGCCCTTCTCGAGCAGGGCGAGCCCCATGGCGGAGGCCAGATGCGATTTTCCGCCGCCCGGCGGGCCTATCAGGATCAGATTGGCGCCGCGCTCGAGCCAGGCGTCCCCCTCGCACAGCGCCATCACCTGGGCCTTGGAGACCATCGGGACGGCGCTGAAGTCGAAGCTGGCGAGAGTCTTGCCGGGTAACAACTTCGCTTCGCCGAGATGACGTTCCAGGCGCCGCCGGTCACGTTCGGCGAGCTCGTGCTCGGCAAGCGTTGCGATCAGCCGTGCGGCCGGCCAGCCCTCCTTGTCCGAGCGCTTGGCGATAGCCTCCCATGCGTGCTTGATCGCCGGCAGGCGCAGCTCGTTGAGCAGCAGAGTCAGTCGGGTCATGTCGATGGTGTCGCTCATGCCGCTTCTCCCTGCGCCGGCTCGATGAGCGCCTCGTAGTCCGACAGCGGCGCAAGGCGCACCACCACCTCCGGTAGACGGTCCGGATCGGGAGCAAAGCGCTCTGCGAGCGCTTTGAGGTCAGGGACATCGCCGCCGTCCAGGGACTCGCTGAGCGCCTCGGCAAGTTCGGCCTCGCAACCTCGCTCGTGCGCCAGTCTGAGCAACTCCACGGTTGTCTTGCACGCCAACCGCTCCCCGTGGTGCTCGAGCAGGAAGTGGAACGTACGTCGGTATGCCTCCCGGGGGAACAGCTGCTCGCGGTAGACCAGGTTCGCCAGCGCCATCGGCTTTTTGCGCAGCGCATGGATCACGTGCCGGTAATCAACCACATGACCATGCTTGCCATCGGGACCGGGCCGTCCGCGCTGGAGCGTCAACAGGTGCGTCCCGCCGATCAGCAGATCGAGCCTGTCGTCGTACAGACGCACCCGCAGGCGATGGCCGATCAGGCGCGATGGCACCGTGTAGAACACTCTGCGCAGTGTGAACCCACCCGAGGAAGTCACGTACACCGGAACATCCTCGTAGTCGCTCGTGCGCGCCGGCGGCAGTGTCCTCAGGTGCGCCCGCTCGGCCTCGATACGCCTGGCGTTACGGGCGTTCTTGCGGCTGATGATCTCGTCGATGAAGCCGCGGTACGCCCCGAGCGTCTCGAACTGGCGCGTCCCGCGCAGCAGCAACGCATCCGCGATGGCGTTCTTGAGGTGCCCGTGCGGCCCCTCAATCGCGCCGTTCTCGTGCGCCTCGCCGCGGTTGTTGCGCGTCGGCTCCATCCCGTAATGGGTGCACAGGGCCTCATAGCGGGCCGTCAGATCGATCCGCGCATCGCGGCTCAAGTTGCGAAACGCCGCCGAGAGCGAGTCGCTGCGGTGCTCGCGCGGCGCACCACCGAGGGCCCACAGCGCGTTCTGCAGCCCCTCGGCGAGGGCCACGTAGCTCTCACCGCCGAGGATCACGTGCGCGTGCTCGAAGCCCGAGCAGGCGAGGCGAAAGTGATACAGCCGATGATCAAGCGGGGAGCCGGCCACCTCGACCCCCAGATCGCCCATCTCGGTGAAGTCCGACAGTCCCATCCGACCCGGCTCATGCACCTGGCGGAAGATGACCTCCCGCTGCGGACCGTGCTGCGCTCGCCAGGCGCGGATACGCCGCTCGAGCGTGCGCCGTACGCCATAGGCCAGTTCGGGGTGACGGCGGCGCAGCTCCTCGAACACGGCGACCGCTCGGATCTGCGGGGCCGCCTGCAGCATCGGGACGACCTCGGCGTCAAAGACCTCGGCCAGCGGATCCGGCCGCCGCCGGCCTCTCGGGACTTGCTTCTGGGAGGGCAGCCGCCGGTCCCCTTCGATCCGGTACGCGCTGGCCACACTGATCGCCGCCTTCGCCGCGGCCACCGCCACCGACTCGGTGAGTCTGTGCTTCATGTAGAGCCTCATCTGGTGATCGTTGATGTGTCGGCCGGGCACGAGGCGGATCCTCCCAAGGAGTGTCTCGTCCTCAATACCCGATCGGCCACGATCACCGGCAGTCCCACCCCACCCGGGGTGAACCGCCGCCCCGGCGGGGAGCTTCTCGGGCTACGCCCTCGAACCTCCCCGCCGGAACAGTTCTCTCATCCTGATTGTCGCGCGGTTCTCATCCTGATTGACGCGCCGCAACCAGATCCGTGCTGCATCAGGCCACCACTGTCGGCGATGGCGCCTCCTCGGTGGGCACGCTCCGATGCACCCGGCGCCAGTCAATCCCTTCAAGAAGCGCCGATAACTGCGCGCCCGTCAGCAGCACCGCCCCATCAGCGGCATGCGTCCAGGTGAACTTCCCCCGGTTCAGACGCTTGTAGAGCAGGCATAGTCCGTCCGCGTCGGCCCAGAGGATCTTCACCCGATCCCCGCGACGCCCCCTGAAGATGAAGAGCTGTCCCGACAGCACCTCGGCCGACAACTGCGTCTGCACCAGCGCGCTCAGCCCATCAATCCCGCGGCGCATATCCGTGAGGCCGGCCACCAGCCAAATGCGTACCCCCGCCGGGACGCTCAGCATGGCCCGGACAGCTCACGCAAGATCGCCTGCAGCCGATCCGTGCCCAAGCCGCCCCATATCCTCAGGCGCGTGCCGCTCGGAAACTCGATCTCCACCCGTTCGGGTTGTGACGCCGGGGAAACCGGTGCCGCGCGCGCTTCTTGCGGCGCCGGCTTCATCGGCACATGGATCTGCACGGGCAGCAACGCCGGCGCCTTGCGCTCACGCGCGCTCTCGACGCCTCGCTCGAGGAGCTTGCCGCGCCGATACTCGCGGCGCCAGGTGAATATCTGGTTCGCGTTCACTCCATGACGTCGGGCGATGATGGGCACCGAGCTCCCCGACTGCAGGGTCTCGCGCACGATCTGCAGCTTCTCCTGCACAGACCATTGCTTGCGCCTGCGAACCTGCCTGCCGCCCGATCCCGCTCCTGCACTCTGCTCTGTCGAAGTGTCCACTTGTTCTCCACGTGGGCACTTACGCTCGTGCCCATCTATCTGCAAGTGGGCACATCCTCCCCGACTCGGACGCGGCCGCCTATGCGGCCTTGGCTACACGGTTACGCACGAACGCGGGGTTCCAGGATTGCAACGTGCCCTGGGTGTCCATAACGAACAGACCAATCTCAGTCTGGTTGAGCACCAGGCGCAGTTTGCGATCGGACATCT
>JAKAYU010000022.1 GCA_021809525.1 Pseudomonadota bacterium | reverse complement strand
CGAGGACTCGCTATTCTACCGGAAAGCGCGCAGGCGGAGCGGCATCTGTCCCCGGCGGCCCCGTGTACAGGGTGGCGGATCAGCCGCCCCTGGATGCACGCGGTCGGGGGGGCGAGGTGCCGCCGCCGCAGGCGCTCCAGGCCGGCAGGGCCTGTCTCGGGTGCCCCAGGGTGCTCGCAGGTGACGTCTGTCACCTGCCAGACCTGACGATTCAAACTGCCGCCACCTGAGCGAGGCGCGTACAGTCCGGCTGCAGATCAGGCGGGGAGCTCATCGTTTTACCGACGCGGTCTTTCCAGTCATTGAGTCGGGCTGGTACATCGCCGCATCGTCGCGCCCTCTGGCGGCGGCCCCTCTGGCCCGCCGTGTTCTCGATCACGATATCGTGCTGTGCCGCGCTGCCCCCGGCCGCGCGCACGCGCTGCGCGACAGATGCTCTCACCGCGGCGTCAGGCTGTCATTGGACTCGGTGAGCGGCGATCAGATCGTGTGCGGCTATCACGGCTGGCGTTACGATGGCGAGGGCTGCTGCGTGCACATTCCCTTGCTGAGGCAGGGCGCGCAGCCGGACCCGCGCGCGCGGGTCAGGAGCTTCCCGTGTGTCGAGCAGGATGCCTATCTGTGGGTGCGGAGCGGCGCCGAGGCGCCGCCGGCGCTGCCGGCGCGGATCGGGCGCATGGAGGAGTTCATCTGGCAGCAGGGAACGCTCGCCATGCAGTGCGCCGCGACGCTCGGCATCGAGAACAATCTCGACTGGTGTCATCCGGTGTGCGCGCATCCCTGGACGCACGGGCAGTTCTTCCGCAACCAGCTGGCCGGCTTCACGGAGCACACTTACGAGACCCGGGTGACCGATACCGGTGTGGTGCTGTTCGGGCCGGCCGCCGCGCACGAGACCGATCCGATCCCCGAGAGCTTCTGGTTCAAGGCGCGCTTCGATCTGCCCGAACGCCTGACTCTCGAGTTCGGCGCCGGCCAGCGCATGCTCATCATCATGCATCTGGTGCCGACCGGGACCGACACCTGCCGCCTCGAGTGGCTGAATGCGATCATGCCCTCGAGCAGGCCGCTCGCAGGCGTGCGGGTGCGCTGGAGCGAAGAGGACTCGACTGTCTTCATGCAGGATCGCCTCTTGCTCGAGAGCGCGCAGCGCGCGAACGAACGTGAAGGCGCCGAATTCGAGAACAGCGTGGGCGCCGATACTTGCACCCTCCTTGCCCGGCGCATCATCGCGCTCGCTGCACAACAGCGCTGGCCGAGCGCGCGCGGCACCCTTCCTCACCGGCGCGTCGTCGCCGTTCACGCCTGGGAGAATCACCATGACTCAACATGAGCAGCTCCCGCCGGCCGGTTCCGGCGAGTCCACCGCCGCGCCCGCGGTGCAGGCCGATGACGGGTTCGGCCCGCCGCAGCGACTGAGTGTTCGGCCGATGCTGCTGGAGATGGCGGTCGATGCCGGCATTCCGTTCGGCTGTTACTGGCTCTCGCTGCGCTACCTCTCGCGCTCCGGGATCGTCGCGCTGCTCGTGGCGAGCATCTTCCCCACCCTGAAGAGTCTCTATGGGGTACTGCGCCGCCGCGAACTCGATCCCATCAGCGTGCTCATCCTCGCCGGCCTGCTGTTCGGACTCGCGGCCCTGCTGGTCGGCGGCGGCGCAAAGCTGCTGCTGGTCCGCGAATCGCTGTTCAGCGGAGCGTTCGGGCTCGCCTGCCTGGTCTCTCTGCTGTTCCGTTCGCGCCGCCCGGTGATGTTCTACTTCGGGCGGTTCTTCGCTGCGGGCAGCGATCCGGTCCGGCGCACGCGCTTCGATCAGCTGTGGCAGTACCCGAGCTTTCGCCGTGTGCAGCGCATCATGACGCTGGTGTGGGGACTGGTCTTCGTCGGGGAATTCACGGTGCGTGTCGTGTTGATCTATACGCTCTCTCCAGCGACCGTTCTGGCCGTCTCCCCCATCGTTCTGGGCTCGGCGTCGCTGCTCACGGTGCTATGGACGATCAACTACGCAGCGCGAGCACGCAAAGCGGGTGCCGCGGCCCGCATGCGGGCCGCGGCGCAGGGTCTTTGACCTCCCGGAGTACGCCGCCGCAGGACGGCAGAGCCCTCGGATCGGTCGCCGGATATCGCCGGCGAGCCTCCTGATTGTTGGTCCGTGTCGCCAGACGTGAGACACTACGAGCTCGCCAACGGAAGTCCCGAGCATGTCCAGCGACAATTGGCACACGTGTATTCTGAGCGACACGGGCGGGCGGAATCCGAGCGGAAACCATTGTGGCCGAAACGGTAAGCCGCCACATCGCCTGCGCCCGATCACCGGCGCGCTCGGGCGCCTGTCGGCCGCGGGAGGCGCGAAAGCGCGGGTCGCGGGCGCAGCCGACCGGACCGTCGCTGAATGAGAGCGGATCCGCATGAGACTCGTCCTGGCGATGGATCACGCGTCCGCCTCGTGCGCCATGCGCATTCCGCCTGCGCAGCGGTGCACTCGCTCGAGGCCCGGGCGCAGGCGCTGCGCCCGGGCGTGATCGGTGTCGAGTTCACGCTGACGGGCGAGCTGCGCGCGGTCCGCGTTCCGCCGCCCGGCTTCGCGCAGCGCGCCGACGAGTTGTGGCGGCACACGTGTTTCGAGGCATTCGTGCGGCGTGACGACGTGCCCGGCTACCTCGAACTGAACTTCTCGCCCTCGGGCGCATGGCAGGCCTATCGCCTCGGCGGCTACCGGCAGGACATGGCGCCCGTGGAACTGCCGGCACCCCCGCATCTGACCATAGGGCAGCGCGAGCGCTCCGGCGGCGCGGCCGATGCGCTGGTGCTCGAGGCGCTCGTGCATCTGCCTTCGCCCTACGCCGATACGCCGCGGGGGCTCGCTCTGGCCCTGAGCGCCATAGTGGAGGATGAGACGGGCAGCCTGTCATACTGGGCGCTCCGGCACGCGCCGGGGCGGCCGGATTTCCATCATCCGGACGCGTTTGCACTCACGCTGGCGTGGACCTGAGATCACCCGCCGCCCGTCATCCAATGCGAGCCCCATGAAATTCGGTATCGACCGCCTGCTGAGCGAACCGGCACTGCGCAAACCCCTGGCGGGCCGCCGCGTGGCGCTGCTCGCGCATCCGGCCTCGGTGACGCGCGGCCTGACGCACAGCCTGGATGCGCTCGGGGCGCTCGGGCAGCTGCGCCTGACGGCCGCGTTCGGCCCGCAGCACGGACTGCGCGGCGACAAGCAGGACAACATGGTCGAGTCTGCGGATTTCATCGACCCGGTGCACGGCATCCCGGTGTTCAGCCTCTATGGAGATGTGCGCCGGCCGACCGAGGCGATGCTCGACACCTTCGATGTGCTGCTGGTGGATCTGCAGGACCTCGGCTGCCGTGTCTACACGTTCGTGACCACCCTGCGCTACGTGCTCGAGGCGTGCGCTCAGCGCCGCAAGAGCCTCTGGGTGCTCGACCGGCCGAATCCCATCGGCCGGCCTGTCGAGGGGCTCTCGCTGCGCCCGGGAGCGGAGAGTTTCGTCGGCGCCGCGCCGATGCCGATGCGCCACGGCATGACGCTCGGGGAGCTGGCGCGCTGGTTCGTGCACACTTTGAAGCTCGACCTCGACTGTCAGGTCGTGACGCTGGAGGGCTGGAACCCGCACGCCGCGCCCGGCTACGGCTGGCCGCTCGGGGAGCGCACCTGGGTCAACCCGAGCCCCAACGCCCCGAATCTCTTCATGGCGCGCTGCTATCCCGGCACGGTGATGCTCGAGGGCACGACGCTCTCCGAGGGCCGCGGCACGACTCGGCCGCTCGAGCTGTTCGGTGCGCCGGATCTGGACGTCCCGGCCGTGCTCGAGGCGATGCACGCGCTGGCGCCGGCCTGGATGGGCGGCTGCCGCCTGCGCGCCTGCTGGTTCGAGCCGACCTTCCACAAGCACGCCGGGGCGCTCTGTGCCGGGGTGCAGCTGCACGTGGAGGATCCTTCCCACTACGAGCATCGGGCGTTCCGGCCGTGGCGGCTGATGGCGCTCGCCTTCAAGGCGCTGCGCGGGCTGCGGCCCGATTATCCGCTCTGGCGCGACTTCCCCTATGAGTACGAGCGCGAGCGGCTGGCCATCGACGTCATCAACGGCGGCGAGGCGCTGCGGCGCTGGGTGGACGATCCGGCCGCTGCGAGCCAGGATCTCGAGACGCTCGCTGCCGCCGACGAGGCCGCGTGGCAGGACGCACGGCGGCCCTTTCTGATATACTGATATTTTTCAAGAGGTTGCCGGCAGGGCTCGCGCTCTGGACCGCGAGCGCATCGCGCGGACCGCGGCGGCGATTTCTCATCCATCATCCCTGCGGATCGCCGGGCGCGATCCCTGTGCCACCGGCGCGTTGCGCCCCCAGTTCCTGACGCCATGCACGCCGCACCTGACATCACTCGCTACCGCAAGCACTGGGCCGAACGTTTCGGAACAGCGCCTTTTCTGCCCATGTCACGCGCCGAAATGGATGCGCTCGGCTGGGACAGCTGCGATGTCATCCTGGTCACGGGCGATGCGTACGTGGACCTGCCGAGCTTCGGCATGGCGATCGTCGGACGGGTCCTCGAAGGGCAGGGGTTTCGGGTCGGCATCATCGCGCAGCCGGACTGGCAGAGCGCCGAGCCGTTCGCCGCGCTCGGACGGCCAAGCCTGTTCTTCGGCATCACCGGCGGGAACATGGACTCGATGGTCAACCGCTACACGGCCGACCGCCGTCTGCGCAGCGACGATGCCTACACCCCGGGCGGGGCGGGCGGCAAGCGTCCCGACCGCGCCGTGATCGTCTACTCACAGCGTGTGCGCGAGGCGTTCAAGGACGTGCCCATCGTCATCGGGGGCATCGAGGCGTCTTTGCGGCGGATCGCACATTTCGATTACTGGTCGGAGAAGGTCCGCCGCTCGGTGCTGCTCGATGCCAAGGCGGATCTGCTCGTGTACGGCAGCGGCGAGCGGCAGGTGTGCGAGATTGCCCATCGGCTCGCCGCCGGCGAGTCCATCCGCGACCTCACCGACGTGCGCGGCACCGCTTTCGTGCGCAGGTCCACGCCGCCGGGGTGGATCGAGATCGATTCGACCCACCTCGATGCGCCGGGCCCGCTCGAGCCGCTTGCCGATCCCTACGCCGAGGCGCCGCAGCCGGCGCCTGGTGCGCTGAGCGCCTCGCGCGGTGGCGAGACCGTCGTGCGCCTGGTGCGCCGCGTGAAGAATGCCGACCGCACGCGCAGCGTCATCCGCATGCCCTGCTACGAGCAGGTCGCGGCCGATCCGGTGTTGTATGCCCACGCCTCGCGCATCCTGCATCTGGAGGCGAACCCCGGCAACGCGCGCGCGCTCGTGCAGCGCCACGGCGATGTCGATGTCTGGCTGAATCCGCCGCCCATCCCGCTCACCACCGCCGAGATGGACTGGGTGTACGAGCGGCCCTATCAGCGCCGCCCGCACCCGAGCTACGGAGAGGCCGACATTCCGGCCTACAAGATGATCCGCTTCTCGGTGGCGATCCAGCGCGGCTGCTTCGGCGGATGCTCGTTCTGCTCGATCACCGAACACGAGGGGCGCATCATCCAGAACCGCTCCGAGCAGTCCATCCTGCGCGAGGTCGAGGACATCCGCGACCGCGTGCCGGGCTTCACGGGCGTGATTTCCGACCTCGGCGGGCCGACGGCCAACATGTACCGGCTCGCCTGCCGCAGCCGGCAGATCGAGAGCGCCTGCCGCCGTCCCTCCTGCGTCTATCCGGGGATCTGTCCGAACCTCAACACCGATCACGCGCCGCTCGTTGCGCTGTACCGCAAGGTGCGCGAGCTGCCCGGGATCCGCAAGGTGCTCATCGCCTCGGGCGTGCGCTACGACCTCGCCGTCGAGTCGCCCGAGTACGTCAAGGAGCTCGCGCAGCATCACACCGGCGGGTATCTGAAGATCGCCCCGGAGGCGATCTCCGAGGGGCCGCTGTCGATGATGATGAAGCCGGGAGTCGGCGCCTACTACCGCTTCAAGGAGCTGTTCGACCGCTACTCGCGCGAGGCCGGCAAGGAGCAGTACCTCATCCCGTACTTCATCGCCGCGCATCCGGGCACGAGCGATGAGGACATGCTCGAGCTGGCGCTGTGGCTGAAGCGCAATGGCTTTCGCGCCGATCAGGTGCAGGCGTTCCTGCCCTCGCCCATGGCGAGCGCCACCGCCATGTATCACTCGGGCAAGAATCCGCTGAAGCGTGTGCGCCGCAGCGGCGGGGATGTGCAGGTGCCGAAGGGCCTGAAAGTGCGCCGCCTGCACAAGGCGTTCCTGCGCTACCACGATCCGGACAACTGGCCGATGCTGCGTGAAGCGCTGCGCCGCATGGGGCGGGCCGAGCTCATCGGCAGCGGCAAGCAGCAGCTGGTGCCGGCGTATCAGCCGCCGGGCACCGGTGCGGCCCACGAGGGCCGGCGCGGCCCGCGCGGGCCCGCCGCTCGCGCGCAGCGGCCCCTGCCGTTTCGCACTCAACACACCGGCTTGCCGCGCACGCCGCGGCGCTGATCCCGAGAGCCCCTGCCGTGTCCGACCCGAGTCCCCTCGATCGTCCCGTGTGGGCGAGCCTCATCTCGCGGCACGCCTCCCTCGCCGCAGGCGCCACGCTCGCCCGGCGCTACCGCCCGCAGTTCAGTGTATTCGCCGGACAGCGTGACGAGTCCGATGCGGCACTCGCTGAGCTCGCTGCCCTGGTCGGGCCCGGCGAGCGCATCTGCATCGCGCAGGCGCCGCCGGTCATCGTGCCGAGGGGCCTCGCGGTGGAGCGCAGCCTGCAGGGCGTGCAGATGATGGCGCCGCGCACGATCGACGTCCCTGCGGGCCCGGAGCCGCTGCTCACGCTGAGCGAGCGCGACGCGGCCGAGATGTTCGTGCTCGCGCGGCTCACCGAGCCGGGCCCGTTCGAGTCGCGCACGCACACGCTCGGACGGTTCCTCGGCATCCGCATCGCCGGGCGGCTTGCGGCCATGGCCGGGGAGCGGTTCAGCTTCCCGGGATACACCGAGGTGAGCGCGGTCTGCACGCATCCTGACTTCCGGGGGCGGGGCTTCGCGCGCCGGCTGACGGCGGCGGTGACCGCCGCCATCCACCAGCGCGGTGAGCAGGCGTTCCTGCAGGCCTGGAAAACCAACACGCCGGCCATCACGCTGTACCGCTCGCTCGGCTTCGAGGTGCGTGCCGAGATGAACGTGCGGGTGTTGCGGCGCGTCGAGCCCCAGTGACCGGCGCGCGCGCTCGGTCAGCGTGTGCAGATGGCTGATCCCGAGCCGGCCGCCGCGCCTGCGCCGATCCGCACCGTCGCCCGCTGCCGGGGCTCGCCTTGCGGGTGTCACGGGGCGAGGTGAGAATAATTCCGTGGGGGGGGGCAGCACCGCACGAGGTCTGC
This sequence comes from Pseudomonadota bacterium, assembly GCA_021809525.1. Classification (GTDB taxonomy): domain Bacteria; phylum Pseudomonadota; class Gammaproteobacteria; order Steroidobacterales; family Steroidobacteraceae; genus 13-2-20CM-66-19. Next base: position 19,285 of record JAKAYU010000022.1, on the reverse strand, counting down.
CGTGCCGGCCGCAGCCAGCGCCGCAGCCGGCACACCGTCGAGAATTTGCGCAGCAAAGAGGCGTCTCATGGTGAACGGCAGGATCCGGACGATTGCAGCAGCGGCGGTGGCGGCTTGCACGCTCGCGGTGGCTCACGCCTCGACGCGTGATTTCCAGCTCAAGGACGTGCGCCGCATCGTCACCTTGAGCGATCCGCGGATTGCGCCCGACGGGCGCGAGATTGCCGTCGTCGTCTCCCGGCCCGAGTGGAAGAGCGACAAGCCGGACCAGCAGATCGATCTTGTCGAGGTGGCGACCGGTGCGCTGCGCCCGCTCACCCGCTACCGCAAGGGCGTGCACGCGCCGCGCTGGTCGCCGCACGGACATCGCCTCGCCTTCATCGCGCGCGTGCCTGCCCCGCCCGGCGCGGCGGGTAAGCCCGCCAAGGCATACGATCAGCTCTTCGTGATGCCCATGGACGGTGGAGACGCCCTCCGTCTGACCGACGCCAAGCGCGGCGTCATCTCGTTTGCCTGGAGTCCCGACGGCAAGCGTATCGCCTTCATCGCCAAGAACGAGCCGCCGAACGAGCAGGCGCTCAAGGCGCATGACAATGTCTTCCGGGTCACCGACAACAATTTCATGGTGCACGCGGCGGCGGCGCGTGCGCAGCTGTGGGTCGTGCCGAGCGCCGGAGGCAAGGCTAGGCGCCTGACCCACGGTCCGTTCAGTCTCGATACCGATCAGCAGGATCCGCAGCCGGCGCCGGCCTGGAGCCCGGATGGCCGCTCGATCGCCTTCGCCCGCTTCCCGGATCCGTTCTGGGCGCTGTCGTTCAAGTCGGTCATCGACACCGTGGGAGCAGGCGGCGGCACGCCCGCGACGCTCGTGCCGCTCGAGGGCTCGATACTGATGCACTATGCGCCTGCGGGCGGGACCCTGGCGTTCATGCGGCCGCGCAACGGCGATGAGAACAATGGCACCGCGGTCTACGTCAAGGTCGGCGAGAAGACCTTCGATGCGACACACGCGCTCGCGCGCAATATCGACACCTACGCGTGGCTGCCCGGCGGGCGCAGCCTGCTGCTCACGGGCGAGGACGGCACGCGCTCGGTCATGTGGCGGCAGCCGCTCGAGGGGGCAGCCCGCAAGCTCGACCTCGCCGGCGTCGACATCGTCAGTCAGCCGAGCGTCTCGGCCAACGGCGTGATCGCCTTCATCGGCCGCACGTCGCGTCGCGCGGATGAGCTGTACGTCATGACCTCGATCGCGGCCGCGCCCCGCCGGCTGACCGATCTCAACGGCTTTCTCGCGAAGCTCTCGCTCGGGCGCACCACGGGCATCGCCTGGCAGGGTCCCGACGGCTTTCACGAGGACGGCGTGCTTACCTATCCGCCGCACTACCGGGCGGGCCGGAGGTATCCGCTGGTGCTGCTGATCCACGGCGGTCCGGAGGGGGCCTCCACGAACGCGTTCGCCTCCCTCGCGCAACTGCTCGCGGCGGCGGACTTCGTGGTCTTGCAGCCCAACTACCGCGGCAGCACCAATCTCGGTGACGCCTATCAGCACGCGATCTACCGGGACACCGGCGAGGGCCCGGGCAAGGACGTGATGGCGGGACTCGCCGCCGTCGAGAAGCTCGGCATCGTGCAGCCCGGCCGCATCGGGGTGAGCGGCTGGTCGTACGGCGGGTACATGACCGACTGGCTGACCGGCCACTATCCGCGCGTATGGCAGGCGGCCGTCTCCGGCGCGGCGCTCAACGATTGGGTGATGGACTACACCATCGCCTACTACCAGCAGGGCGATGAGTATTTCTTCGGCGGCTCGCCCTGGAGCAAGCCGTACTACCGTATCTGGCGCGCGCAGTCGCCGATCGCCTATGCGCTCAACGTCAAGGCGCCAACGCTCATCATGGGCGATGTCTTCGATCCCAATGTGCCGCTCGTGAACAGCTACGAGTGGTATCACGCGCTGCGCGACAACGGCGTAACGGTCAGGTTCTACGCTTATCCGGCCCATACGCATTTCCCGTCGGACATCGTGCGCCAGTGCGACGTCTACCGCCGCTGGGTCGATTGGATGAAGCGCTACCTCAAATGAGCACAAACGCAACGCCCGCGACGATGCGCGTCAGACGCGCCTGTGAGGCGGACGCCCCGGAGCTGGCGCGGCTGTCGGGGCAGCTCGGCTATCCGAGCGACGCCGCGGCGATGCGCGCGCGGCTGCAGAAGATCATCACCAGCGCCGATCACGCAGTGTTCGTGGCGGAGCCTGCCGGCGGACCCGCGGGCGGTGCGCCGCCCGCCCTGCTCGGGTGGGTACACGTCGGCCGGGGGATCTGGCTCGAGTCGGGTGAAAGCGCTGAGATCCTCGGGCTCGTGGTCGGCGCCGCCGCACGCCGCGGGGGCGTCGGCCGGCGGCTGGTCGCGGCGGCCGAGCAGTGGAGCCGGGCCGCGGGCCTTGCGCGGATCGTGGTGCGCTCGAATGCCGTGCGCCCGGAGGCGCACGCTTTTTACCCGAAGCTCGACTACACCCTCGCCAAGACGCAGCGGGTATACCTCAAGCCGCTCGGCCATTGAGCAGGGCGGACGGCCGCCCGGCGGGGCATCCCGCGGCTACGGGAAAACCACACTGTCCCGCGCCGCCCGCGCGCCGTAAGGTCCCTCGGTCGGAGCTTCCCGCTCAGGTGTGCGCATGCGACCGAAACGATCGGCACGGCCGGCGCGTTCCGCGCCGCATCAGAGCGCGGCGAACGCGGCCGCGGCGCGGCTGCCTCGGCTGCGCAGCGCGGCGCGTAATCTGCTGATCCGCGCGCTCCGGTGCCGTCAGACGACCCGCGCCTTCAGTGACCGCGCGCTCTCGCCCGAGGTGCTCTCCGAACTGCTGTGGGCAGCCTTCGGCGTGAACCGCGAGCACGGGCCGTTCGGCGGGGTGGGGCGCACCGCCGCCTCCGCCAGCAATTCCCAGGAAATCGACCTGTATGTCGCGTTGGCCGACGGCACCTACCGCTACGACGCGCCGCAGCATCGGCTGGAACTGGTGGTGCCGGAGGATCTGCGCAGGTTGGCCATCAGCCGCGGGCAGTCGCCTGCCGACCCGGGCGCAAGCGCGCCCGTGCGGCTGATCTACGTCGCCGACGTCGATCGGCTCGTGCACACACGCGGCTTGCAGGAGCCGGGCCTGCGCGATCCGGACGTGCAGCGCTCCTATTACTACGTCGACACGGGCCTCATCGCCGCCAATGTGTATCTGTTCGCTGCCGCCGCGGGGCTCGGCGCGTGGTTTCACAACTGCGACCGTCAGGGGCTCGCCGCACGCCTGCCGCTCGAGGCCGGACAGCGGGTGCTGTTCGCGCAGACGGTCGGCTATCCGCCGCGGCGCCCGCGCGTAGCGCGCCGATGAGACTCTCGGCCAACACGGTGCTGATCACCGGCGGCGGCAGCGGCATCGGGCTCGCCCTGGCCGAGGCGTTTGTGCAGCACGGCAGTGAAGTGATCATCTGCGGCCGCAGCGCGGAGCGGCTCGAGGCCGCGCAGCGCAGACACCCGGCGCTGCATACCAAGGTCTCGGACCTCTCGGAGGTCGCGGGCTGTCAGGAGCTCGCGCTGTGGGTGGCCGACCGGTTCGAGCGGGTGAACGTGCTCGTCAACAATGCGGGCATCCAGCGCGACATCGACTTCACCCGCGGCGCGAACGACTTGCTCGCCGGGGAGAACGAGGTGCGTGTCAACCTCGAGGCGCCGATTCTGCTCTCGGCCCTGATGGTGCCGCTCATCGCCGGCAAACATCCCGCTGCCATCATCAATGTCACCTCCGGTCTCGGGTTCGTGCCATCGGCGCGCATGCCGGTCTACAGCGCCACCAAGGCTGGCCTGCACGCCTTCAGCATGGCGCTGCGCCGCCAGCTCGCCCCGACCGGCATTCAGGTGTTCGAGGTGGTGCCGCCCGCGGTCAACACCGGGCTGAACTCCGCGGGTCGCGCGCGCCGGCCGCAGTTGAAGATCGACCTCGAGCCGGCGCAGTTCGTGGCGGTGGTCATGGCAGATCTGCAGGCGGACGTGGCGGAGATCGGCTACGGGTTCAGCGCCGATGTCATCTGCGCCTCGCGCGAGCAGATCGAGCGCCGTTTCGAGCAGATGAACGGCGAGGGGTAGCGCGCAGCGAAGCCGCCACGCGCCGGCACGGTGCATGGGCGCCCCGGCATTTGACGCCATAGTGCCGCTACGGCATGGTGCGCCATGGGAATGCGGTGCTTGCGCACCACGACCTGTGAGGCACTTTCGGCGCAGATGAGGTCGTAAAGGAGAATGCGTCTCGGCCCGATGAGAGCGCTCATCCGGCAGATACATGCAGCCATGAGAGCATCGCTCAGCGCATTGCTGCTCGCCGCCGCAGCCGTCACGGCGGCGCGGGCGGTGCCGTCCGCTGCGGGCGCCACCGCGCGGGCATCCGGGCGGGCGGCGATCGGGTTGGAGTTGCGCGGCGCCATCGGGCCGGCCACGGCCCGCTACGTGGTGGAGGGTCTGCACAGGGCCGCCTCGCGTGCCGCCCCGTTCGTCATTTTGCGCATCGATACCCCTGGCGGGCTCGAGACCTCAATGCGCGAGATCATCAAGGCCATCCTCGCCGCCCCCATGCCCGTGGTGGGCTACGTTGCGCCCTCCGGAGCGCGCGCTGCGAGCGCGGGCACGTACATCCTCTACGCCTGTCCCATCGCTGCCATGGCCCCCGCCACCAACCTCGGGGCGGCCACTCCGGTCTCGCTCGGCGGCGCGCAGCCCGCGCCGCCTACGGGCAAGAGCGGCGCAGCGTCGGGTCCGCCGATGAGCGCCGAGCAGCGCAAAATTCTCAACGACTCCATCGCCTACATCCGCTCGCTCGCCGAGCTGCGCGGGCGCAACGTCAAATGGGCCGAGCAGGCGGTGCGCGGCGCGGCGAGTCTGCCGGCCCAGGACGCCCTGCGCGAGCACGTCGTCGATCTCATCGCGCCCGACGTGGCGGGCCTGCTCGATGAGCTGAACGGCCGGACCGTCACGCTGCACGGTCATGCCGTGACGCTGGCGACCAGGGGGGTTGCGGTGGTGTGGCTGGAGCCGGGCTGGCGCACGCGCGTGCTGGCGGTCATCACCAATCCGATGATCGCCTACGGGCTGCTCCTGATCGGCATCTGGGGCCTGATCTTCGAGGGTTTCCATCCCGGCGGGGTGCTGCCGGGGGTGGTTGGGGTCATTGCGCTGCTCGTGGCGCTGTTCGCCTTCCAGCTGCTGCCGACCGATTTCGCGGGACTCGCGCTGATCGGGGTCGGTTCGGCCATGATGGCCGGGGAATTCTTCTTTCCGACCTACGGCTCGCTCGGCATCGGCGGGCTGATCGCCTTCGTGGTCGGATCGCTCGTTCTGTTCGACTCCGGAGTACCCGGCATGCACTTGAGCCGCGCGCTGATCGGGGCGGTCGCCTTCGTGGCGGGGCTGGTCATCCTCGGGATCGTGTATCTTGGCACCCGCGCGCTGCGCCGTCCGCCGACGACCGGCGTGCAGGCCATGGTCGGGGGCACCGTGGAGGCGGAGGAGGACATCGAGCGCAGCGGGCGGGTCCGCTACGGAGGTGAGTTGTGGAACGCCCTGGCCTCGGCGCCCCTGAAGCGCGGCCAGCGGGCGCGGATCGTGAAGGTCGAAGGTCTGCAGTTGTGGGTCGAGCCGCTGTAGGGCGCGCTGCCCCGGGGAGGTCTCATGTCCTATTTTCTGATCGTCGTCGTCGTGCTGCTGGCGCTGCTCGTGTTCAGCGCCGTGCGGGTGCTGAACGAGTACGAGCGGGCAGTCATGTTCACCCTCGGGCGCTTCACCGGCATCCGCGGCCCCGGCATCATCATCCTGTGGCCGATCATCCAGCGCATGAGCAAGGTGGATCTGCGGGTCATCGTGCTCAATGTACCGAAGCAGGACGTCATAACGCGTGACAATGTCTCGGTAAAGGTGAATGCGGTGGTCTATTTCCGCATCGTCGATCCAGCCAAGGCCATCATCCAGGTGGCCAACGCCTGGGAGGCCACCAGTCAGGTTGCGCAGACCACGTTGCGCTCGGTGCTCGGGCAGCACGAGATGGACGACCTGCTCGCCCAGCGTGACAAACTCAACGCCGACATCCAGCAGATCCTCGACGAGAGTACCGAGGCGTGGGGCATCAAGGTGGCCAACGTGGAGCTGAAGGACGTCGATCTCGATGAGACCATGGTCCGCGCCATGGCCCGTCAGGCCGAAGCCGAGCGCAGTCGCCGCGCCAAGGTCATCAACGCCGAGGGCGAGCGGCAGGCGGCGCAGACTCTGGTCGAGGCTGCCAAGGCCCTGGCGCAGCAGTCGAGCGCGCTGCAGCTGCGCTACCTGCAGACGCTCGCCGACATTGCGCACGACAAGTCTCAGCTGATCATCTTCCCGCTGCCGCTCGATCTGATCGGGCCGCTGCTGAACCGCGGCGGCACGCCGCCGCAGGCCTGAGCCGCGATGGCGCAGGGCGCATCCCCCGGACGCATGCCGGTGGTGGCCGGCGCGGTGCTGCTCGCGCTCGCCACCATTGCCGGGGCGATCGGCGCGCATGCCCTGCCGCACGACTGGTCCGCCCAGCGGGTGAAGATCTATACCATCGCTGTGCGCTACCAGTTCTACCAGGCGCTCGGACTGCTCGGGATGGGCGCCTGGCTCGGTACGCGCAGATATGACGAGCTGCCTTCGGCCAAGCGCCTGATCCTGCGCCGCTGCCGCGGCGCGACACGGACGCTGCTCATCGGCAGTGTGCTGTTTTCCGGCAGCCTGTACGCGCTCAGCCTGCAGGCGCCGCGTTGGGTGGGATTTCTCACGCCGGCCGGCGGGGCTCTGATGATCGGCGCCTGGGCAGTGTTCGCCGTGGGCGTGTGGCGCAGCTGAGCTGCGCGAGTGATGCGCGAATCGGGTCTGCCCATCGATGCGGCGTTGCCCGCATTGCGCGCGGCGCTCGCCGCGCACGACTCCGCCGTACTCACCGCGCCGCCGGGAGCGGGCAAGAGCACGGTCGTGCCGCTGGTGCTGCTCGCGGAGCGCTGGGCGCAGGGCAGACGGATCCTGATGCTCGAGCCGCGGCGCTTGGCCGCGCGAGCGGTGGCCGAACGCATGGCGCGCACACTCGGGGAGCCGGTCGGACGCACCGTCGGATACCGCATGCGAGGCGATACGCGCGTCTCGAAGGAGACGCGTCTGGAAGTGCTCACCGAAGGCGTGCTGACCCGCATGCTGCAGAGCGATCCGGCCCTGGAAGGGGTCGCCGCGGTGCTGTTCGATGAGTTTCACGAGCGCAGCCTGCAGGCCGACCTCGCGCTCGCGCTCGCGCTCGATGCGCGCGAGGCGCTGAACTCGGATCTGAAGATCCTCATCATGTCCGCGACACTCGAGGCCGAGGGCGTCGCGGCGCTGCTCGGCGGGGCGCCCCTCGTGCGCGCCGCCGGCCGGAGCTTCCCCGTCGAGACACGCTACGCAGGCACGGGCGCCCCGCCGCTGCCGGACAGCGGGCCGCGCGGCACCGCGAGTCCCGAGCAGTCTCTGGCGCGGCTCGTGCTGCGGGCGCTCGCCGAGACCCACGGCGACCTGCTGGTGTTCCTGGCCGGGGCGGGCGAGATCCGGCGCGTGGCCGCGCTGCTCGCGAGCGCCGGCGCCTCGGCGCGCATTCTGCCGCTCTACGGTGATCTGCCCGCCGCGGCGCAGGATGCCGCCCTGACTCCGGTGACCGGGGCGCGTCGCGTCGTGCTCGCCACCAACATCGCCGAGACGAGTCTGACGCTCGAGGGTGTGCGCGTGGTGGTGGACAGCGGGCTCGTGCGCCGCCTGCGCTTCGACCCGAACACCGGAATGAGCCGCCTCGAGCTCGAGCGCATCTCGCGTGCCTCCGCCGAGCAGCGCCAGGGCCGCGCCGGGCGGCTCGAGGCGGGCCTGTGCTACCGGCTGTGGAGCGAAGCGGCCCAGCGCGCGCTCGCGCCGTTCACGCCACCCGAGATCCTCGGGGCCGATCTGGCCCCGCTCGCCCTGGAGCTCGCGCGCTGGGGTGCGCGCGAGGCGGGGAGCCTGAAGTGGCTCGATCCGCCGCCGCCGGCGCTGCTCGCGAGCGCCCGCGATCTGCTCTGGCGCCTCGGTGCGCTCGATGCCGATGGGCGCATCACGGCGCACGGCCGCGAGATGGTCCGTCTGGGCGTGCATCCGCGTCTGGCGCACATGCTGCTGCGTGCGCGCGAGCTCGGCGCCTTGAGGCTTGCGGCGGACCTCGCCGCGCTGCTCTCGGAGCGTGATCTGCTGCGCGGGCTCGCGGGCGGAGGGGATGCGGACATCCGCACCCGTCTGGACATCCTGCGCGGAGAAAGCCCCGCGGGCGAGGCCGATCGCGCGGCGCTGCAGGCGGCGCGCGCTCAGGCTCGCGAGTTCCTCCGCCAGCTCAAGAGCGAGTCCGGCGCCGGCGTGGGCGAGTCGGGAGCCGTTTCGGTCGGGGCGCTGCTGGCGCTCGCGTTCCCCGACCGGATCGGGGTCCTGCGCTCCGGGGGCGAGGGACGCTACACGCTCGCCAATGGCCGGGGCGCCCATTTTCCCCAGGCGCAGAGCCTCGGCCGGCAGACGCTCATCGTCGCGGTGAACCTCGATGACCGCGAGCGCGACGCGCGGATCCTGCTCGGCGCGCCCCTTGAGCGCGAGGCCCTGGAGGCGGTCCTGCCCGGGCAGCTGCACTGGCGGCAGACCGTCGAGTGGAACCGGCGTGAGCAGGCCGTCCTCGCCAGGCGCGAGCTGCGCTTCGGTCAGCTGCTGCTCGAGACGCGGCCGCTCGCCGAGCTGCCCGCCGAGCGCGCGCGCGAGGCGATGCTCACGGGTGTGCGCGAGCTCGGTATCACAGCGCTGCCCTGGGACCGCGATACCCGCGACCTGCAGGCGCGCGTCGCCTTCGTTCGCGCTCTGGGCGCGCCGTATTCCGAATGGCCCGATCTGGCTGACGCGGCGCTCACGGAGGATCTCGAGGAATGGCTCGCGCCCTGGCTCGAGGGTGTGACCCGGCGCGCGCACCTTGCGCGAGTGCCGCTTGCCGAGGCGCTGCGGGCGCGGTTGGGTTGGCAGCGGGAGCGCGAGCTCGATGTCCTCGCGCCCACGCACCTCGCCGTGCCCAGCGGCGCGCGCATCCGCGTCGATTATCTCGAGCAGAGCGCCCCGGCGGTCGCGGTGCGCCTGCAGGAGGTGTTCGGGCTCGCCGCCACCCCCCGGCTCGGCGGCGGCCGGGTGCCGGTGACCTTCAAACTGCTCTCCCCGGCGCATCGGCCCGTGCAGGTGACGCGGGACCTGGAGAGCTTCTGGCGGCGCGGCTACGCACAGGTGCGCAAGGATCTGCGCGGTCGCTACCCGAAGCATCACTGGCCGGAGGATCCGCTCGCGGCCGAAGCCGTGCGGGGCGTGCGGCGGCGGTCCTGAGCCGGTACACTTCATGCCCAACATCACCCCAGCCGTGCACCGCTCAGCCAGGGATACATGACGACACAGACAGCCGAGGCCGCCGTCGCGCCGGCCATCGACATCCGTTTCGGACAGGTCGGTCTGATCCAGGTGCTCGTCTGGACGACCGATCCGGGCGCCATCCTCGATGAGCTCACCGGCCGCGTAGCCACTGCGCCGAAGTTCTTCCAGCGCACGGCGGTGTCGCTCGACATCGGGCCGCTCGGGCGGGAGCCCTCGGTCGAGGAGATGCACGGTGTGCTGGGAGCGGTGCGCCGCGCCGGCATGTGTCCGGTGGGCCTCTCGAGCGGCGCGGCCACAGCGCAGGCGCTGAGCCAGCCGCTCGATCTGCCGCTGCTGCCGCCGTTCCGTGAATTTCATCCGCCCGCCGAGGCGGTGGGACGCGCGGCGCGCCACGTCGAGCCGGTGGCGGCGGAACCGGAACCCGCCGGGGCGGTGGCGCAGGTGAACGCGCACCCCGTGCGCTCCGGGCAGAGGCTGTATGCGCGTGGGCGCGACCTGGTGGTTACCGCCATGGTCGGAGCGGGCGCGGAGGTGATCGCCGACGGCTGCGTGCACGTGTACGGCGCACTGCGCGGCCGGGCAGTGGCCGGGGCGCGCGGTGATGCCGCCGCGCGCGTGTTCTGCCAGGAATTCCATGCGGAGCTGGTGTCGATCGCCGGCGTGTTCCGCGTATTCGAGACGTTGCCGCCGGAGCTCGCGGGCAAACCCGTGCAGGCGTGGCTGGATGGCGACGCCTTGCGTTTCGAGCGGCTGGGCGCTTGAGTGCGGCCAGCCCCGTGAACCCAATTCGAGGAGTGAGCTTTGACTGAAATCATCGTGGTGACCTCTGGCAAGGGCGGGGTCGGCAAGACCACCACTTCGGCCAGCATGGCCTGCGGACTGGCCCGCCGCGGCAAGCGCGTGGCGGTGATCGACTTCGACATCGGTCTGCGCAACCTCGACCTCATCATGGGGTGCGAGCGGCGCGTGGTGTACGACTTCGTCAACGTGATCAACGGCGACTGCACCCTCAAGCAGGCGTTGATCAAGGACAAGCGCCTCGAGACGCTGCACGTGCTGGCCGCTTCGCAGACGCGCGACAAGGACGCGCTGACCGAGGAGGGCGTGCGCCGGGTGCTCGATGAGCTCACCGCGGAGCAATTCGACTACATCATCTGCGACTCGCCGGCGGGCATCGAGAAGGGCGCGCACCTGGCGATGTACTTCGCCGACCGCGCGGTCGTCGTGGTCAACCCCGAGGTCTCCTCGGTGCGTGACTCCGACCGCATCCTCGGGCTGCTCGCGAGCAAGACCCACCGCTCCGCGAACGGCAACGGCGGGGTGAAGGAGCATCTGCTGCTCACCCGCTACAACCCGCGGCGGGTGGCGAACGGGGAGATGATGAGCGTCGGGGACGTCAAGGAGATCCTGGGGCTCGATGTGATCGGCGTGGTCCCGGAGTCACCCGACGTGCTCGCCGCCTCGAACGCCGGCGTGCCCGTGATCCTCAACGAGGACAGCGACGCCGCCGCCGCGTACGGCGATGCGGTCGCCCGCCTGCTCGGCGAGGAGCTGCCGCTGAGGTTTCTCGAAGAACCCAAGCGCGGCTTCTTCGCGCGCATGTTCGGAGGCTGACATGGGCCTGTTGGCACTGTTTCGCAGCAAACCGAACTCGGCCAGCATCGCCAAGGAGCGCCTGCGCATCATCGTGGCGCAGGAGCGAGGCGGACGCGGTGGCCCGGACTACCTGCCGCTGCTCAGGCGCGAGCTGCTGCAGGTGATCCACAAGTACGTCAACGTCGATCCGGAGGCCGTGCAGATCAATCTTGAGCGCGAGGCCGGGCACGAGGTCCTGGAACTCAGCGTCGCCCTGCCGGAGAAGCCCGGCGCCTGAGCCCCGCTGTGGCGAGCCGCAGCGGCCGCCGGGACATCCGGCGCGCAGGGGCGCTTAACACACCCCGCCGCCTTGCTCCGCCGGGGCGGCGTGCGCGCGGAGGAGGCCGAACAGCTCCCGGCCCATGCCGAAGGCGTTGGCAGACAGATCCGCGCTCGCGGTCTCGCGCCGGTTCCACTCCTCCTCGCTCACCCGCGCCTCGAGCACGCCGGCGTGGCTGTCGAGTCGGATGAGGTCCCCGTCGCGGATCCGGCCGATGGGACCGCCGCAGACCGCCTCGGGCGTCAGATGGATCGCTGCCGGCACCGCGCCCGAGGCGCCCGACATGCGCCCGTCGGTGACGAGTCCCACACGGTGGCCCTTGCTCTGCAGTGAGGTGAGCGCCGGGGTGAGCCCGTGCAGCTCGGGCATGCCGTTGGCACGCGGCCCCTGGAAGCGCACGACCACCACTACGTCGCGGGACAACGCGCCCTGCTTGAAGGCTTCGAGCACCTCGTCCTGACTGTGGAACACTCGCGCGGGCGCCTGCACCGAGCGGTGCTCGGGCTTGACCGCCGACACCTTGATGATCGCGCGGCCGAGGTTGCCCCGCAGCAGCTTCAGTCCGCCGTCGGCGCTGAACGGATCGGTCGCTCGGCGCAGCACTTCGCGGTCACCGCTGTTGGCCGGCGCATCCCGCCAGGCGAGCCCTTCGTTCGAGAGCCAGGGCTCCTGCGTGTAGTGCGCCAGGCCTGCGCCGGCTACGGTCGGCACCTCGCCGTGCATCAGGCCGGCCTCGAGCAGCTCGCGCACCAGGAAGCCCACACCGCCGGCGGCATGGAAATGGTTCACGTCGGCGCTGCCGTTGGGATAGATCCGCGCCAGCAGCGGCACCACCGCAGACAGCTCGCTGAAGTCGTCCCAGTCGATGCGGATGCCGGCTGCCTTGGCGATGGCCACGATGTGCAGCGTGTGGTTGGTCGAGCCGCCGGTGGCGAGCAGCCCCACCACCGCGTTGACGATGCTGCGCTCATCGATCACGTGCGCGAGCGGCAGGTACTGTTCGCCGAGCGCGGTGATGCGCGCGGCGCGGCGCGCCGCCGCCGCGGTGAGCGCATCGCGCAGCGGCGTGTTGGGCGGCACGAACGCGCTGCCCGGTAGGTGCAGCCCCATCACCTCCATCAGCATCTGGTTGCTGTTGGCGGTGCCGTAGAACGTGCAGGTGCCGGCCGAGTGATAGCTGTCGGCCTCCGACTGCAGCAGCGCCTCGCGCCCGACCTTGCCTTCGGCGAACAGCTGGCGGATGCGCGCCTTCTCCTTGTTGGGCAGCCCCGAGGGCATGGGACCCGCGGGCACGAAGATCGTCGGCAGCTGCCCGAAGGCGAGCGCGCCGATCAGCAGGCCCGGGACGATCTTGTCGCACACGCCCAGGCACAGCGCCGCATCGAACATGCCGTGCGAGAGCGCGATCCCCGTGGCCATCGCGATCACCTCGCGGCTGAACAGTGACAGCTCCATGCCCGGCTGGCCCTGTGTCACCCCGTCGCACATGGCCGGCACGCCGCCGGCCACCTGCGCGGTGGCGTGCGCCTCGCGCGCGGCGTGGCGGATCAGTCCCGGAAAGCGCTCGTACGGCTGATGCGCCGAGAGCATGTCGTTGTAGGCAGTCACGATGCCGAGGTTCGGGCCGCGCAGTGCCTTCAACACCTCCTTGTCGGCGGCGCTGGAGGCGGCGAAGCCGTGCGCCAGGTTGGTGCACGACAGTCGCGTGCGGGCCGGCCCGCGGGCCTGGCCTCGCATGCGCTCAAGATAGGCAGCGCGCGTGTCGCGGCTGCGTTCGCGGATGCGCTCGGTGACCTCGCGGACGCGGGGGTTCAGCGGCGTGGCGCTCTGGGGCATGGTTCGGTCAGTCCTCCTGGGGTGGCCGGTAGCCCTCGGGCCGGGCGGCACCCTCGCCGAAGAAGAATTTCTCCATCTCGGCCTGGAGAAACTGGCGCGCCTTCGGCTCGATCGGGCTCAGGCGGTACTCGTTGATGAGCATGATCTGATGCTGCACCCAGCGCGCCCAAGCCTCGCGCGAGACGTGCTCGAAAATCCGCTGGCCGAGCGGGCCCGGGTAAGGCGGACGGTCGAGGCCGGGCGCCTCGCGCTTGAGCATCACACACTGCACCATTCGGGACACGGCGTTCTCCGTAAAAGTCCAATCAATCACAAAGTTGTGTCTGGGCCGCGGCCGACGCCAGGCGTTGCAGGAATCGCAGGATCGGGGCCGGCAGGCCGAGCGCGCCGGGCGCGCTGACGTGGTACCACGCGTGCTGCGCCGGATCCGGCGCGCCGTCATAGGCGGAACAATGAGCCAGAAGCGGCGTAATGACAAGATCGAAATGCGTAAAGGCATGCTCGATCGCCGCCAGCGGGCGCAGCGCCGCCGCCGCACCGAGCCGGTGCCCGAGGTACGTCTCGGCGGCCACGGTGCTGTCGAATTCCGGCAGGCACCACAGGCCGCCCCAGATACCGCGCTCCGGCCGGCGCTCGAGCAGCACGGCCCCGTCGGCGCGCTGCGCCGCCAGCATGTACACCCGGCGCAGCGGACGGTCGGGGCGGGGTTTCGGCGCGGGTAGCTCGTGCTGACGGCCCGTGCGTCGCGCAAGACATGTCTGCCTCAGGGGACAGCGCTCGCACGCCGGGTTGCGGCGCGTGCAGAGTGTCGCGCCGAGATCCATGACGGCCTGCGTGTAGACGTCCACCTGTTGCGCCGGCGTGCACGCTTCTGACAGAGCCCAGAGCTGCTCGACGGTGTGGCGCTGCGCGGGCTCGCCCTCCACCCCGAAATACCGGGACAACACCCGGCGCACGTTGCCGTCCAGGATCGCAAAGCGCTCGCCGCGGGCGAGTGCCAGGATGGCGCCCGCGGTCGAGCGTCCGATGCCCGGCAGCGCGGCGACTGCCGCGAACGTTTCCGGAAAGCGCCCATCGTGCTCATCGCGGATCTGCACCGCGGCGCGGTGCAGGTTGCGCGCGCGCGCGTAATAGCCCAGTCCCGACCAGAGGTGCAGCACCTCATCGAGCGGCGCATCCGCCAGCGCAACCACGTCGGGAAAGCGCTGCATGAAGCGCTCGTAATAGGGGATGACCGTGCTGACCTGGGTCTGCTGCAGCATGATCTCCGACACCCAGACGCGGTAGGCAGAGCGATCGCGCTGCCACGGCAGATCGTGTCGTCCGCAGCGCGCATGCCACTCGATGAGCGCGCGCGCGAAGGACGCGCCCGATTCCTCGGCGGCGGTTCCGGCGGGCATGTCCGAGTGAGTAGGGCTCACTGGACCTGCAGCTGCACGTCGCGCATCACGGTGCTGCCGATCCTTGCGCGGCTCACGGTGAGCGTACCGTCGGCCTTCAGGGCACGCAGCATGGCGAGCGGCAGCTTCAGCGGCTTGGGATGTCTGCGCGTCGGCGGCAGATAATCACTGAAGTCGATGTGATCGGCGTGCAGGTCGAAGGTCCAGCGCGGCTGCGCGCCCCCGGAGTGGTCCGCCCAGCCGGTGAGCGTCGTGGTGTCGAGCCGGGCAGTGAGCGGCTCGAGCCGCAGTGCGCCGCCGCGCAGCCGCCACTGACCCGACAGCGAGAGCGGGCCGAGCGCGGCAGGATCCTTCGGCAGGCGCATCTTCAGACCCCACTGAGCGATCAGGCTGCGCACCGAGGGCACGGTCAGCGCGAGCGTCCCGTCGGCCTGCGGGTGTACGTTGTCGTCGAATTGCAGCGCGCCGCTCGCCGCCGCGCTGGCCAGAGTGAGTTTCCAGTGCGGCGCCGCGAGGCGCAGCGGCACCGTCTGCAGCCGCAGTCGCGCCGCGCTGAAGCGGACCGGCACGCCGGCGGGCGGCAGCTTCGGCGCCTTCAGGATCAAGCGCGTGCGCACGGAGAACGGCTGGCTCGGCGCCCAGGCGCCGAGCTGCAGCTGCCAGTGCTCGAGACGCACCGTCCCGCTCGCGCCGACCCACTCCAGTGTCGCATGGCGCAAGATCAGGCCGCCGAATGCGGGCGCAGGGCCGGAGCCGGATGATGCCGTGCCCGCGAGCAGCTGCTGCCAGTTTCCCGCCCCGTCGGCGGCGCGCCATAGATGGATGTGTGCACCGCTGAGACGAATCGTGCCGAGCTCGATCCGCCGGTGCAGCAGCAGCGGCAGCAGCCGCACCGGAATGCGCGCCGAGCGCCAGCTGATCAGGTCAGGTCCCTGCATCCCGGGCCGGTTGCCGAGGCGCGCCGCGCCGATGCCGAGCGTGAGCCACGGATACCACCCGAGGCGCAGGTGGCCCTGGATGAGAAACGGACGGCCGGTGTAGCGGGTCACCAGCCGCTCGGCCTCGCCGCGGTAGTCGTCTGGGTTGATGACCTGCGTGGCGATGAGCGCCGCGAGCACCAGCAGCAGCAGCACGCCGGCGAGGATGCCGAGGCTCCAGCGCAGGGCTCTCATCACAGGTTCATGCTCGGCCGCGCCCGCGAGCGCGTCGTCGGATCGATCGGCGTGAAGGACGGCCCCTCGGTGCGGCTCCAGTAGGCATCGGCCGCCGCGCTCCAGTGCGGCGTGTCGAGCTTCGGCCACTGCCCGGGCGGGAAGGCAGGCGCGTCCGCGAACCGTTTGGCCTCGAAGACGAGCGCGCCGCCGCGCAGGTGTTTGATCGCGAGCTTCCACGGAACGGCAGTGAGCGTGCCGGGCGTGCCGCTGCCGCTCGCGTGTACCACGATCAGATGCGGGGCTGCGCCCTCGCTCCCGAAGACGATGTCCAGCACCGCACCCAGCCGCTGCCCGGAGCGCGACTGCACCGGCAGCCCGATCAGGCTCGAGGCGCGCAGCGCCACGGCAGGCAGCGCCGGGGCCGCGGCGGACGTGCTGGGGGCGGCCGCGGCGGCGCCACCTGGCATGAAGTCCGCGTTCTGCTGACTGCACGCGCCGAGCATGAGGGCCGACAGCACGCACAGCGTCGGCACGAATGTCCTTACCATCCGAGCAACTCGTCTCACCATCTGACCACGGGCGGCAGACTCATGAGGTAGGCCTCCGGGTCCGCATCGGTCTGAAAACCGAACCGGGTGCCCCGATCATAGACCAGGTTGAACTCGACGTACCGCCCCCGCTTGTACAGGAGCTTCTCGCGCGCCGCCTCGTCGTAGGGGGTGTCCTTGCGGCGCGCGACCAGGGCCGGGTAGACCGCGAGGAAGGCCTCGCCCACCTGTCGCACAAAAGCGAAATCCGCCTGCGGATCAGCGCCCGCGAGCTCGTCGAAGAAGATTCCGCCCACGCCGCGCGGCTCCTGCCGGTGCGGCAGGTAGAAGTAGCGGTCGCACCACGCCTTGAACGTCTCGTACGCATCCGCCCGATAGGTGTCGCAAGCTCGCCGCAGCGCCGCATGGAATTCGGCCGTGTCCTCCTCGAACGGGAACGTCGGCGTCAGGTCCGCCCCGCCCCCGAACCAGCCGCGGC
Organism: Pseudomonadota bacterium; assembly: GCA_021809525.1. Taxonomy (GTDB): domain Bacteria; phylum Pseudomonadota; class Gammaproteobacteria; order Steroidobacterales; family Steroidobacteraceae; genus 13-2-20CM-66-19. The sequence goes on along the minus strand of JAKAYU010000022.1, from coordinate 2,462 downwards.
TGGTGTGCAGATAGCGCAGGTTCATGTGCACCGTGGGGACATAGGGGTTGGCCATGTGGGCCACGAGCGAGATGCCGCAGGCGAGGAAGCGCCCCCCGGAGTCCGCCGCGCCCGGGATCTGCGCGCGCGCCTGCTCGGAAAACACGCCCCAGACGTGGCTGAAGTTGATGCCCACCTTCTCGAACACCGCCCCGCGCATCAGCCGAGACAGCCCGCCACCCTCGAGCCGGTGGCCGCTCGGGCGGCGCCAGGCGCGCTCCTGGAAGCGCGCTTCGGGTTCGAACGCCTCGAACGCCGCGCAGATGCGCCCCTGCAGGTCGCGGAAGCACTCCGCGGCATCCTCGGCGAGCGACGCCTGGATGCGGCTCACGCAGCGGGCTCCTTGCGGGCCGAGCGCTCGTGCACGATGTCGACCAGGCGGGCGACGGCATCCGGATCGGTGTGCGGCCAGATGCCGTGGCCGAGGTTGAAGATGTGGCCCGGCTGCCCGCCGGCCTCGTGCAGCACCCGCTCGGCCTGCCGCTCGAGCAGCTCGGGCGCGGCGAACAGCGCGGCCGGATCGAGGTTGCCCTGCACGGCCTTCCCGGCGCCCAATACGCGGCGCACCGTGCCGAGCGGCGAGCGCCAGTCGACCCCGATGACGTCGGCCTCCAGGGCCGCGAGCCGCTCGTGCAGCGCGCTGCCCTGGTTGAGGTAGTAGATGAGCGGCACGCCGCGCGAGCGCAGTGCCGAGAGCGTGCGACGCGCAGCGGCGAGCGCGAAGTGCTCGAACTGCGGCGGCGCGAGCAGTCCGCCCCAGGACTCGAACAGCATCAGCGCCTGCGCGCCGGCGGCGGCCTGCGCGCCGAGATAGGCGGCCATGGCGTCGGCCAAGTGATCGAGCAGCCGGACGGCAGCCTGCGGGTCGGAGTAGAGGAACGCGCGCGCCGTCTCGAACTCCTTCGAGGGGCGTCCGCCCACCAGGTAGCAGAACAGCGTGAACGGCGCGCCGGCGAACCCGATGAGCGGCACGTTGCGCGGCGCGGCCGCGCGGATCAGCCGGATGGTCTCGAGCACGAACGGCACGTCCTGCTCGGGCGCGAGCGGCCGCAGCGCCTCGATCGCCCCCTGGGTGCGAATCGGCTCGCGCACCACCGGTCCGGGCTCGAACGTCAGCTCGATGCCCATGCCCTGCAGCGGCGTCATGATATCGCTGAAGAGGATGGCGGCATCGAGCGCGAAGCGCCGCAGCGGCTGCAGCGTCACTTCGGCGGCGAGCTCCGGGGTGCGGGTCAGCGCCTCGAACGACACCTTGGCGCGTACTGCGCGGTACTCCGGCAGATACCGGCCCGCCTGGCGCATGATCCAGATGGGCGTGTAGGGTACGGGCTCGCGCCGGCAGGCGGCGAGGAAGACCGGCGTGCCGCTGCTCATGCGGCCAACCAGCGCGTCACCTGCGGCGCGTAGTAGGTGATGATCAGATCGGCTCCGGCGCGCAGGATGCCGGTGAGAGTCTCCATCACCGCGGCCCGCTCGTCGATCCAGCCACGCTCGGCGGCCGCCTTGATCAGGCTGTACTCGCCGCTCACCTGGTAGGCCACCACCGGCAGGCGCACCGCATCGCGCACCTCGCGGATGATGTCGAGGTACGGGCCGGCGGGCTTGACCATGACCAGATCCGCGCCTTCTTCCACGTCGAGCAGCACCTCGCGCAGCGCTTCGCGGCCGTTGGCGGGGTCCATTTGGTAGCTGCGCCGGTCGCCGAAGGCGGGAGCGGACTCGGCGGCCTCGCGGAACGGCCCGTAGAACGCCGAGGCGTACTTGGCCGCATACGAGACGATCGGCGTCATCGCGAACCCGTCGCGGTCCAGCACCCGGCGGATGGCCTGCACCCGTCCGTCCATCATGTCGCTCGGCGCGACGGCATCGGCGCCGGCGCGCGCGTAGTTGAGCGCGACCTGAGCGAGCGTCTGCACCGAGGTGTCGTTGTCGATCACGCCGCCCGCCAGCACATGGCCGCAGTGCCCGTGATCGGTTGCGCCGCACAGGCACACATCGGCCCAGACCAGCAGGTGCGGGCAGGCCGCCTTGATCGCGCCGATCGCCTCGGCGGCGAGTCCGTGCGGATCGAGCGCGGCGCTCGCCCGCGCGTCCTTGTGCTCGGGCGCGGCAAACAGCAGCACCGCCGGTACGCCCGCCTCCTCGGCCGCGCGCGATTCCTTCACCGCCTCGTCGACCGAGAGTTGGAAGATCCCGGGCATGCTCGAGACCGGGTGCCGCACGCCCTTGCCGGGGACGACGAACAGCGGATAGATCAACTGGTCAGGGACGAGCCGCGTCTCGCGCACCATGCGCCGCCAGAGGTCGGACTGGCGGGTGCGCCGCGGTCTAAGGGAGGGGAAGGTCATGACTGAAGCCTCTTGTGAGTACGCTGCGCCGCGGGCGCATCCCATCCCGGAATGCCGCCGACAGGGGCCGGCGCT
>JAKAYU010000021.1 GCA_021809525.1 Pseudomonadota bacterium | reverse complement strand
GCAGCGTGGTGTAAAAGCCAGTAGTTTGCTGGCTGATCAGGGGTCCTGGGGTGGCAGGTCCGGTGATGTAGGTCCCGGGAATCGGACTGACAGGAATTGGGAATGGACGCTGTGCGCTCGCGCGCGCGACGTATGCGCCGATGCTCAGGTCACCGTTGCCACTCGCGAAACGATGGCGACTCTTCAAGTAGTAAGCGTAGTTGTAGCTGGGGTTGTCGTAGCCGTCGTAACCGCGCAGGAAGTTGTGCGCCTGGTTCCAGCCGCCCGCGATCACCGTCTGCCAGCCGTCGATGTCGCCGGTCTGCAGGTCGAAGGACTCGTTCTTCGTCTGGTAGCTGCCATAGGTGACGGCCACGTGGCCGCCGAACCTGCTGCTCGGCTGCAGCGGCGCGAAGTTGATGGAGCCTCCGATATTGGTCCACCAGCGATTCTTCACCTCTCCGGGGCCATAGGTGACGCTGATGGTCTGCAGAATCGACGTCTGCGGGATGAGCGTTGCCTGCCACAGATCGTTTCCGGGGTTGTTCATCGGCACCCCGTCGAAGGTGGGTTCGATACTGCCGTTGTCCGGATTGCCGCCGGAGAATCCGGCCCAGCCGGTCTTGATCCCATCGATGCTGATGGTGGTCTTCTGCGAGCCGGTAGCACCGTACGAAGATACGCTTACGCCCGGCACCAGCATCATGGCCTGGGCCGCACCGCCGACCACGCTGCTCCCGCTGATCTGGTCCCGGTCAAGTGTCTTGACAGTCTGGCTATTGCCAAAATCCTTCTTATGACGTGCAATGCGCGCGGTCACGAGCACAGCGTTCAGCGTGTCGATCGAAGGAGACGCGCTCGGGGCTGGTAGCGGATCGGGCGTTGCCGCGCGTGCAAGCGCACCGGTGGCCAGCAAGCCGGCAAGAGCGCATTGCACTGCCAGAGTGATGCGGTTGTGCTGCCAACAATGGTTTGACGTCTTACGCAGTGCGACTGGCCGCATTGGCGGACTCCCTTGTGTGCGCTTGTTCTAGAGTTCGGAGAAGGACCCGGGGCCGGGTGCACCCCGGTTCGAAACCAAGACTGCCGGCGGCGTATTGAGTTTTTGTTACCGCACCGTGACTTTTTTGTGACGGGAACACTGTGCAGGGAACCTTTGCGCGTAAGGCAGCTGTGAATTTCCAGGGCGCGGAGGTCGACCGTGGAGGGCATCGTCTCCGCGCGGAGGCGATGCGCCTCGACTTGCTGATGCGCAGCGACGCGGTTGCGAAGCGGCGTTACGGTGCCGATGCACACCGCACCAGCGACGGACGCCAGCGCAGCAGGCTCGGCGAACGCTCCAGCACTGTGCGCCGCTGCGGTGAATGCGACCCGTTCGTTCTGGCCAGCATTGCTCGATGGGGAGGGCACGTTGCGGTCGGAAGGGCCTGCAACCGCCTCGCTCGCTCCGCGGCGCGGATGCGGACTGATCGAGAGGTCACTATTTCACTGCGCGCGGAGCGCCCCGAGAGGATTTGCACCTCACGAAGGGGTGGTTTAGGTCTGGGTGGCAGTGATTTCCCGCGGCGACGGCACCGTTCGCCTCGGCCGGTCGCGCAGCGGTCGTGGTTCGGCCTGCGGCGCGTGTCGCGTTTGCCGAGCAGCTCGCCGGCGGCGGCAGCAGGGATGTGCGCGCAGCCCCGGTTCGCCATCGTTGCAGCTTGCCGGGTGGGGCGTTTCCGTACGGCAGGAATTCCGGCGAGGACATCCCGGTGGACGTGCTGCTCGTCTACGGCACGAGCGAGGGCCAGACGTACAAGCTCCCCTGCTTCCCTGCCGGGCGCATGGTTCGGAACGTGCACACGGTTCCGACAGCGGGCTGCAGCAACGCCTCGGTGCTGCCCGACCCGGATACGTTCGATGCCGTGCTGCTCGCCGCCTCGTGTACGCGGGGGGCTACCCGCGCGCAGTGATCGATTTCGGCACGCAGAACCGGGATGCGGTCGGTGCACGGCCGAATGCGCTTGTGCCGATCTTCCCTCTGTGGCGCGGCGGCGGCCGGCCCGACACCCGGTGCAACTACGAGCGGACGGACTGGAACAATCGCGCGAAAATCGTTGACGAGTTCACCGCGGCCGACACCCCGTCGGTGCGGGCGCCGACGGCCGCGTGAGACCGTCCGCGACCCGTGCAGCGCTCCTTCACGGAGCGCTGCACGGGCCGGTGTGGCCGAATTACCCCGTCAGTCCTGGTAGTCCTCGTTCCCGGGCGTCGGAATGGGTTTCAGCTTTGCGATCGCCGCCTGGTCCTCGAACTTCAGCGTGTAGAACCCGCCGTGACTCGAAGTCACCCACAGATACAGCTGCCCGTGCCGCCACACGAAGCGGCTGTGCGCCTTTGACCAGGCGAAGTTGATCGGCGGTCTGACACCTTGGAAGGCGTTCAGCAGTGAGCCGGGGTCGATCTCGGTCGGACTCGAGGGGGCAGGCCCCTTGAAGTAGGCGATTTCCCGCGGCTCGTACGGATCGTGGACATCGAACACCCGCACCCCGGCCTGATGGGCCGAGCAGGCGAGCAGCTTCGCATCCAGGGGATTGTCGAACGTGCAGTCGTGCACGCTGTAGCCGTAGCCGCCCATGGTGGCGGTGATGTCGTGCTCGGTGAGCGCGCAGTTCTTTGGATCATCCACGCCGAGCCTGAGCTCGGCGACGAGCTTCGGCTTGGCGAGATTGCTGATGTCGATGAGGCGCTCGAGCCCGAAGGGTGGCAGTCCGGCGCGACAGGCGGCGATCGCGCCCTGAGGATAGTTGCAGCCGCCCGAACCGCATTCATCGCCGACGCCCAGATACGGTCTGCCGTTGATGAAGGCCAGATCAGGCTCGATGCCGATGTCGCCGTCCTTCCAATAGAGCGTGCCGAGGACCTTGATGAGCGGATGGGGACGGCGGTCCTGCACCTGACTGACGTCGTAGATGACGAGCCCATTGCCCGAGGTGAACTTCCCGGCGTGCACCAGGTGTCCGACCACGCCGCAGAAGAGCAGGGTGTCGGGCGGGTGTCCGTCCACGGCGAACTGGTTGAGGGAGATCCTGTGGCAGATCTGGTGCGCGCCGGCCCCGCCCGGCTGATCGTGCGGGAAATCCCAGTCGATGAGCTCCCGCGGATGCCTGGGGTTCGTGACGTCGATGGCGTACAGACGGCGCTTGTTGAAGGAGGTGATCCAATAGGTGCGCCCGTCGTAGGCAAAATTGCCAGCATGTGCCTGAAGATTCGGGTCCGGGATCTGCACGCTCGAGAGCAGCTTCGGGTGGGCGCAGTCGGACAGGTCGTAAAACGCGACGGCCGGCTGCGGCCCCGCGCCCATCCAGCTCTCCGCAGTGCCGAGCAGCGCGCGCCGGGGATTGACCGAGCCGTCTTCCCAATCGTAGAGCGCCGCCGGATTGTCGAGATGGGTGACGTAGCGCGGATCGCGCTGGTCGGCCACGTCAAGCACCTGGATGCCCGGATGCAGCAGCGGCGGGACCCCTTTCTGCCCGGCCTCGTAGCCCTCGGTGGTGACGTAGGCGCAGTTCCCGTACCACATCAGCTGGTGGCCGGCCCCCTGGCCGGCGTATTCGCCGACGATCTTGAGGTTGCAGTTGTATGGGCGCTGCGAGGCGCCGCTGGCGCGTTCGGCCGCGGTGAGCTGACCGTCGAGGCCCGTCTCGGTTCGATCGCCCGGCTGACAGGTGGGCGTTGGCACCGCACCCAGAAACGGCGCGCGCGCCTCGGCGGCCGGCGGCCGCGCCGAGAGCAGCAGCACGCCCACGATGAGCGACAGTCCGAAACTCTGCGCGATGCGAAACCGATTTAGCATGGTGAGCCTCGCAGGATCCTCAGGATCTCGTTCTTGGATATGAGCTCTGATGAGCGTCCCCTACCAGGGATTATTGCGCGCCAGACAGCCGCCGGTACAGCCGGGACGCTCGGGTGTGCGCCACGGCCTCGAGCAGCGCGTACGCCTTCGCCGCGGGGCTGCCCGGTGGACAGCCTGCGTCCGGTCTCATTCGGCAGAAGATGAGAAATACTGGTCAAGCACTTAATAATGCTATGAATTATCGCGCAATATGCCCGGGCGGACACTCGACTGCCGGCGCCTTGCGGTGCGCGCTGCAGGAGGCTCAGCGCTTTCGCAAGAGCGCGTAGGCAAACGACTGTTCGGCCCCGGCGGGTGTCCGGTGGCGCTCCGCACGGCTCTGCACGAGCACCCAGACTGGCGCGAACAGCTCGGCAATGTCCTCGGCAGAGCGGCGCGCGACGGGCAGGCCGCTGCAGCGCTCAGGCCCGTCCGGTGCGAAGCTGGCGATCACCGCATGCGCGCCGGCCGGGAGGCTCGCCTCGACACGCTGCACATAGCGGCGGGCATCAGCCGGGTCGGTGAGAAAATGCAGCACCGCGCGGTCATGCCAGAAGTCAAAGCCCCCCGGCGGCAGCGCGGCCTGCAGCACATCGCCGGCGAGCCAGTGCACGAGCCGCGCACGTGCGCCCAGCCGCTCCTGCGCTATCGCGAGCGCCTGCTCCGAGACGTCGAGGACGGTGATGTCGCGCACACCGCGCTCGAGCAGGTCATCGACGAGCGTCGATGCGCCTGCGCCGATGTCGATCACGCGCGAGCCGGGCGAGAGCCCGGCTGCCGCGAGCAGTTCGAGCGACACCTCGAGATGCGGCCGATACCAGCTCACCGCCTGCGCGCTCTTGGTCGCGTAGACGCGCTGCCAATGGTTGCGGCGATCCGCATCTGACGGGGTCATGGACTCGCTCCTTGGGCGCTGTGCTCACTCATGGCGCGCCTCGAGCGCCGCGCCGGCTGTTCGGGGCGCGAGCGCGTTTCATCGGGCGCGAGCCCGGCGAGGGCTGCCGCAGCGCAACACCTTCGGTGGCGAGGGGAGCGCCGATGGTGCGCGCGATGATTCCCGCGCCGCGCTCGAGCATGAAGGCGCGGAACGCCGCGGCAATGGGCGGCAGGAGCTTCCTGTGCAGCTGGATCACGTACCAGTCCCGCACGATCGGCAGGCCCGCCACATCGAGAATCGCGAGCCGGCCGGCGTCGATCTCGAGCCCGATGGTGTGCGCGGAGATGAACGCAAGCCCCATCCCGGCCATCACCGCCTGCTTGATCGTTTCGTTGCTGCTGACCTCCATCAGCGTTCGGAACGGCACGTGGTGCTCGGCGAACAGCCGCTCCATCGAGGCGCGCGTGCCCGAGCCCTCCTCGCGCACGATGAAGCTCTCCTCGGCGAGCGCCTCGAGCGGCACCTGGTGCTGTCCGAGCAGCGGGTGGTTCGGCGGCGCAATGATCACGGAGGGGTGGGGTGCAAACGCAGTCGCCACGCTGAGCAGCTCGGCCGGCGGCCGTCCCATGATCACCAGATCGAGTTCGTTGGCGGCGAGGAGCCGGATGATCTCGCCGCGGTTCGCGATCGTGAACTTGATGCTGACTTCAGGGTAGTCGGGTGTGAATGCCGAGAGCAGCGCCGGGGCGAAGTACTTCGTCGTGCTCACCGCGCCGAGCTTCAGCACGCCGCGGCGCAGCCCACGCATCGCCGCGATGGTCTCGCCGGCCTCGCGCAGCAGTTCGGTCACTTGGTGGGCGTACTGCAGCAGCTCCACGCCCGCCGGCGCCAGGCGGATCTTGCGGCCGAGCTGCTCGATGAGCGGCATGCCCACCTCCGCCTCCAGCAGCCGCATCTGCTGCGAGACCGCCGGCTGCGTCAGGTGCAGCTCGCGCGCCGCGCGCGTGAAGGACAGGTGCCGGGCCACCGCCGCGAACACCCGCATCTGCCGTAGCGTGACATTGCGCATGCAATAAGAATCTCTTATTCAGATCTCAAAAATATCTAACTAGACCTAATGAAAATCAAGACCCAGTATCGGTCGCATGCCGTGCGGCACTGCACCCTCGCCGCTAGGGCTTCCCGGGCCGGCCCTCCGGTCCACAGCGCGCCGAAGCGCATGAGGAGCGAAGATCGATGAACGCCACCGTCGCAGAGCACAAACGCACCAAGACCGGGGCCGAACGCTACCGGGCCGGAGTCCTCAAATACGCACAGATGGGCTACTGGCAACCCGAGTACGTACCGGCCTCCACCGACGTGCTGGCACTCTTTCGCATCACCCCGCAGGAGGGCGTAGAGCCCGAGGAGGCCGCGGCGGCCGTCGCAGGAGAGTCCTCCACGGCGACCTGGACCGTCGTGTGGACCGATCGGCTGACCGCCTGCGAGCGCTATCGCGCGAAAGCCTACCGGGTCGACCCGGTTCCGGGCTCCCCGGACCAGTACTTCGCCTACATTGCCTACGACCTGGATCTGTTCGAGCCCGGGTCGATCGTCAACCTCACCGCCTCGGTCATCGGCAACGTGTTCGGCTTCAAGCCGCTGAAGGCGCTGCGGCTCGAGGACATGCGCTTGCCCAGCGCCTACGTCAAGACTTTCGCCGGGCCCCCGACCGGCATCGTCGTCGAGCGCGAGCGGCTCGACAAGTTCGGCCGCCCACTGCTCGGGGCAACCATCAAGCCGAAGCTCGGGCTCTCGGGCCGCAACTACGGCCGTGTGGTCTATGAGGCGCTCAAGGGCGGTCTGGATTTCACCAAGGACGACGAGAACATCAATTCCCAGCCCTTCATGCACTGGCGGGACCGCTTCCTTTACTGCATGGAGGCAGTCAACCGCGCCCAGGCGGCGAGCGGGGAGGTGAAAGGACACTATCTGAACGTCACCGCCGCAACGATGGAGGACATGTACGAGCGGGCCGAGTTCGCCCGCGACTTAGGCTCGGTCATCGTCATGATAGACCTGGTGATCGGCTATACCGCGATCCAGTCGATGTCGCGCTGGGCGCGCCGCAACGACATGATCCTGCATCTGCACCGCGCGGGGCACTCGACCTATACCCGGCAGAAGAGCCATGGTGTGTCCTTCCGCGTGATCTGCAAGTGGATGCGGCTCGCCGGCGTCGATCACATCCATGCCGGCACGGTGGTCGGCAAGCTCGAGGGCGACCCGAACTCGGTGCAGGGCTTCTACAACGTGCTGCGCGAGCCGCACAACCCGGTCGACCTGCAGCGCGGTGTGTTCTTCGAGCAGGACTGGGCCGGGCTGCACGGCGTGATGCCGGTCGCCTCCGGGGGGATCCATGCCGGTCAGATGCACCAGCTGCTGCACTATCTCGGCGAGGACACCATCCTGCAGTTCGGCGGCGGCACCATCGGCCACCCCATGGGCATCGCCGCCGGCGCCACCGCCAACCGTGTGGCACTCGAGGCGATGGTGTTGGCGCGCAACGAGGGCCGGGACATCTGGCACGAAGGCCCGGACATCCTGGCCGCGGCGGCGCGCGAGTGCGTCCCGCTGCGCGCCGCGCTCGATACCTGGGGAGAGGTGACGTTCAACTATGCGAGCACCGACACCCCGGATTTCGTGCCGACCCCGCAGGTCGCCTGATCCACTCACAGCCTGAGATACCGCCATGCGCATCACCCAGGGGACCTTTTCCTTCCTGCCGGAACTGAGCGACGAGCAGATCCGCCGACAGATCGAGTACAGCCTCGAGCAGGGCTGGGCGGTGTCGATCGAGTACACGGACGACCCTCATCCGCGCAACACCTATTGGGAAATGTTCGGCATGCCGATGTTCGACATCCGCGATGCCGCCGGCATCCTCGGCGAGCTCGCCTCCTGCCGCAAGACCTTCCCCTACCACTACATCAAGGTCAACGCCTTCGACGCCACGCGCGGCCGCGAGTCGCTGCGGCTCTCGTTCCTCGTGAACCGCCCGCCGCGTGAGCCGGGCTTCGCACTGGTCCGCCAGGAGGGAGCCGGCCGCGCGCTGCGCTACACCACCCGCGCGTACGCGGACGACCGCCCCGAGGGCGAGCGGTACTCAGGGCCATGAGCGCCGTGATCGAGCCACAGCCCGCTGCGGAGCCGCTCGGGACTGGACCGCTCGACCTCGAGGCCGCGTACCGTCAGTCGCAGGTCGCCGAGGTGCTCGAGGGGCTCGAGCGCGATCTGATCGGGCTCCTGCCGGTCAAGAGCCGCATCCGCGACATCGCCGCGCTGCTGCTCATCGACAAGCTGAGGAGTACGCTCGGACTCGGCGCCGGGGCCCCCGCGCTGCACATGTCCTTCACCGGCAACCCGGGCACCGGCAAAACCACTGTCGCGCTGCGCATGGCGGAAATCCTTCATCGCCTGGGGTACGTGCGCAAGGGGCATCTGGTGGCCGTCACGCGCGATGACCTGGTCGGTCAGTACATCGGGCATACTGCTCCGAAGACGCGCGAGGTGCTCAAGCGCGCCATGGGCGGGGTGCTGTTCATCGATGAGGCCTACTACCTGTACCGGCCGGAGAACGAGCGCGACTACGGCCAGGAGGCGATCGAGATCCTGCTGCAGGTCATGGAAAACCAGCGCGAGGATCTGGTGGTCATCTTTGCCGGCTACAAGCAGCGCATGGACACCTTTTTCCACAGCAACCCGGGGCTGTCCTCGCGGGTCGCGCACCATATTGATTTTCCCGACTACAGCTGCGATGAGCTGCTCGCCATCGCGCACCTGATGCTCGAGCAGATGCACTACCAGCTCAGTCCCGCTGCGGATGGGGCGCTGCGCGAGTACATCGAGCTGCGCCGCGCGCAGCCGCACTTCGCCAACGCGCGCTCGATCCGCAATGCGCTCGACCGGGCACGCCTGCGCCAGGCGAGCCGTCTGTTCGAGCGGCGGGGCAAGCCGATCAGCCGCGATGAGCTGGTCACGATCGAAGCGGCCGACATCCGCGCAAGCCGCGTATTTGCCGAGGAGCGGGCCCATGGGCACTGATGCGTTCTCTGCGGCGACGCCCATCACGCGCTTTCTCATCGAGGAGCAGCGGCGCCTCAACGCGCAGCCGGGCGCGGCCTGCAGCGGTGGGTTCACCGCGCTCATCCACGACGTGCGCCTCGCCTGCAAGCGCATCGCCGCGCTCATCGGCAAGGGCGCGCTCGCCAATGCGCTCGGCGATGCCGGCACGCTCAACGCTCAGGGCGAGGCGCAGAAGAAGCTCGACGTGCTGGCAAATGAGATCTTCGTGCGCACCAACGAGTGGGGCGGGCAGCTCGCCGGCATGCTCTCCGAGGAGCAGGAGGATCCGTACGAGATCCCGCCGCAGTACCCGCGCGGCCCGTACCTGCTGCTGTTCGATCCGCTCGATGGCTCCTCCAACATCGACGTCAATGTCGCCGTCGGCAGCATCTTCTCGGTGCTGCGCTGCCCGCAAGGCGTCACAGAGCCGACCGCCGCGCACTTCCTGCAGCCGGGCAGCGCGCAGGTGTGTGCCGGCTACGCGATCTACGGACCGGCGACCATGCTGGTGCTGAGCACCGGTCGGGGCGTGCACGGCTTCACGCTCGACCGGGAGATCGGGGAGTTCTCCCTGACGCACCCGAACCTGCGTATTCCCGCGACCACCAGCGAGTTCGCCATCAACGCCTCGAACTCCCGCCACTGGGAGCCGGCCGTGCGCCGCTACGTGCACGAGTGCCTGGAGGGGCAGAGCGGCCCGCGCGGGCGGGATTTCAACATGCGCTGGATCGCCTCGCTCGTCGCCGAGACCCACCGCATCCTGATGCGCGGCGGGGTGTTCATGTATCCGCGCGACCGGCGCGACCCCGGCCGCCCCGGTCGTCTGCGGCTCCTGTACGAGGCGAACCCGATCGGTTTTCTCATCGAGCAGGCCGGCGGCCGGGCGAGCACGGGCTTGGGGCCGGTGCTCGAAGTCACGCCCGAGCGGCTGCACCAGCGGGTGAGCTTCATTTTCGGGGCGCGGGAGGAAGTCGAGCGGATCGAGCGCTATCACCGCGACCACAACGAATTCGAGCTCGACGTACCGCTGTTCGGCACGCGCGGGCTGTTCACCGCGCCCATCGTCTGAAGCGGAGAGCACCATGTCCGCGCGCCATCCCATCATCGCGGTCACCGGCTCATCGGGCGCGGGGACCACTTCGGTCAGCAAGACCTTCGAGCAGATCTTCCGGCGCGAGCACATCAAGGCCGCCTTCGTCGAGGGCGACAGCTTCCACCGCTACGACCGGGTCACGATGAAGGAGAAGCTCGCCCGCGCGCCCGCGCAGGGCGAGCGGCACCTCAGTCACTTCGGCCCCGAGGCCAATCTGTTCGCCGAGCTCGAGGAGCTGTTCCGCGCGTACGGGCAGAGCGGCACCGGCAAGGCGCGCAAGTACCTGCACAACGACGCGGAAGCCGCCCCGTACGGTCAGCCGCCCGGCACCTTCACCGAATGGGAGGAGCTGCCGGCGGATACGGATCTGCTCTTCTACGAAGGGCTGCACGGCGCGGTAGTGACCGAGGAGGTGGACGTGGCCCGCCACGTCGACCTGCTGATCGGGGTGACGCCCGTCATCAACCTGGAGTGGATCCAGAAGCTGCAGCGCGACAAGGCCACGCGCGGCTACACGGCCGAGGCGGTCACCGAGACCATCCTGCGGCGCATGCCGGACTACGTCAGCTACATCTGCCCGCAGTTCTCGCGCACGCACATCAACTTTCAACGCGTGCCTGTGGTCGACACGTCCAATCCGTTCATCGCCCGCTTCATTCCGACGCCGGACGAGTCGTTCCTCGTCATCCGCTTCGCCAACCCGCGCGGCATCGACTTCCCCTACCTGCTCTCGATGCTGCAGGACTCGTTCATGTCCCGCCCGAACACCATCGTGTGTCCCGGCGGCAAGATGGATCTGGCGATGCAGCTGATCTTCACTCCGATGATCTGGCGGCTCATCGAGCGGCGCAACGACGCTCAGGGCCGCGAGCGCGGCGGACTGTTGCGCTGAGTGCGCTGCGGCAGGCGCGCCCGAGACCGTTGCGACCGATCACATTTTGGGGGACTGTTCCATGGCGCTGATTTCGCTCAGGCAACTTCTCGATCACGCCGCCGAATTCGGCTACGGTGTGCCGGCGTTCAACATCAACAACATGGAGCAGGTGCACGCCATCATGCAGGCGGCCGCCGCCACCGACAGCCCGGCGATCCTGCAGGTCTCCGCCGGCGCACGTAGCTACGCCGGGGAGTTCTTTCTGCGGCGCATCGTGCAGGCCGCCGTCGAGAGCTGGCCGAACGTGCCGCTTGCGCTGCACCAGGACCACGGTGCGAGCCCTGCGGTCTGCCAGCGCTCGATCCGCGCGGGCTTCAGCAGTGTGATGATGGACGGTTCGCTGCTTTCCGACATGAAGACGCCGGCGCCCTACGAATACAACGTCGAGGTCACTCGGCTGGTCGTCGAGATGGCGCATGCCGTCGGCGTTTCGGTGGAGGGTGAGCTCGGCTGTCTCGGATCGCTCGAGTCGAGCCTCGCCGGGGAGGAGGACGGCGTCGGAGCCGAAGGCCGGCTGGCGCGCGAGCAGCTGCTCACCGACCCCGGGCAGAGCGTGGATTTCGTCGAGCGTACGGGAGTCGATGCGCTCGCCATCGCCATCGGGACGTCCCATGGCGCATACAAATTCTCGCGCCAGCCCACGCGCGAAGTGCTGGCGATCGCGCGGATCGAGGAAATCCACCGTGCGATTCCCAACACGCATCTGGTCATGCACGGCTCCTCCTCGGTGCCGCAGGAGTGGCTGGCGATCCTGCGCGAGCATGGCGGGGAGATCCCCGAGACCTACGGCGTGCCGGTGGAGGAGATTCGCGAAGGCATCCGCCACGGGGTGCGCAAGGTGAACATCGACACTGACATCCGCCTCGTCATGACCGCTGCGGTGCGCCGGGCGCTCGCGGAAAAGCCGGCGGACTTCGATCCGCGGCGCTTTCTCAGAGCCGCCACCGGCGCGGCCCGCGAGCTGTGCAAGGCGCGCTTCGAGGCATTCGGGTCGGCGGGGCAGGGCGGACTGATTCGCCCGCTGCCGCTTGAGCAGATGGCCGATCGGTACGGCCAGGAGAGCCTGCGCCGGGCCGGCTGAATTACCACCGCGCCGCCGGTGCAGCCCGCGCCGCAGGTAAGAGAGCATCGGGTCGCACGATTCTGTGGGGAGCCGCTATGAGCACACGTCGTGAACTGGCCAACGCGATTCGCGCGCTTGCGATGGATGCCGTGCAGCGCGCCAATTCAGGACACCCGGGCATGCCGCTCGGCATGGCCGATGTCGCTGAGGCGCTCTGGGGCACTTATCTGCGGCACAATCCCGCCAATCCCCGCTGGTTCAACCGCGACCGCTTCGTGCTCTCGAACGGGCACGGCTCGGCGCTGCTCTATGCCCTGCTGCACCTGAGCGGCTATCCGCTCGAGCTCGAGGATCTGAAGCGCTTCCGCCAGTTCGGCAGCCGCACCCCCGGACACCCGGAGCTCGAGCCGGCGCTCGGCATCGAGACCACCACCGGACCGCTCGGCCAGGGGCTGGCCAATGCGGTCGGCATGGCGCTCGCGGAGCGGCTGCTGGCCGCCGAATTCAATCGCCCCGGGTTTTCCCTCGTCGATCACTTCACCTATGTGTTCTGCGGCGACGGGTGTCTGATGGAGGGTCTCTCGCACGAGGCCTGCTCGCTTGCCGGCACGCTGCGGCTCGGCAAGCTCATCGTGCTGTACGACGACAATGGCATCTCCATCGATGGACGCACCGAAGACTGGTTCACCGACGATACGCCGGCGCGCTTTACCGCCTATGGCTGGCACGTCGTGCCGAACATCGACGGGCACGACGGCGAGCAGGTCGCCCGGGCCATCGCGGCGGCGCGCCGCGAGGCCGATCGCCCCTCGTTGATCTGCTGCAAGACCGTCATCGGCTGGGGCGCACCGCACAAGCAAGGCACCGCGCAGGCGCACGGCGAGGCGCTCGGCGCGCAGGAAGTGGCGGCCACGCGAGCGGCGCTCGGCTGGCCCTACGAGCCGTTCGTCGTGCCCGAGGCGCTGCGCGCGCAGTGGGATCAGCGTGCACGCGGGGCCGAGGCCGAGCGCGCATGGCGTGAGCTGCTCGAACGCTACCATGCGGCCTTCCCGGCGCTCGCGCAGGAGTTCGATCGGCGCATCAGCGGCGCACGGCCGGCCAGCTGGCCCGAGCTTCTCCGCGAGGCGCTCGAGGCGGCGCGCCAGCAGCGCGCCGCGCAGGCGACCCGTCAGTCCTCACAGGCCGTGCTCGATCGGCTCGGTCCGGCGCTGCCGGAGCTCATCGGCGGCTCGGCCGATCTGACGCCGTCGAACAATACGCTGTTCAAGGGCGCGCGCACGATCGCGCGGGAAGGCGGCAACTACCTGCATTACGGCGTGCGCGAGTTCGGCATGACGGCGATCATGAACGGCCTGGCGCTGCATGGGGGATTTCTGCCCTACGGCGGGACGTTCCTGGTGTTCTCCGATTACGCGCGCAACGCCGTGCGCATGGCTGCGCTGATGAACCTGCCCGTCGTGCTCGTCTACACGCACGATTCGATCGCGCTTGGGGAGGATGGGCCGACGCACCAGCCAATCGAGCATCTGACGAGCCTGCGGGCACTGCCCAACATGCAGGTGTGGCGCCCCTGCGATGCATTCGAGACCGCGGTCGCTTGGACGGCGGCCATCGAGCACGCCGGTCCGAGCGTGATCGCGCTGACGCGTCAGCCGCTCGCGCAACAGACGCGCCGGGCGGGGCAACAGACTCTGGTGTCCCGGGGCGGTTACGTGCTCATCGACTGCGCGGGTCCGCCCGAGTGCCTGGTGATCGCCACCGGGTCCGAAGTGGCCCTTGCCGCCGAGGCGGTCCAGGCACTGAACGCCGAGGGGCGCTGCGTACGGTTGATCAGCATGCCCTCGACTCAGGTGTTCGACGCCCAGGAGCCCGCCTACCGCGAGAGTGTGCTGCCCCGCAGCGTGCGCCGCAGGCTCGCCGTCGAGGCCGGCTCTGCGCTCTCGTGGTGGCCCTATGTCGGTCTCGAAGGACGGGTGCTCGGCATCAACCGCTTCGGCGCCTCGGGCAAGGGCGCCGAGCTGATGGCGCATTTCGGCTTCACCGCCGCGCGGGTCCGCCAGGAAATCGAGGCGCTGCTCGACGGAGAATCGGCGGAGGCCGAGGCGGCGGAAAGACTCAGCGCCGCGCTCTGAACCGGCGGCCGAGGCGGTGCGGGTGCGGCACCGGCTTCACGGTATACTTTGCGCATTCTGGGAACGCCCGAGGTCCGGCTGCCGTCCCGCCGCTCTGGCGCCGTGCGGCGCAGCGGCACGCCTCGCAGGGCCGGTCCCCGCGGAGTGGTGCGCCATGCTTCTGAACGATGATTTTTCGCGTCGCACGGTAGTTCATGCGGCCCGGCTCGAGTGGATGCCGAGCCCGACGGCGGGCGTCGAGCGGCGGATGCTCTTTCGGATCGGGGAGGAGAAGGCGCGGGCAACCTCCATCGTCCGTTACGCCGCAGGCAGCCGCTTCCCGCGGCATACGCACCCCGGAGGCGAGGAGTTTCTGGTGCTCGAGGGGGTATTCGAAGACGAGGCCGGTGCGTATCCCGCCGGCTGCTACGTCAGGAACCCGCCGGGCAGCGCGCACGCACCGGGCAGCACGGACGGCTGCATCATCTTCGTCAAGCTCTGGCAGTTCCGCAGAGAGGATCTTGAACCCATCGTGCGCCGTCCGGGCGAGGGCGAGCGCCGCGAGAGGGGCACAGGCGGGAACACCTCACTCGTTCTGTTCGATGATTCCCATGAGCTCGTGCGGATCGAGGAATGGGCCCCGCACGCCCCGATCGACGTTGCGAATCCCCGCGGCCTGGAGTGCTTGGTGCTGAGCGGCGGGTTCGCGCAGGACGGCGAGGCGTTCAGCGCCTGGTCCTGGCTGCGACTGCCGGCCGGCAGTGACCTGCATGCCCGCGCCGGCGAGAGCGGGGTGCGCCTCTGGAGCAAGTCCGCCCCGCTGCTGCACGCGACGGTGTGCGCCTTCTGACACCGACGCGCTGTTGAATCTCGCCTTGGCGAGAGCCTAGGCGCGCCCTGCTGATTCGACCCGCCCGCGTGCGCGTGCTAGCCTTCGGCGCTTCGGTGCTGCGCGCGATCGACAGCCACGTGGAGTTGTGTTCATGAAAGCTCATTCCGGCTTGGTGCTCAAGGCCTGCTTATTGCTCGCTCTCGCCGGTGCCGTATCCGCTCCCGCTTGTGTGGCGGCCTCGGCCCGGACCCAAGACCGGGACGCTGCGCGCATACGGCAGATCATGCAGCGTCTGCGCGACGTGCAGCGATTCGGGGCAGTGTCCGTGGCGCCGAACGGCCGCGAGATGGCCTGGACGCTCAGCCTGCCGCCCCGGGGGAAGGTCCGCCAGGGCGCGAAGTCGCTGCACATCCTGCAGATCGCCGCCGCCGATGGCACGCACGTGCGCACGGTGCGGATCGCCCATGCGGTGAAATCCTGCCGCTACAGCGATCTGCGCTGGTCGCCGAACAGCCGCACACTCGCGTTCCTCTCCAACTGCAATCACGGCGGCAGGACCCCGCAGCAACTCGATATCTACGAAGTTAGTGCCGAGGGCGCTCTGGCGCGGCAAGTCTCACACCTGCGGGGTTTCGTGCACGAGCTCGCCTGGACGCCGAGCGGCCGCGCGCTGAGCTTTCTCTATGTCAAAGGCGATGTGCATCCCATAGCCGCCGTATCGGCGACCAAGCCGCAGATCGGCGTCATCGGCCGCACCGGCGTCGAGCACCAGCGGCTCGCGCTGATGCCCTGGCGGGGCGGGGCGGTGCGGCAGATCACTCCCGCCCGGCTGTTCGTCTACGAGTACGACTGGGCCCCCCAGGGCCATCGTGTCGCCTACGTCGCTGCGCCGCCGCCCGGCCGCGACAACTGGTGGGTGGCGAAGCTCTACACGCAGGCCATCGGCTCCGCACCGCGGGTTACGCTCGACCCCAGGACGGTGAGAGGGCCTCTGCATGGCCTGCAGATCGCGCTGCCGCGTTGGTCACCCGACGGGACGCGGATCGCATTCATCGGCGGCCTGATGAGCGATCAGGGGGCCACGGGCGGGGACCTGTACGTCATTGCCGCGCGCGGCGGACAGCCGAGCGATCTCACCCCGGGGATCACCATCACGCCGTCCTGGCTGACCTGGGCGGGAGATCACGCACTGCTCGTCTCCTCCTTCGCCGGTGGCTCCACGCGCCTGTCGGTCTTCCGGCTGCGCGGCCGCGCGCCCGCCCTGCAGCAGAGGCTCTTTACGGTTCCCGCTGACGTGCGCGACGGCACTTTCGCCTCGGCGGTCTCGGTCTCGGCCGGGCGCAACGTGCTCGCCTTCATCGACAGCACGTTCGACAGTCCGCCGGAGATCGAATCGGCGAGCCTGAAGGTCAACACCGGCGGCGAGCCCCTGGGCGTTGCCTCACCGCCCCATGCCATCACTCACGTCAATGACGCGGTCAAGCCCCTGTGGGGCAAGGCCGTCTCGATGCACTGGCACAATGGGGGCTTCGCGGTGCAGGGCTGGCTTCTGTTCCCGCCGCACTTCGATCCGCGCAAGCGCTATCCGATGATCGTGTACGTGCATGGCGGGCCCAGTTGGGCGACGCGTCCGAGCTGGCCGTGGGATGGCTACGGTCCGGTGCCGCTCGCGGCGATGGGGTATTTTGTGCTGATGCCCAACCCGCGTGGCAGCTTCGGCGAGGGCGAGCGCTTCGCCAAGGCCGTGCGGCGCGATATGGGCTACGGTGACCTGCGCGACATTCTCGCCGGAATCGACCGAGTCGAGGCGATCTACCCCATCGACAACAACCGCCTGGGCCTGACGGGCTGGAGCTACGGCGGGTTCATGTCGATGTTCGCCCCGACCCAGACGCACCGCTTCAAGGCGGCCGTCGTGGGCGCGGGCCTCTCGGATTGGAAGAGCTATTACGGGGAGAACTCGATCGACGAGTGGATGATTCCGTTCTTCGGCGCTTCCGTGTACCAGGATCCGCAGGTCTATGCGAAGAGCTCCGCCATCAACTTCATTCAGAACGACAAGACGCCCTCGCTGATCGTTGTGGGGCAATACGACGGGGAGTGCCCGGCGCCGCAGTCCTTCGAGTTCTGGCACGCGCTGCGCGCCATGGGCGTGCCGACGGAATTGGTGGTCTATGCCGGGGAAGGCCACGCCTTTCACAAGAGCGCCGATGAGCGCAACGTCCTCGAGCGCGCGTTGCGCTGGTTCGCGAAGTATCTGAGCGCCAAGCCCCCGGCGTGACGCGGCGCGCGGGAGAGCAGGAGCCACTCATTTGAATTCCCAAGAGCTGCGTGCGCTGCAGGCGCCAATCAAAGAGGCTTACCGCAAGCACCCCGAGTCGGCGCTCGTCACCTCGCGGGTCGAAGTCAGTCTCGAGCCCGCCACCGTCGCGGTGCGGCTCGCGGCGGATCGGCCGCGAGCCGCCGGCCTGCATCCGGCAACCGGCGGTACGGGCGCGGCCGCCTGTTCCGCCGACATGCTGCTCGAGTCGCTGGCGGCGTGCGCCGGCGTGACGCTGCTCGCCGTGGCCACCGCCACCGGCGTTGCGCTGAATGGCGGGCGCATCAGCGCCGAAGGCCTCTGGGATGCGCGCGGCACGCTGGCCGTCGACAAGACTGTGCCGGTCGGCCTGCAGCACATCAAGCTGCACTTCGAGCTCGATGGTCCGGCGGACCCGGCGGTGCGCGAGCGGCTGGTCCGCACGGCGGAGCGCTACTGCGTCATTCTCCAGACGCTGCGCGCCAGCACGTCCGTCGAGGTGCACATCGGCGCTTGATCAGCCCCGCCCAGACTTGCGCGCCGGCAGCCTCAATGCAGCTTAACGTGCGGCTCGGTACGCCGGGTGATGAGCCGTGCCAGGGTATCCAGGGTCACCTTGACCGGGCCGTGCAGGGCAAGATCGTGCATTTTGCGCAGCCAGTTGTACATCAGCCGCGCAAAATAGCCCTCGAGCATCAGGTTCCCGCCCACCAGCGCGCCCATCAGGCTGCCGACCGTGCTGTGGCGGCCCAGAGAGACCAGCGAGCCGAAGTCGTGATAGCGATACGGTAGCAGCGGCTTGCCGGCGAGACGCCGGCGGATCTGCTTCAGCATATGCGCGGCCTGCTGGTGTGCCGCCTGGGCGCGCGGAGGAATGGTCCCGTCCTTGCCGAGCCACGGACAAGCGGCGCAGTCCCCGATGGCGAAGATGTTCTCATCACGGGTGGTCTGCAGCAGCGGCGTGACGAGCAGCTGATTGATCCGGTTGGTTTCCAGTCCGTCGAGTTCACATAGAAAGTCCGGCGCCTTCACGCCCGCCGCCCAGACCACGAGCTCCGCCGGAATGACCTGCCCGTCGGCGAGTCTGATGCCGTCCTTCATGACCTCAGCGACGCGCGCGTGGGTGCGCACTCGCACGCCGAGATCACCGAGCAGCTTCGTCGCCGCATCGGACAGCCGCTGCGGCAGCGCCGGGAGGATACGGTCCGAGGCCTCGATCAGGTTGAGCTTGATGTCCTCGTCGGGGTCGATCCGGTCCAATCCAAACGCCACCAAGTCACGGGTCGTATTGTGCAGTTCCGCGGCGAGCTCCACGCCCGTGGCGCCAGCCCCGATGATCGCGACCTGCAACTGCTCGGGCCGCAGCGGCGTGCGCTGGGCGTGGGCGCGGATCAGCGAATTGACCAGTCGGCGGTGGAAGCGGGCGGCCGCGGCGGAAGTCTCGAGCGCGATTGCGTGCTCCTGCACGCCGGGAGTGCCGAAATCATTGGTCAAGCTGCCCACTGCGATGACCAGCGTATCGTACGTGTACACGCGCTCGCCGGTGATCTCCGCGCCCGCCTCGTCGATCACCGGCGCGACGTGGATCTCGCGCCGCGCCCGATCCAGCCCGACCATCTCGCCGAGCCGGAAGCGGAAGTGGTGCCAGTGGGATTGGGCGAGATAACTGAGCTCATGGACACTCAAATCCATGCTACCGGCGGCGACCTCGTGCAGCAGCGGCTTCCACAGGTGGGTGCGGTTGCGATCGATGAGCTCGATGCGCACGCGGTCCCGCCTGCCGAGCCGATCCCCGAGCATCGTGGCGAGCTCGAGCCCGCCGGCGCCGCCGCCGACGATGACGATCTTGTGGCGACGCCCTCGGCGCTCGTTCGGGACCGGCATCGTCTGGCTGATGGCTGACGGTTCGGACAACTCGTTTCCCCTGGACGCGTCCCAACGTCATTAACGCATTGGGGCAGGGCCTGACGCCATCGGTAACTCCCCGGATAGGAGTCTCGAGGCAGGGTGTGCCGGAATCGGAACATCGTCGGCGCGGCGGGGCGCGGCAGAGCAGTGCGCCGCCGCAGCGTTCAACCTCGGGCGCACTGCCCTCGAGACCTCAACAGGCCATCCCGGCACGGCCGCCGCGCATGATTTTTGTCGCAGGCCGGACGGTGCCGCCCGCCCGTTGCGCCCGTGGGGCGAAAGGAACTTCCGTGACCGGCTCTCTTTACCCAAATCCCTCCCCCAAACTGAGTGCACAGCGTCGCGCGCTCGCGCCCGAGACCGGAACGGCCTTCCGAGCCTTCAGCCAGCAGGTGTTCGCACCCGGGGCGTTGCCGGCCGTGACCACGCAGTTGATCGCGGTCGCGGTGGCCCATGTCACGCAGTGTCCCGACTGCATCCGCGGGCACACTCAGGCGGCGCTGCGCCACGGGGCGAGCCGCGAGCAGATCATGGAGGCGGTCTGGGTCGCCGCCGAAATGCGCGCCGGAGGCGCCTATGCCCATTCGTTCCTCGCCCTGGCGGCCATGGACGGGGAGGAGAACGCCCAGGGCAGCCGGTGAGCGCGTGGTGCCACGCCACGGTTCGCAAAACATTCGGGCCGCGACCATGAGTCTTGCAACAGATCCGATCGCTGTGCTCGAGGAGGAGCATCGCGCCCTCGGCACGACCTTCCTGCGGCACCAGGAGTCGCTGCTCGAGCGCCGCCTGGCCGAGGCGGCGAGCCTGCTCGAGGCGTACGAGCATGCGCTGTTGTGCCACATCGCGTTCGAGGAGCGCCATGTGCTGCCGCACTGCCTTGGCGCGGGCGCCGCCCGGTGGCCGGGCGAAGTCTACCGGGCCGAGCACCGGCGCATCAGGCAACTTCTGCGCCAGAACATCGGCCGGCTGACACGCGTGCGCAGCGCCGCCCACGCCCGCGCGCCTGATTGCGCTCCTCGATGAGGAGCGCACGCTCAAGCGCCTGGTGGAGCACCACCAGGAGCGGGAAGAACAGGCGTTGTTCGTGGAGTTCAAGGCCGCGGGCGTGCCGCCGTGCGCCGACGGCGAACCCGCGCCGGGAGTCGATCCGCTGCGCGCTTAAGCACGATGACCCCGGACCGGCCAGCCTCGTGCCGCTAGCGGGGTTTTCGCGCGCGCAGCAGCAGCGGAGCGTAGCGCAGCGCGAACAGGCCGAACGCACCGATCCAGAGTGCGGCGGCCGCAATGAGCAGCGCCTCGCGGGCAGCAATGCTCAGCGCCGCGGCAATGCGCACCGCGGCGGCCAGGATGACGAGCAGGTAGATCAGGATCGTCGCGCCGTCGGCTGAGAGCGCATGGCCCGTGTGACCCCGGCTCACTCGAGTCATGACCGCGAGGATCATCGTGCCGATCGCCCCTGCAGTGAGGGCGTGTATGGCCGCTCCGAGCGGAAATCCCGCAGAGAGACTCGCCCAGCCGAGCGCGGCCACGCCCACCACCAACCACGCGTATCCGATGTGCAGCACGAGCAACAGCGGCTCGGCACGCGTCGCGACTGCCCGCCACCGCAGCAGGCGCCACAGGTTCAGCGCCGCAGCGGCGAGCAGTGCGCCCCCGGTGGGAGCGCCATTCGGCAAGACGACCCAGATCATCAGTGCCGTATGCAGCACGGCGAGGGAGGCCTGATCGAACCGGCCGGGCGCGGCCGGCAGCGGCTCGCGCCCGCGGCCGAGCAGCCAGTTGCGCGTGAAGCTCGGCACGATGCGCCCGCCCACCACCGAGATCAGGATCAGGATCGCGACGAGCCCCAGTCGCCAGCCGTAGCCGGTAAGCGCTCCGAGGCCGCCTTCGGCCCCGAGATCCATCAGCAACTGCGCCAGCGCGAGCACCGCAACCGGCACAATCATGCGGTAATTGCGGCGGTCACGCGCGGCGATGATCTCGTGCGCCACCGTCGCGGCGAGCGCAATGGGAAAGGCCATATCGAGAAGAATCGCGAGCCACACGGGCAGCCAGGCGCTCAGGAGTTGATCGATTCGCCCCGCCAGCCACAGACACACGAGCACGGCCAACCTCGTGCCGCTCACCGCCGGCCGACCGGTCCAGTTGGCCATGGCTGTGAGCAGAAAGCCGGCCACCGCAGCCGGCACGAACCCGAAGAGCATGGCGTGGATGTGCCAGTCCAGAGGGTCGAGGCGGCTCGGCAGCGTAAGACCCGCTGTCAGCATCGTGATCCACACCGCGAGCGCGATCGCGGCCCAGAGCGCCGCCGCGAGAAAGAACGGGCGAAAGCCGTATGAGAGCAGCGCACACGGCACGCGCGCCCCGGCGCCGACGTTAGTGCTCAATTTGCTTCCTTCTGCGCGCTCCGCGGCAGCGCGCCCGTCCCGCCGATCAGCGGCGCAGCCGAGGGGCCGAGCAGCGGGCGCAGCTTGAGGAGAAAATCCCCGGCCATGAGTAGCGCGCCGGCGGCGAAAACGATGTCGCCCGGCATGCGCATCCACTGCCAGAACGTGGTCGTGGAGTAGAAGGCCTGGCTGCGCGCGTAGGCGTAGCCGTGCTCATACACCGCGGCGAGCTGCGGCCAGCCGATAGGGAAGAAATTGAACACGATCCACAGCACCAGGCCGCCATTGTAGAGCCAGAATGCCCAGCGGCCGGCGGTCTCGCTGAAGCGCTGCTCATCGCCCGCCGCGTAGCGCAGACAGAAGTAGATGAGCCCGATGCCGAGTAGGCCGAAGGCGCCAAAGAGCGCCGTGTGGGCGTGATTGAGCGTGAGGAAGGTGCCGTGCTCGTAGTAGTTGACGAGCGGCGCGTTCAGCGTGCCGCCGCCGAACACCCCTGCGCCGACGAAGTTCCAGAACGCCGCCCCGAGGATATAGAGGTAGGCGAGCCCGTAGCGGAACTTGCCCGCCGCCTTGATCAGACGGTGCTGCTGCAGGGCCTCGATGATGAGCAGCAGCAGCGGCAGTACTTCGATGAAGGAGAACATCGAGCCGACCGCCACCCACAGACCGGGCTCTCCGACCCAGTACATGTGGTGTCCGGTGCCGAGCACCCCGCCGAGGAAGATCAGGATCAGCTCCAGGTACACGGTCCGTTCGGACAACTGGCGCGAGACGAGTCCGGTGGCCATCAGGAGGTAGGCGCTCACGGTGGCGGCGAAAAACTCGAAAGACTGCTCGACCCACAGGTGCACCACCCACCAGCGCCAGAAGTCGGTGATGGTGAAGGATTTCTCGATCCCGGTGAGCGGAATCATGCCGAAGACGTACAGCAGCGCGATGTTCGCCGTGGAGGCCCACAACAGATGCTCGAGCCGGATGCGCCCCGACCAGAACGCGCGCAGCGCGCCGCGGGCGGCCGTGCGGCTCGGCCATAGCGCCCTGAACATCAACGCGCTCCAGATGGCCAGGCCCGCGAAGAAGCCGATCTGCCAGGCCCGGCCGAGCTGTAGGTAGGAGAGCCCCTGTTCTCCGAACCAGAACCAGCCCTTGTGCAGGTAGCCCATGATGTCGAGGTAATTGCCGGCGAGCGCCCCGACGACGATCGCGACGGTGACCCAAAAGAGCGCATCGACGAGCCAGCTCTGTCCCTTCGGCTCCTCGCGCCCGATGATCGGCGCGAGAAACAGTCCCGCCCCGATCCACGACAGTCCGATCCACACGATGGCCGACTGGATGTGCACGTCACGGGCGAAGTTGAACGGCAGGAAGCGGTCGACGGGAATGCCGTAGAAGCTACTCCGGTCGGAGTAGTAGTGCGCCATGATCGTGCCGGCGAGGATCTGCAGCAGCAGCACGCCGGCGACCACGAGGAAGTACTTGCCCACCCGGCGCTGACTCGGCGTGAGCGGCTTGAGCGTCAGCGCCGGCTCCATCAGGCCACGGTCCGGGCCGTGGATGTAGCGCTCGTAAAGGAAGATCACCACGCCGAATGCGAAGAACGTGAAGCAGAAGCTGATCCACGTCCAGATGAAGGTGGCTGTGGTGGGCCTGTTGCCCACCAGCGGCTCGTACGGCCAGTTCTGCGTCCAGGAGGCCATGCCGCCCGGTCTGCGCGCGACCGTGGTGATGGAGGAATAGATCAGGAAGTCGGCGGTCTGCGCCGCCGCCGCCGGATCCAGGCTGTGCACCTGCGTCCAGCCCTGTGCGAAATCCGGTTTGAGCAATGCGGCGGCGATCTGGCTGCGCAGCGCCCTGACGGCCTCGGCCACGGCCGGCGGCAGCGTGACGACCGGGTGAGTCAGATCAATGCCCTGCAACGCCCGCCGCATGGACGTCTTGACGACGGCCTGATCGCCGGCCGTGAGCGCCGCGAAAGGCCGCCCGTAGCGCGCCTCGGCGATGCCGTTCTCGGTGAGTGTGGCGAGCTTGACGAGATTGGCGGCGGTGTAGTCTTCGCCGAAGTACGAGCCCATGCCGTAGAGGCTCCCGTAGTCCATCAGGTCGGCGCGCTGGAAGCCGGCCTTGCCCGCTTCGATGTCCGCGCCCGTGAGCACGGTGACCCCGTCGGTGGCTACGAAGCGCACCGGGGTGGGCGGGGCGAGCTCGTAGGTGCGGCTGGTTGCCCAGCCGAACAGTGCGAAGGTGACGACGGCAACGGCGAGCAGGACCCACTTGAGGACGCCCCCGATGCGGTCCTCGCGCGCGCCTGCGGGCGTAGTGAGCGGGTCGGTCATGGGCATTCTCCTGGGCATCGCACCCGGCGACTTGCGCAGAGGCTTCGGGCGAACGTACATCGTGATACGATATTCAATGCGAAGCGGTTCCTGAGCCGCCATACGTAGAAACGCGGACCGCCCGCCGTGCGGATGCCAGCGCGCGGCGTTTGCGCCGCGCGTGATGCACAAGCTCAAGCGGCCCAGTGCGCATGAGCCTCTCTCAACGCTCGAGCAGCGGAAGCTTCTGCGGCACTCCGTCCCATTGCCCGGCATCCTCAGGCGCGGGAATTTTCTGCGCGAGCACCGGCCATTTTCGGGCGAGCTGGCGGTTGAGTTCGGGAAAATGGGCCTGTCCCGGCGGCAGCTCCTCCTCCGGGAAGATCGCCTCTACGGGGCATTCCTGTACGCACAGCGTGCAATCGATGCACTCGTCCGGATCGATCACCAGCATGTTGGGCCCGGCGTGAAAGCAGTCCACCGGACAGACTTCGACGCAATCGGTGTATTTGCACTTGATGCAGTTCTCAGTGACGACGTGCGCCACGGCGCCCTCCTTGCCGCCTCGCGCGGCTCGATGCGCAAACGCTAGCGCCCGCATGGCGCGGCCCGCCTTGATACGCATCAAGCGCCATCCGGGACTGGTGGGACGGGGTTGCTGCCCGGCGCGCCGTTGGTATAAGTTAGGGACGGCCGCGCTCGAGCCGGCCGAGTCCGGTTGCATTCTTTGCCTCGGGGAGCAGCATGCAGGCAGACAGCGCTCTTGCGCGTGAGCTGCGCCACCATTACCTGTTTTGCGCGTTGACCGACGCGCAGCAGCAGCGGCTGCTCGCGAGCGCCACGGAGCGGCGGCTCGCCGCGGGGGCGCCGCTGTTCGCACACGGGGATGCGGCGGAGCAGTTCTTCCTGCTGCGCAGCGGCTGCGTGAAGCTCTACCGGATCTCGCCGGCGGGGGATGAGAAGATCATGCGCCTGATCCGCCCGGCGCAGACCTTCGCCGAGAGCATCCTGTTCATGGATGCCCCCCGCTATCCGGTCTGTGCAGAGGCGATCGAGCCGGCCGAACTGCTCGCCTTCGACCGGGAGAGCTTCCTCGGTATCCTGCAGGAGTCCTTCGCGACCTGCCGGGCCGTGATGGCGCAGATGACCCGGCGGATCCAGGCGCACTGGGACGAGATTGAGACGCTGGCGCTGCAGAACAGCCGCTACCGCGTGGTTCACTACCTGCTCGGCCTGCTCCCCGCAGAGGCCCGCGGCCGCTTCACCGTGACGCTGCCGACCCGCAAGGTGGTCATTGCCGCCCACGTTGCCGTAACCCCGGAGACCCTCTCGCGCACGCTGCGCAGCTTGAGCGAGGAGAGTCTGATCGAGGTGGCCGGGGACGAGGTGACGATCCTCGATGTGGAGAAGCTCCGCCGGCACATGCACTGAGGCTTGACGGCCGTCAAGGCGGGCGAGGGCGGCTGCGCGGACGCTGCGCGCATGGTCACGCTCGCCAACCGCGTATCGCGCTGGACGCTGCCGGCATTCGCGCTCTCACTCACCAATTTTCTGCTCGCCGAGGCCCTGATCCTGGCCGGCCTCACCTGGCCCGTGCGATCGGTCTCCGCTCCGGGGACGCTCGCCGCGGTACACCTGCTCGTCATCGGCTGGCTGCTGCTGATGATGCTCGGGGCGTTGTTCCAGTTCGTGCCAGTGATCACCGCGCGGGCGCTGACGAGCCAGCGCCTGGCTGTCGCGACAATGTTCGCCATCGAAGCGGGGCTTGCGGCCATGGTCGGCGCTTTCTTCGCGATCGGCCGCCATCCGGCGCTGGCGCTCGCCCTGCCGGCCGGCGGCACGGCAGTGCTGCTCGGGGTGCTGCTTGCGATCTTCAATCTAGGCGTGCCCCTCTTCGGCGCGCGGCCGCTCGCGCTGCCGGGAAGGATGGTGCTCAGCGGGCTGGCCTTCCTGCTCGTGACCGTGGCGCTCGGCCTGTCGTTTGCGCTGGCGCTCACGGTGCCCTCGCTCGCACCTGATCTGGCCGTGCTGGTCTATGCCGTCGGTGATCACGCCCTCGCCGGGCTCGGCGGATGGTTCACCCTCACCGCGATGGGCGTGAGCTACAAGCTGCTGCCGATGTTCATGCTCGCACCCGAGGAGCGCGGCGTCGCCGGCGAGTGCGTTCACGTGCTCGGGGCCGGAGGTTTCGCGCTCGCCGTCGGCGCTGGTCTTGCCCGCGTATGGGTGGCAGCCGAGGCGCTGCGTGTCGCCCAGGACTCGGGCTACGTGGCAATCGCGATCGCCGTGACGATATACCTCTGGGACATCGTTCGGATTTACCACACGCGCAAGCGCACCCGCATCGAAGCGCACAACCGCGCCGCCGCCGGCGCCTTCGGTTTGCTCGGTCTCGCCGCGGCGCTCGCGGTTGGCTTCGCGGCGACTCACCGTCTTGGCGCCGGCGCGCCGCTCATCGTCTTGCTGGTCGTGTTCGGCTGGCTGGGAGGCCTCGGCCTGACGCAGCTCTACAAGATCATTCCGTTTCTCACCTGGCTCACCCGCTACGGCAGCAATCTCGGCCGCGGGGCTGTGCCGCGGGTGCAGGATCTGGCGCGCGAGCGGCGCAGCTATCCGTGGTTCGCGCTCTACTTTCTCGGGGTACTGCTCGGCGCCGCGTGTGTATTCGCCGGTCATGCGGGCGGCTTACGACCCTCGCTGGCGCTCGTGACGCTCGCGACGGTCGGGCTGCTCATCGAGTACTGGCGGGCCTGGCGCGGCCACTACGCACATGGCCGCCGCGACGCATCCGCCACCCTTCATTCGTGTCGAACCAGAGAAACTGACCATGGCTGAACCGATCACGCTCGATGTCCGCGAAGAGTTGCGCCGCGGCGGCGAACCGCTGCCGCGGATCCTGCAGACCGTCGCGGGTCTCGCCCCGGACCAAGCACTGCGTCTGCTCGTAACCTTCGAGCCGCTGCCGCTCTATGCGGTGCTCGGCCGCAAGGGCTTCGGCCACCAGGCGCAGCGGCGCGGCGAGGGCGACTGGGAGGTGTTGTTCGCGCGCGA
>JAKAYU010000207.1 GCA_021809525.1 Pseudomonadota bacterium | reverse complement strand
CAGGGCGTCCCGGGCTGCCGCCGGCAGATGCGTGCCCTGAAGCTGCAGGTGGCCGATGAGCTGCGCGCGCGCGCGCTCACCCGGCGAGCGCTCACACGCGCCTGGATCGACGCGAGCGGTGGCTGGCTCGTGGTCGATGCCGCGAGCGCCACGCGGGCCGAGGAAGTGGTGCAGATGCTGCGCGACACCCTCGGCAGCCTGGCGGTACAGAGGTTCGACACCCAGCGCTCGGTGAGCGGCTCGATGGCCGGCTGGTTGCAGCGCGGCGCTCCCGGTGCATTCGCGCTCGAGCAGGATCTTGAGCTCGAATCCGCCGACGCTCTGAAGGCGACGGTGCGCTACCGGCACCACCCGCTCGACGGAGCGGACATCCGCGCGCATCTGGCCGCGGGCAAGCGCCCGACCCAGCTCGGCCTCAGCTGGAACGGGCGGATCGCGTTCGTGCTCACCGAGAAGCTGCACATCAAGCGCGTGCAGTTCCTCGAGCTTGCGCCAGAGCGCGAGGACGGCGGGCAGATCGATCCGCTCGAACAGTTCGATCTGGACTTCACCGTCATGGCCGGCGAGCTTGGCAAGCTGCTCGCGGACCTCAGCGGCGAGCTCGGCGGGGAGCTCGAGCGCGCGGCCGCCTAGGACGGCCGGGTCGAGGCGAGGGAGGCTCGCTCGCTGATGAGCGCGTACCAGGCCGCAAGGCGCGGCAGGCGCGCGCGCCAGCCCTCCTCCGCGAAGCGGAAGTCCAGGTACCCGAGCGCACAGGCGACGGAGATCGTGCCGATGTCGAAGACTCCCTCGAGCGAGTCGCGCTCGAGCGCCTCGAGCGCGGTGCGGATCTTCAGCCATTGTCCCTCGATCCACTGCGCCCAGCGCAGCGGCTCAGGGCGCACCGCCTGCTCGTAGCGCACCAGTACGGCCGCATCCGTGATCCCATCGGCGAGCGCCTGGCGGGTGAGCGCGCGCCAGCGCGCCGGCCCCGCGGCGGGCCACAGCCGGGCGCCGCCGGCGAGTGCATCCAGGTACTCGCAGATCACCGGCGAGTCATAGAGCGCCTCGCCCTCATCGGTGATGAGCGCCGGAATCTTCCCGAGCGGATTGTGCAGGCGCAGATCGGTGTGCGGGCTGACCGGCGAGAGGCTGATCTGCAGCAGCTCGATGCGCTCGGCGAGGCCGAGCTCGAGCGCGCTGACGCGCACCTTGCGCGCGAACGGGGATGCAGGGCTGAAGTAAAGCTTCATCGGGGTCCTTTGTAGCGCAGAGGAGGCATGAACGGTGAGTCGCTCAGCGCGCGGCGCTGCGCTTGAGCGCGGCGCGAGCTCGGCCGCGCTCGATGGCCAGGTCGATGAGCCGGCTGACGAGCGCGGTGGACCCCAGGCCCGAGAGCTCCCAGAGCTTCGGGTACATCGAGATGGCCGTGAATCCCGGCAGGGTATTGATTTCGTTGACGAGCAGAGTGCCGTCGGGCCTGAGGAACAGATCCACCCGCGCCATCCCGTCGCACTCGAGCACCTCGAAGGCGCGTCCAGCGATGGCCTGGGCCCGCGCGAGTTCATCGGCCGAGAGGCGTGCCGGCAGCTCCAGACGCGCGCCGCTCTCATCGATGTATTTCGCCTCGTAGGAGTAAAAGCCGTCTGGATGCCGCACCACGATCTCGCCGGCGACCGAGACGCGGGGCGGGTTGCCGCCAAGCACGGCCAGCTCGATCTCCCGTCCAGTGACTGCGGCCTCGATGAGCACCTTGTCGTCGAACTCGAACGCAAAGCGCACGGCCGGCTCGAGGCCCGCCTGCTCGGCGACTTTGCGCACTCCGATCGAGGAGCCGGCATTGGCCGGCTTGGTGAAAACGGGCAGGCCGAGCGCAGCGGCCTGCGCGAGCGCGGCGGGCGGATCGGCCTCGAAGCGCGCGCGGCGCAGCGTCACGAAATCGGCCACCGCGATGCCCGCCTCACGCAGCAGCCGCTTGCTCACATCCTTGTCCATGCCGACGGCCGAGCCGAGCACGCCTGCGCCGACGTACGGGATGCCGGCGAGCTCGAACAGTCCCTGCACGGTTCCGTCCTCGCCCATCGTGCCGTGCAGCACCGGGAAGATGACGTCGATGGAATGCTGCTCATCCGTGCGTGCGCCGATGGCGATGAGATCTTTTGCCACGGGCGCGCCATCCTCGATATGTACCAGGCGCGGGTCGCGCGCGCTCGCGAGCAGCCTCTGCGCGTCCTGCAACAGCCAGCGCCCGCGCTTGTCGATGCCGATCAGCACCGGCTCGAAGCGCGCGCGGTCGAGCGCCGCCAGCACGTTGCGCGCCGAGAGGATGGAGATCTCGTGCTCGGCCGATTGGCCGCCGAAGAGGATTGCAACGCGGAGCTTTGCAGGGTCAGTCATGCGCGGGGCCATGTGAGCATGGGGTGATGATTGCCGACCGGCGATGCGCGCCGAGCCGGTGGTGTTGCGGGAACAAGCATAGCCGAAGCGCGTTGCGCGCGCTTCGGCGGCGGGGGCGGCGCGCGCCCGATCCTGTGCGCCGAGCAGCCGCTCGCAGGCCTGCCACCAGCCCGCGGATGCTATGCTGCGGCGCGTGGCGGCGGACCGGCGCTGCATTGCGATGACGGACCGGCTGTTCCTCAACGGTCCGGCGCGGTGCGCGGTGCCGAGCAGCGCCAGAGCGCAGAGTGATCCGGTGCCGTGTGCGCCGGGCTGTCGGATCGCAAGATTGAGCCAAGACGATCGCACCACGGAACGCCCGTCTGCCGTCCCGCCCGCTGCGCTGCAGCGGGCGGGCGCGCTGTATGCGCAGGGTCGGTGGGCCGAGGCCGAGTCGCTGTGCCGCGCGCTGCTCGCGCGCGAGCCGGGCCACTACGGCGCCCTGAGCCTGCTCGGCATCCTGTTGGCCCACAGCGGGCGGGCCGGGCAGGGCGCGCAGCTCCTCGGGCGGCTCGCCTCCGCGCTGCCGGGCAGCGCGGAGGCGCAGATCAATTACGGCAGTGCGCTGCGCGCCCTCGGCCGGCATCGCGATGCGCTCGCCTGTTACGAGCGTGCGCTCGGCCTGCAGCCGCAGAGCGCGACGGCCCACTACAACCGTGGCCTCACCCTCGAGCAGCTGGGATACCCCGGGCAAGCGATCGACAGCTACGAGCGCGCGCTCGCGCTGAAGCCCGATTACCTCGCCGCCTGGAATGCCCGCGGCGGGGCCCTCGGCCGGCTCGGCCGGCACGAGGAGGCGCTGCAGAGCATCGAGCGAGCGATCGCCCTCGAGCCGCGGTTCGCCCCCGCGTACGGCAATCGCGGCATCCATCTGCGCATGCTCGGGCAATTCGAGGCGGCGCTGGAGAGCTTCGAGCGGGCGATCGCCCTCGATCCGCGTGATGTCGTGGCGTACGTGCAGCGCGGCGCCGTGCTGCGCGAGCTGCAGCGGACCGAAGAGGCGCTGGAGAGCTTCGAGCAGGCGATCGCGCTGCGCGCCGAGTTCGCCGAGGCGCACGCGCTGCGCGCCGATGCGCTGAGCGCGCTCGAGCGCTTCGAGGAGGCGCTGACAGGGTACGAGCGCGCGCTCGCCCTGCGGCCGGATATTCCCGAGGCCCACGCCCACCGGGGCGCGGCGCTGACGGCGCTGCGCCGCCACACCGAGGCGCTGGCGAGTTACGATCGGGCGCTCGCCGCCGATCCGCGCTGCATCGCCGCGCTGGTCAATCGCGGGGTGACCCTTCATGAGTTGAGGCAATTCGATGCGGCGCGCGCGAGCCTGGATCAGGCGATCCGCCTCGCGCCCCGGGATGCCCGGGCCCACGAGCGCCGGGGCGCGGTGCTGCAGGCGCTCGATGCCCGCGAGGAGGCAGCGGCGAGCTACGCCCGGGCCCTCGAGTTCGATCCGCGCGGCGCGTTTGTGCTCGGCAACTGCTGCCATGCGCACATGCAGATCGGGGAGTGGAGCCGCCTCGAGCGTGACCGGGCGCAGATCGCCGCAGGGATCGCGCGCGGCGAGGCGCTCGCGACGCCGTTCGTGGTGCTCTCGCTCTTTGACTCTCCTGCGCTGCAGCGCCAGGCCGCGCAGATCTGGGTGCGCCGCAAGTTCGCCCGCATCCCGCAGGCGGGCAGGCTTCGCCATCCGCCTCACGAGCGGATCCGGATCGGCTACTTCTCGGCGGACTTCGCCCATCATGCCGTGGCGATGCTGGCGGCCGGGCTGTTCGAGAGGCACGATCGCGCCCGCTTCGAGCTGACCGCCTTTTCCCTCGGCCCCGCTGTCCCCGATGCGCTCGGCGCGCGGATCGAGGCGGCGTTCGAGCGCTTCCTGCGGGTCGGTGAGCGGACCGATCGGGAGGTGGCGGCGCTCGCGCGCGAGCTGCAGATCGATATCGCGGTCGATCTCGGCGGCTATACCCGCGATGCGCGGCCCGGCATCGCCGCGTGGCGCGCCGCCCCGATCCAGGTGAGCTACTTGGGTTATCTCGGCACCCTCGGGGCAAGCTTCATCGATTATCTCATCGCCGACCCGGTGCTCGTGCCGAGCGAGGCCCGCGGGCACTACAGCGAGAAGATCGCCTATCTGCCGAGCTACCAGATCAACGACCGCAAGCGACCCGCCGCCGCGCCGCGCTTCACCCGGGCGCAGCTCGGCCTGCCGCCGACGGGGTTCGTGTTCTGCTGCTTCAACAACACTTACAAGATCACGCCGGAGACCTTTGCGAGCTGGATGCGCATTCTGGCGGCGGTGCCGGGCAGCGTGCTCTTTCTGCTCGGCAGCTCCCCGGCCGCTGAGCGCAATCTGCGCCGCGAGGCCGCGCGCGCCAGCATCGAACCGGCGCGGCTCGTGTTCGGCGGCACGGTGTCCCTGGAGGAGTATCTGGCCCGCTATCGCGCGGCGGATCTGTTCCTCGACACGTTGCCCTACAACGCCGGCACGACCGCCTCGGATGCACTCTGGGCAGGACTTCCGGTGCTGACGCTTGCCGGAGAGTCGTTCGCTGCGCGCATGGGTGCGAGCGTCGTGACCGCTGCAGGGTTTCCTGAGCTCGTGGCTCGCAGTCGCGCCGACTACGAGCGCCGTGCGATCGAGCTGGCGAGCGATGCGCCGCGCCTCGGGGCGCTCAAGACCAGGCTCGCGGCCGAGCGCGACCGCTGTGCCTTGTTCGATACGCTCGCTGTGACCGCTCAGCTCGAATCGCTCTACGAGCAGATGTACGAGCGGCACCTTGCGGGGCTGCCCGCGGAGCATCTGTTCGCCCGCGAGCCGGGCGCCCGGGACCGCCACCGCCCTTGAGCCGCGCGGCGCGGCGGGCAAGGGTGCTCAGAGCTTGAAGGTCGACAGCAGCAGGCTCGTTTCGGTGCTCGACACTCCGGGCGTGCGGCTGATGCGTGCCAGCACGCGGTCGAAGGAGGCCAGACTGTCGGCGCGCAGCTCCGCCACCAGATCCCAGCGGCCGTTGGTGCTGTAGAGGCTCCCGACCGCCGGGTCGCCCCGCAGCGTTCTGACGAGCGCGTCCACCTGATTGCCCTCGGCCGCGATGGTCATGAGGGCGCGGATGTGCTGCTCGGCGACGTCGGGCTTCAGGCGCACCGTATAGCCGACGATGGTCCCGTCGGCTTCCAGCTTCGCCATGCGGTTCTGTACCGTGCCGCGTGCCACGCCCAACTGCTTGGCGAGCGCGGCGATTGAGGTGCGCGCATTGGCGCGCAGCAGGGAAATGAGGCGGTGGTCCAGATCGTCCATCGGGGATCCCAGGGCCTTCTGAGGACCCCCTGAGTCTATCAAAATGCCCATCTGTTGTGGCAAATGGGTCAAATAGGTCCGCATTATTGACTATTTTCTGTCTATTTTTTGGCTGTGGTGGCGCCGATCATGGTGCTGTGGCGGCGCAAAACAGCGCTGCCGGCTGACAGGAGACGCATCATGGTGGATTTCATCGGCACCCGCCGGGTTCAGGAACTCGTACGGGATCTGGGCACCGCC